>NZ_JARVXN010000022.1:0-180481 GCF_048957715.1 Mitsuaria sp. CC2 | reverse complement strand
CCAGAAATGGTAGGAAGTCCTCCGGGACTCGATCCTTCAGCAAACGCCCGCCGCAAGCGGGCGTTCTGCTTTCTGGCTTCCGGAAAACGCTAGGATGCGCCGATTCCCGCAGCGGCCCCACGCTTTTGCCGACCGTCTCCAATCCCTTGCTCCGGCGCATCGCGCGCGTCCTGCAGCTGTCGCAGGCGGTGGCGCTGGTCCTGGTGATCGGCGCCGCCGGCGTGCTGGTCGACAGCGCCCGCCGCTACGGCGACGCGAACGACCTGGTCGCCCACACCCATGAAGTCCTCGACCAGTTGAACCAGCTGCGCGCCGGTCTGTTGCGCGGCGGCGTCGCGCTGCGCAACTTCGTGCTGGTGCCGCAGTCCGAAGCGCTGCAACGCCTGCGCGGCGCGGCGGTGGACGCACGGCAGACGGCCGACAAGCTGGAAATGCTGGTCCAGGACAACCCGACGCAGGTGGGTGTGGCCACCGAGGTGCGGTCCGAGACCCTTGAAATCACCGGCTGGTACCTGGCCTCCGCCGTGATCGGGGAACGAGATGGCGTGGAGTCCTTGCGCAACGGTCTGGACGCGCGCATCACCAGCGATTCGTCGAAGCGGTTGCGCCAGTTGCTCGACACCATGGAGGGCGCCGAGCGCTCCCTTCTCGCGGCCCGTCAGGCCGGGCAGGAGCGCGGACTCGAATCGGTCAAGCGATCGGCGCTGGTGCTCGCGGCGCTGTTCATCGCCTTCACGCTCGGGACGTTCGTCTACGCGAGTCGCCTGGTTCGCGCGAGCGACCGCGACATGACGCACCTGGCCACGACGGCCGACACCGACCAGCTCACGGGCCTGGCCAACCGGCGCTCGCTGGAGCGCCGGGCGCGGGAACTCGCCGGCCAGCCGATCAGCGTGCTGGTCTTCGACCTCGACGACTTCAAGCCGGTCAACGATCGCCACGGCCACGCGGCCGGCGATGCCGTCCTGCGTGCCGTCGGTCAGCGCCTGCGGGCGCAATGCCGGGACGGCGACGTTGCCGCCCGGGTCGGCGGCGACGAGTTCGTGCTGCTGCTGGCCGGCGCGCCCGACGAGTTCCGGCTGGCGCAGATCCGCCAGCGCCTGCTGCAGGCGCTGATCGAGCCCATCGCGATCGAGGGCGGCACGGTCAGCGTCGGAGCGTCCATCGGCTATGCCGTCGGCGACGGCGGGACCCGCTACGAGCGCCTGCTCGAAGCCGCGGACGACATGTCCTACGAAGAGAAGAAAAGAAGAAAGCTCCGGGCGCCCTTGCGGGCGTGAACGGAGCTTCCCGGGGGGGGGGCGGGGGGCGCCTGCTGGGATCAGTAGGTGATCGTGACGGTCACGGTGTCGGTGTACGAGCCCGGGACCACGCCGGCCAGGGTCGGCACGCGGCCGTAGACGCTGATCGACTGGGCGCTGCCGGAGCCGGTGCCGCTCTTGGTGCTGGAGCTGGCGGTGCCGTCGCCGAAGACCGTCGTGCGGCCCGAATCCAGGTAGAGCTGGTAGCCCAGGGTGTTGGCGCCGCTCTTCATCGTGCGCGACGTGAAGTTGGAGGCACCGCCCGCGTTGGTGCCGGCGTTCAGCGACACCGCGTACGGCGTCGTGTTGGAGCAGGTGACCGTCAGCGTGGACGAGGCGTCCAGCGGCACGCCGACCGTCAGGGGATCGATCGCGCTGCCGAAGTTCAGGGCGGAGCCGGACACGGTGCAGGAGCTCGTGATCGTCGCGGTCACCTGGAAGGTGTTCTGCGCGGTGACGGCGTTGGCGGCCGTCGCGGCCGACAGCGCCAGGCCGAGGCCGATGGCGATGTGCTTGAACTTGCCGGCTTGCTTCGAGATCGTGTTCATGGGAGCCCCTGTTTGCGATTGATGAATCTTCGTTCTCACGACTCGTTACCAACAGGAGGAGACAGCGGTACCACGGGTCGGGCGGGGTCCGCAGCGCGGTGTAGGGAATCTGCCGACGGCTGTGGGGCGCGCGGCCGGGGCCGACCCCGTCCAGCACGCCACGTCCGACCTGTTTCCCTGTGATCGCCCCCCATAATCGACCGCCATATGTCTGACACCGAGACCTTCCCCCGACCCCGTCGCCGCAAGGGCAGCGGCGCCGTCACGCTGCGCGACGTGGCGCAGATCGCCGGCGTGGCGCCCATCACCGCCTCGCGGGCCATCAACAACCCCGCGCAGGTGTCGCCGGAGGTCCGCGAACGCGTGACCGAGGCGGTGCGCAAGACCGGCTACGTGCCCAACCTGCTCGCTGGCGCGCTGTCGTCGATGAAGAGCCGCATGGTGGGCGTGGCCGTACCGACGATCGCCGGGCCGGTGTTCCTGGACACCGTGCAGAGCCTGACCGAAGCGCTGTTCGAAGCCGGCTACCAGGTGCTGCTCGGCCAGACCGGCTACGACAACGCCCGCGAGGACGCGTGGCTGGACGCGATGATCGGCCGCCGTCCCGACGGGTTGGTGCTCACCGGCACCAGCCATTCCGAGCAGGCCCGCACCCGTCTGCGCGCATCGGGCGTGCCGGTGGTAGAGACCTGGGACCAGAGCGAGGATCCGATCGACATGCTGGTGGGGTTCTCTCACGTGGAGGTCGGCCGCAAGGTCGCGTCCTACCTGCACGAGCGCGGTTACCGGCGGCTGGCCGGCGTGGGCGGCAGCGACGAACGCGCGATGCGGCGCTTCCGCGCCTTCCAGGAGCAGGCCGGGGAACTCGGCATCGCCGACGTGCCGGTGGCCACGGTGGCCACCCCCACCACGCTGGGCAGCGGACGTCGCGGCCTGGCCGAGCTGCTCGCCCATCCGGACGGCGTCGACGCGGTGTTCTGCAGTTCCGATTCGCTGGCGCTGGGCGTCGTCATCGAAGCGCAGGCCCGCGGTCTGCGGATTCCCGAGGATCTGGCGATCGTCGGCTTCGGCGACCTGGCCTTGGCCCGGGACCTCGAACCGGCCCTGACCACGGTCCGCATCGACGGCTTCGCCATCGGGCGGCAGGCGGCGCGCTTCATCCTCGACCGCGCCGGTGGCAGCGTCGACAGACGGGACGTCGACATCGGGTTCGAGCTGGTCCAGCGCGCCAGCGCGTGAGCGCTCATGGTGTCCGCCGACGGCGCGAACCCCGGTGGAATCCCTCATGAACGCAATCTTGACGCGGTGGATGGTACCGATACCATTTGCCTCATCAGAAGAGGGCATCGGACCGTCGTCAAGGTCGACGAAGGCCGAGTGCCGTCATGGATGGAGACAAGCGACATGAATTCGGTGATGCGGGGCCGCGTGCGCGCCCTGGCCGCTGCGGCGGCGACGGTGGTGCTGGGTGTAACGGCCCTGACGGGGACGGCGGCGCAGGCCGCGGAGGCCACCAACTGGCCGACCCAGCCGGTGAAGCTGATCGTCCCCTTCGCGCCGGGCGGCACGTCCGACGTGCTGGCGCGCGAAATCGCGGCGCGGCTGCAGGTCTCGCTCAAGCAGACCATCGTGGTCGACAACAAGGCCGGCGCCGGTGGCGTGCTGGGCGCGGACAGCGTGGCCAAGGCCGCGCCGGACGGCTACACGATGCTGCTGGGCACCATCGCCACGCATGCGATCAATCCCTCGCTGCTGCCCAAGATGCCCTACAAGGCCGACCGCGACTTCGCGCCGGCCATCCTGCTGGGCAAGATCTCCAACGTGCTGCTGGTCGGCCCGGGCTCGCAGGCCAAGTCGGTCAAGGAAATCATCGCGGCCGCCAAGGCCAAACCCGGCGACATCACCTTCGCCTCGGCAGGGCAGGGCACCTCACAGCATCTGTCGGGCGAAGTGTTCCGTCTGATGACGGGCGCCGATCTCACGCACGTGCCCTACAAGGGAAGCGCGCCGGCCATCCAGGACGTCATGGGCGGACAGGTACCGATGAGCTTCGAGACCGTGACGGTCGCGCTGCCGCAGATCAAGGGCGGCAAGGTGAGGGCGCTGGCGGTGACTTCGGCCAAGCGCAGCGCGCAGCTGCCCGACGTGCCGACGATGGCCGAAGCCGGCGTGCCCGGCTTCGACGTGTCGAGCTGGCAGGCGCTGTACTTCCCGGCCGGCACGCCCGCGCCCATCGTGGCCAAGCTCAACGCCGAGGTGCAGAAGATCGTCGCGCTGCCCGAGGTGAAGGCGAAGATGGAATCGCTGGGCCTGGAATACGCGCCCAACTCGCCGGCGCAGTTCGCCGAGTTCCAGAAGGCTGAGCAGGCCAAGTGGGCGAAGGTGATCAAGGACGGCAACGTCAAGCCGGACTGAGTGCCCACCGCGCCGACAGCTGTCGCCTGTCCCGGCGCACCCGTTGCCGCCTCCGGGCGGTAGCCCGGTCCGCCTCCCGCACACTGGCGCGTTCCCAAGGGAAATCACCCGGCGGGCCGCTCGTCAAGCGCCTCCTAGAATGGGTTGAAGACCCACAGAGGAGACAGCATGGCGACGGCCCGACGCGGCAAGACCGCAACCGGCAGCGAGGATCCCGCGCACCCGAAGGGTCCGCGGGTGCTCAAGAAGTACCCCAACCGGCGGCTGTACGACACGCAGACCAGCAGCTACATCACCTTGGCGGACGTCAAGAAGATGGTGCTCGGCGGCGAGGACTTCGAGGTCCGCGACGCGAAGTCCGGCGATGAACTGACCCGGTCCATCCTGCTCCAGATCATCTTGGAGGAGGAGATGGGCGGGATGCCGATGTTCTCGACGCCGCTGCTGGCACAGATCATCCGTTTCTACGGCCATGCGATGCAGGGCCTGATGGGCGATTACCTCGAGAAGAACCTGCAGGCCGTCACCGAGTTGCAGAGCCGCTTCGCCGACCCGAGCAAGGGCGCGGCGGGCTTCGATCCGCAGCTGTGGTCGCAGTTCATGAGCGGTCAGGCGCCGATGATGCAGGGCCTGATGGGCAACTACCTCGAGCAGTCCAAAAACCTGTTCCTGCAGATGCAGGAACAGTTCCAGAGCGCGGGGAACATCTTCCCCGGCGTGGCCGGAATGCCGGGGTTCCCGCCGCCGCCGACCACGCCGAAGAAATGACACCGACGCAGTGAGCGCCGCGTCCACCATGAGGTGGATCGCGAGCGTCCCGGCCCGGTGTCCGCGGCGCGATGTCAGAGCCCGCGGCGGCGATGCCAGTCGGCCAGGGATTCGTCGGGGAAGTGCCCGAAGCGGGCGTCGCCCGGTTTCCCTTCCACCTTGACCCAGGGCGCCTTCGAATCCAGCAGCCCGTGCACATGCTCGGGCGGCTCGGGCAGGGGCGTGTCGATCGCGCTGGCGTGCGGGTGGATCAGCTCGGGGTAGCTGTCGTCGTACATCCACAGTGCGGTGCCGCAGTGCCCGCAGAAATGGCGCTGGCCGCTGCTCTCCTTGCCGTCGAGGACCGCGCGGTAGACCTTGAGGTCTCGCTTGCCCTTGATCAGCTTGAACGTCGTGTTGTCGGCGCCGAGGTTGATCGCGTAGCCGCCCGTCCCGGCCGTCTTGCGGCAGATCGTGCAGTAGCAGCGCATGAAGGGGTAGGGCTCGGTCGACTCGACCGAGAAGCGGATGCGTCCGCAGTGGCAGGAACCTTCGAGGTGCATGGTGGAGGCGCTCCTTGGTCGCCTGTCCCGGCAACGCGCATGCCACCGGCGCGTGGTCAGCCCGGCGACGACAGCATCCGCGACGCCAGCATCGAGCGCAGCACCCCATGCAGCGAGGCCGGCAGCACCGGCTTGCGCAGGACGAGGTAGCCGTCCGCCTCGGCGCGTCGCAGGTCGGGCAGGTCGAGCTCGCCGGTGACGACGAGGCCGCGCGCGAGCGGCAGGCGGTCCAGCAGGTCCTGCAGCAGCACATAGCCGCCGTCGTCGTGTCGCAGCCGCAGGTCGCTCATCACGACGTCGGGTTCGAAATCGGCATCCAGGACCGCATGGGCCTGCGCCGCGTCGCCGGCGACGCGGCAGTCGACGCCCCATTGGCCCAGCAGGTGGGACAGGCCGCGCGTGACGCCGAGGTCGTCATCCACCACCAGCACGCGGCCGCCGAGCCGCTCGAAGACGTGCGACGCCGCAGGTGCGCGCTGGGTCGGTGTCGCGGGCGTCGTCGCGCCCCGCAGCGTGATCCGGAAACAGGATCCCCGCCCCGGCACCGAATGCCAGTCGATCGCGGCCTCCATCCGGCGCACACAGTCCCGCACCACCGACAGGCCCAGCCCCTGGCCGTCGCCGGTGAGGCGCGCGGCGTCGTCGCCGCGATGGAATTCGGAGAACAGCGCCTCGCGCTTGGGCGCGGCCATGCCGATGCCGGTATCCCAGACCTCGACGGCCCAGTCGTTGCCGCGTCGGCGCACGGCGAGCAGCACGCCGCCACGAGGCGTGTAGCGGAGCGCGTTGTGCAGCAGGTTGGCGAGCGCGCGTCGCAGCAGCATCGGCTCGGCGACGACCCAGGCGGGCGCATCCGGCCCTCGGATGCGCCAATCGAGTCCGCGTGCGTGCGCCTCCGGCTGGAAACGCTCATGCAGTTCCGACAGCAGCGGCGCCAGCGCCAGCGGCTGCAACGCGAGTTCGGCGCTGCGGCTGTCCAGCGCGGAGACGTCGAGCAGCGCGTTCAGCAGGTCGTTGACATGGCCGGCGGCCTGCGAGATGTCGACCAGCAGCGGTCTGAGCGCGGCGTCCTGGTTGCGCTGCAGCGCGGCCTGCGCGGTGAGGGTCAGCGCGTAGAGCGGCTGCCGCAGGTCGTGCGAGGCGGTGGCCAGGAACAGGCTCTTCTCGCGCGACGCGGCCTTCGCGACATCGCGGGCTTCCTTGTGGGCGAGCGCCAATGCTTCGCTCTGGCGCTTCAGGCGCGACTGCTGGACGAGGAAGCCGTTGGAGGTGCGCGCGTGACGCCAGACCAGCCAGGGAAAGAGCAGGCACAGCGGCAGGACGATGGTCCAGTGCGTGGGGAAGGCGAAGGGGACCGCGGCCGTGGCCATGGTCCAGGCGGGAACGAGGAATCGGGCGAAGAACGGCAGGTCCGCGGCGGCGAAGGCGGCGGTCGACACCGTGGTGCCGGCAAGCACCAGATAGAGGAAGACGGCGTGCTCGAAGACGCCGCTGGCGGCGGCGACGCCGGGCAGCAGGCCCCACAGGATCCCGAACGCGAGCGCGATGCGCGACACCGGCCGCTCCCATCGCGCCACGAAGTCGGCCGGAGGCAGGGTCGCCGCCTCGCGCCGGAAGCGGCGGCGTGCGACGGCGACGCCGAGCGAACTCATTCCGTAGGCGATCGCCCAGACCCACGCCAGGACGATGGCCGTGCCACCCGCGGGCGTGCTCGCGACCACGACCGGCGGCAGCACCAGCGCGGCGATTTCGACCGAGGCGCGGTCGCCGATCAGGGGCAGGAGCTCGGAGCGCGGGGAAGGATCGGACATCGAGGCAGGGTGAGGCGTGATGTGGCGTGACGCGGCGTGAAGGCCGGAGGGGCGAGTATCCCCGTAGCGGGCCGCAGGCGTCGGCAGGTGGTGGCCCGGCCCGTTACCGGTCGTGCGAGGCGGCCTCCCTCCACGGTGCCGGACGCGGCGCAATGAACCCGCCCCTGTCTGAAAAATACGGCGTCGCTTACAATGCCGCCCCAGCCCTCAGCCAGATCGCCCGGCGGAACCCAAATGGAATCAACGACTTACGACCCTACCGCCGCCGCAATGACGAGCGGCCCCGCTGGCAGCCAGGCGCCCAAGATCGGCTTCGTCAGCCTGGGATGCCCCAAGGCGCTGACCGATTCCGAGCTGATCCTCACGCAATTGCGCGCCGAGGGCTACGAGACTTCGAAGACTTTCGCCGGCGCGGACCTGGTGATCGTCAACACCTGCGGCTTCATCGACGACGCCGTCAAGGAGTCGCTGGACACCATCGGTGAAGCCCTGGCCGAGAACGGCAAGGTCATCGTGACCGGCTGCCTGGGCGCGAAGGCCGGCGCGAGCTCCGACAACATGGTCCGCGAGATCCACCCCAGCGTGCTCGCCGTGACCGGCCCGCATGCGACGCAGGAGGTGATGGACGCCGTCCACACCCACGTGCCCAAGCCGCACGACCCGTTCATCGACCTGGTGCCCGAAGCCCGCGGCATCGCCGGCATCAAGCTGACGCCCAAGCACTACGCCTACCTGAAGATCTCCGAGGGCTGCAACCACCGCTGCAGCTTCTGCATCATCCCGAGCATGCGCGGCGACCTGGTCTCGCGCCCGATCGGCGACGTGCTGTCGGAAGCCAAGGCGCTGTTCGAGTCCGGCGTCAAGGAGCTGCTGGTCATCAGCCAGGACACCAGCGCCTACGGCGTCGACATCAAGTACCGCACGGGCTTCTGGGACGGCAAGCCGGTCAAGACGAAGATGTTCGACCTGGTCGCGCAGCTGGGCGAGATCGCCAAGCCGTACGGCGCGTGGGTCCGCCTGCACTACGTCTATCCGTATCCGCACGTCGACGAGATCGTGCCGATGATGGCCGAGGGGCTGATCCTCCCGTATCTGGACGTGCCCTTCCAGCACGCCCATCCCGACGTGCAGAAGCGCATGAAGCGCCCCGCCAACGGCGAGAAGAACCTGGAGCGCATCCTGCGCTGGCGCGACATCTGCCCCGAGCTGGTCATCCGCTCGACCTTCATCGCCGGCTTCCCCGGCGAGACCGAGGCCGAGTTCCAGTACCTGCTCGACTTCATGCGCGAAGCGCAGATCGACCGCGCCGGCTGCTTCGCCTACTCGCCGATCGAAGGCGCGCCGGCGAACGCGCTGGACGGCGCACTGCCGGACGAGGTCCGCGAAGAGCGCCGTGCCCGCTTCATGGCCGTGGCCGAGGAAGTGTCGATCGCCAAGCTGCAGCGCCGCATCGGCGCGACGATGCAGGTGCTGGTCGACTCGGCGCCGGCGCTGGGCCGCAAGGGCGGCGTCGGCCGTTCGTACGCGGACGCCCCCGAGATCGACGGCACCGTGCGCCTGCTGCCGCCTGAGAAGGCCAGCAAGCAGCTGCGCGTCGGCGAATTCACCCGCGCGCGCATCGTGGGCGTCGAGGGCCACGACCTGATCGCGCTGCCGATCTGATCGTGCCAGGCCGGATCAGCGGGCGGCGGCGACGTGCGCACGCAGCTCGTCCGACGGACCCCCCGGAAGGTGGATCTGGCGCTCCAGTTCTTCCGCCACCTGGCGACGCATGGCCCGGATCAGAGCGGCCATGCCGGCGCCCTTTTCGCCCTTTTGAAAGTGCATGCCCTTGAAGAGCGCGCGCTGGTCTTCCACTCGCATCGCCCGAAGGACCGACTCGTAGAAGCAGTCTCCCTTGGCCGGCACGTCGCGCGGCTGTCCATCGACGATCGGCGAATAGTGCTGGCGGACATGGTCCAGTTGGACGGTGACGGGGACGCGATCCAGACCCGATCGACCGAACTCCAGCGGATGCCACTTCCCCGCCTTGTCCTCGATCCGCAGGGACAGGTCCTGCGGCCATGCGGGCATGCTCGTGATCAGGTGCGGCGCCAGGTCGGCGCCCAATCCGGACCAATGCCCGGACGTGCGGATCTCCGCTGCGGCCTTCAAGAGCACTTGATGGACGTGTTCAGCCTCGCCGATCCTGGTAGCGCTTGCGCAACCGCGTGGCTGTTGACGGGGGGGCGGGGAGTCCAAGGCCTTCCGTACCGACGCTAGCAGGCGCTCGACCTGCGTCTCGACAGCGACCTCCTGCTTCCGCGCGATGGGATTCTGGCCTTCGCGCGACAGCTGGGACCTCGCCCAGGCGAGCCATCCCTTCCTGTCCTCAAGATGTCGCTTCAGCACCCGGCGATCGTGCTGCGTCATCGCGGAGACGGCCTGCGCGATGGCGGGGCTGAAGTCGGGGGAGGTCCCTGGCCCTGGTTTCGCTCGCAACGCCAGGTGAAGGCACATCGCATGGAGCAGCTCCTGAGTCGCGACGGGCGTGGCCGTCCTCCGGTTCAGCATCTGCACCCTGGCGCTGGCGGCGCAATCGGCCGAAGAGTTTTGCGTCCGCCATGGAACGATCCGTTCGGCCAGGGTCGCCGGGCCTTCGGCGAGTGAACCCGACGGGTGGGCGGTCGTGGTCGACGGCGAATGCTTGAAGCACGGAAGAATGCGAGAGAGCAAGCTTGAAATCGAGGGCATCGCCGTCCAGGAAAGTCGAGGTGTCGGCGTCAGTGGGCGTTGTCCGATGGACACCCATGCGGCAGCGGCATGGGATGGGTTCATGTGGCGATCGTTTGACGCTTTCGACATCCGACGCCAGGGCGTGCCTGAGAATGATCGTCCGGTTCCCCTGTCCCCAAGGAATTCCCGTGACCCGACGCGGCCCGTCCACCGAACAGATCCATCATCCGTACCGCGCGCCCGACGGCTGGGACGCTGTCCCCGTTCCGGTGGCCAAGGCCTCGACGGTGCTGTTCAGGAACACCGCCGAGCTGCACCGGCCGCGCGCGAGGGACGGCGTCAGCTACCGCTACGGACTGCCGGGCACGCCCACGACCTACACGCTGGCCGCGCGCATCGCGACGCTCGAGCATGCCGAACACTGCGTGCTCACGCCCAGCGGCGTGTCCGCCGTCACCTTGACCAGCCTGACTTTCCTGAAGCCCGGTGACGAGGTCCTGCTGCCCGACAACGTCTACGGACAGAACCGGCATCTCACCCTCGGCCTGCTGGCACGGCTTGGCATCACGCACCGCTTCTACGACCCGCTCGACGTGCCGGCGTTCGAGGCCATGCTGTCTGAACGCACGAAGCTGGTCTGGCTCGAGGCGGCGGGGTCGATCACGCTGGAGTTCCCGGATCTGGTCGGGCTGCTGCAGGCCTGCCGCGCGCGTGGCGTGCTCACGGCGCTCGACAACACCTGGGGCGCGGGTCTGGCCTTCAATGCCTTCGAAGTGGCCCCGGACGTCGCTCCCGGACTGGGGGCCGACCTCAGCATGCAGGCGCTGACCAAGTTCCCCTCCGGCGGCGCGGATCTGTTGATGGGATCCGTCTGCACACGCGATGTCGCGCTCAACCGCCAGCTGGTGGCGATGCACGAGTACCTCGGTTACGGCGTCGGCCAGAACGATGTCGAGGCCGTCCTGCGCGGCCTGCCGAGCATCGCGCTCCGTTATCGCGCGCAAGGCGCCGCGGCGCGGGAACTCGCGAGCTGGATGGCCGGCCGGACGGAAGTGGCGCGGGTGCTGTATCCGGCGCTGCCCGGCTCGCCCGGGCATGCCCCGTGGCGGACGGTTTCCCCGGAGGCGGGCGGCTGCCTGTTCTCGGCGGTGTTCCGTCCCGAGTTCGATGCGAGCCGCGTCGACACCTTCGTGGACGCGCTGCGCTGCTTCGGGATCGGCTATTCCTGGGCCGGCCCGATGAGCCTGGCCGTGCCCTACGACCTCAGCCGAAGCCGCTCGCTGGGGCTGCCGTGGACGGCGGAGGAGGGCGGCACGCTGGTGCGTTTCGCGATCGGGCTGGAGGAGGTCGAGGACCTGCGCGCGGACCTCGCGCAGGCGCTCAAGGTCCTGAGCGCCTGACCGGGACTGGACGCCGCTGAAGGCGGCCGCCCGCCGCGAACGTCAATCCTTGGCGGGACCCGAGACCTTGTGCCGCATCAGGCGGCCCTTCTCGCGTTCCCAGTCGCGCTTCTTCTCGGTCTCGCGCTTGTCGTGCTGGGCCTTGCCCTTGGCGAGCGCGATCTGCACCTTCACGCGGCCGTTCTTGGCGTAGTGCAGGTCCAGCGGGATCAGCGTGAAGCCGCGCTGCTCCACCTTGCCGATCAGCCGGCGGATGTCGGCGCCGCTCATGAGCAGCTTGCGCGTGCGGTCCGCCAGCGGGTTGACGTGCGTGGAGGCCGTGCGCAGCGGATCGATGCGGCAGCCGATCAGGAACAGTTCGCCGTCGCGGATGACGACATAACCGTCCGGCAGCTGGACCTGGCCGGAGCGGATGGCCTTGACCTCCCAGCCTTCGAGGACGATGCCGGCCTCGTGCTGCTCCTCGAGGTGGTATTCGAATCGGGCGCGACGGTTTTCTGCAATGGGCATGGGAACTCTTGTTGTGCGTGGCGGCCTGGTGACGCCCAGATGGGGTCGATCGGGCCGCCTACAATCCCGCCATTCTAAGAACCGCCATGAAGCAAGTCCGGAAGACCGTCCTCCTTTGGTATTCACCGCGCGAGATGTACGACCTGGTCACCCAGGTGGAGCGCTACCCGGAGTTCCTCCCGTGGTGCTCCTCCGCGCAAGTGCTGGAGCGCCACGACGATGGCGTCACCGCGAAGCTGTCCCTGCAGTACGCCGGTCTGCGCCACGCGTTCACCACCCGCAACACGAACGAAACCAACCAGCGCGTGCGCATGGCGCTCGTCGACGGGCCGTTCTCGATGCTCGACGGCGACTGGCAGTTCCTGCCGCTGAACCGGCCCGGCGCGCCGGCGGACGGCGAGCCGCGCGCCTGCAAAATCGAATTCGAACTGCGCTACGCGTTCTCGAGCTTCGCGCTGGAGGCGGTCGTCAGCCCCGTGTTCGACCGCATCGCCAACACCTTCGTCGACAGCTTCGTGAAGCGCGCCGAACAGATCTATGGCGCCCGCTGAACTGTCGATCGCGCTGTTCTGGAGCCCGACGCCCGGCGAACTGCGCGAGCGGCAACTGACCTTGCCCGACGGCAGCACCGTGCGCGACGCGCTCACCGCGAGCGCCTGGTTCGACCCGGCGCAGATCGCCGCGCTGAGCGTCGGCATCTGGGGCCGGGGCGCGCCGCTCGACACACCGCTGCGCGGGCAGGACCGGGTCGAGGTCTACCGCCCGTTGACGGTGGATCCGAAGGAGGCGCGCCGCCAGCGCTTCCAGGCCGCCGGCAGCCGCATCGTCACGCGGCATCGTCCGCTGGGACGCAAGGCCTGACACGGCCGGGAACCGGCCAGCAAAAAGGCCGCGTGAGCGGCCTTTCGTCTTACCAGCGGTCACGAGACTTACGTCCGTCCTGCCCGCGAGTGTTGTTTCCCGAACTCGTTCCGCCTCATTTGCAGGAGGTGCTGATCACCACCTGCGCCTGGCGGATCTGGTCCTGGCGCATCTGCTCGGTCATCGGCTGCGTTTCGCCGTTCTCGCCGCGGGTGCGCACGCGCACGCCGGATTCGAGGATGCGCATCGAGTTCTGCGCCTGACGGCAGTTCTCGGCGGCCGTCTCGGCGCGGGCCTTGTCTTCCTGCGCCTTGCGTTCCTTCTCGAGCTTGTCGCGCGAGGAGGATTCGCTGGCCGGGCGGGCCGGCGCGGAGGCGGCCGTCGCGGCGGAAGCCGCTGCCGATGCGCCCTGCAGCGCGGCCTGGCCCGACGACGGCGCCACGCGCACGGCGTTGTTCGGGCGCTGGAGGATGTCCTTCTCGGCCACGTTCGGCGGCGGCGGGCGGTCGCTGTATTGCGTGCGTCCGTCGGCGTCGCGCCACTTCCATTGGGCGTGCGCGACCGAGGTCAGGGCCAGCAGCGCCAGCGCGCAGATCACGCCCAGCGGGCGTCGCGGGAGTCGGGGATTCATCATGGTCGTGGAGTGTACCGTCGGGCTTCTCTATAATGCGCCTTTGCGTCTGGAGCTTCCCTCATGCGCCTACTCGGAAAGGCCCTCACCTTCGACGATGTGTTGCTGGTGCCGGCGTTCTCCCAGGTGTTGCCGCGCGACACCAGTCTGGCCACGCAGTTCACGCGTGGCATCCGCCTGAACCTACCGCTCGTGTCCGCCGCGATGGACACCGTGACCGAAGCCCGCCTGGCGATCGCGATCGCCCAGGAAGGCGGCATCGGCATCGTGCACAAGAACCTGACCCCGCAGCAGCAGGCCGCGGAAGTGGCCCGGGTCAAGCGCTACGAGTCCGGCGTGCTCCGCGACCCGATCACGATCACCCCCGAGACCACAGTCCGCCAGGTCAAGCAGCTCAGCGAGCACCACGGCGTGTCCGGCTTCCCCGTCCTGGTGGGGCAGAAGGTCGTCGGCATCGTCACCAACCGGGACCTGCGCTTCGAAACGCGCATGGACATCCCGGTCAGCGAGATCATGACCCCGGCCGAGCGACTGATCACGGTGCCGGAAGGCGCCTCGCTCACCGACGCCAAGGCGCTGATGCACAAGCACAAGCTGGAACGCGTGCTGGTGATCAACGACGGCTTCGAACTGCGCGGCCTGATGACCGTCAAGGACATCACCAAGCAGACCAACTTCCCCAACGCGGCGCGTGACAGCCACGGCAAGCTGCGCGTCGGCGCGGCGGTCGGCGTGGGCGAGGGCACCGAGGAACGCGTGGAGCTGCTGGTCAAGGCCGGCGTCGACGCGATCGTCGTCGACACCGCGCACGGTCACAGCAGCGGCGTCATCGAGCGCGTGCGCTGGGTGAAGAAGAACTACCCGCAGGTCGAGGTCATCGGCGGCAACATCGCCACCGGCGCCGCGGCGCTGGCGCTGGTGGAAGCCGGCGCGGACGCCGTCAAGGTCGGCATCGGCCCCGGCTCGATCTGCACGACCCGCATCGTCGCGGGCGTCGGCGTGCCGCAGATCGCGGCCATCGACTTCGTCGCCACCGCGCTCAAGGGCACGGGCGTGCCGGCGATCGCCGACGGCGGCATCCGCTACTCGGGCGACATCGCCAAGGCCATCGCGGCCGGCGCCAGCACGGTGATGATGGGCGGCATGTTCGCCGGCACCGAGGAAGCCCCGGGCGAAGTGATCCTGTACCAGGGCCGCAGCTACAAGAGCTACCGCGGCATGGGCTCGATCGGCGCGATGAAGGCCGGTTCGGCGGATCGTTACTTCCAGGAGAACGACGAGACCACCAACCCCAACGCGGACAAGCTGGTGCCGGAAGGCATCGAAGGGCGCGTCCCGTACAAGGGCTCGATGGTCGCGATCGTTCACCAGATGGCCGGCGGCGTGCGGGCCTCGATGGGTTATTGCGGCTGCGGCAGCATTGCGGACATGCACGACAAGGCCGAGTTCGTCGAGATCACCTCGGCCGGCATCCGTGAGAGCCACGTCCACGACGTGCAGATCACGAAGGAAGCGCCCAACTACCGCCTGGAGTGACGCCCTTGTCCAAAGAGGTCGATCCCGTCGCGGCAACGACCACACATGGCGGCCGCAAGGCCGCCATGTCGTTCATCCTGATCGCGGTGCTGATCGACATGGTGTCGATCGGCCTGATCATCCCGGTGCTGCCGCCGCTGGTCGGAACCTTCACGCAGTCCGAGACCGGCCATGTGCTGGCGCAGCTGGCGGTGGCCTTCGCCTTCGGACTCGCCAACTTCTTCGGCTCGCCCATCCTGGGCGGGCTGTCCGACCGTTTCGGCCGCCGCAAGGTGATGCTGATCGGTTTCAGCGGCCTGGCGCTCAGCTTCTTCGTGACGGCGCTGGCCGACGCCTTGTGGATGCTGGTCGTGGTGCGGCTGTTCTCCGGCGCGATGCAGGCCAACGCCGCCGTCGCCAATGCCTACGTCGCCGACATCACGCCGCCGGCGGACCGCGCCAAGCGCTTCGGCATGCTGGGCGCGGCCTTCGGGATGGGCTTCATCCTCGGCCCGGTGATGGGCGGGCTGCTCGGCAGCATCGACCTGCACCTGCCGTTCTATGTCGCCGGCACGCTGGCGTTGCTGAACTGGCTGTACGGCTTCTTCGTGCTGCCGGAATCGCTGGCGCCGGAACACCGCAGACCCTTCGACTGGCGCAAGGCCAATCCGGTCGCCGCGCTGGGCCGGCTGCGCCGGCTCGACGGCGTGGGTCCGCTGATCTACGTGATCGCGTGCTCGGGCCTGGCGCAGCTGGTGATCCAGACCAGCTGGGTCCTCTACAACCAGCACAAGTTCGGCTGGGGCCCGCGCGAGAACGGCCTGTCGCTGTTCGTCGTGGGCCTGGTCGCGGTGGTGGTGCAAGGCGTGCTGCTGCAGCCGCTGATGCGCTGGCTGGGCGCGCGGCGACTGGTGCTGATCGGCCTGACGACTTCCATCCTGACCAACGTGATCTGGGGGCTCTCGACCGAGGCCTGGATGATGGTCGCCGCGATCTTCCTCAACATCGCCGGCGTGGCCGCGGCCCCGGCGATGCAGAGCCTGATCTCCAACGCCGCCGACGCCCGCACGCAGGGCGAGACCATGGGCGCGGTGGCGGCGATCAACAGCCTGATGGCGGTGATCTCGCCGATCGCCGGCCTGGGGCTGATGGCGCTGGTCGCCGAGTTCCCCAAGACCGACTGGCGCCTCGGTGCGCCGTTCTACCTTTGTGCGCTGCTGCAGCTGGCCTCGCTGGGCTTCGCGTGGCGCCACTTCAACACCGACCCGCCGGCGCAGGCCGAGCCGGCCAAGGCGTGAGGGCGTGCAGACGCGCGCGCCGAACGAATCGACTCTCCAAGCATCGCTAGAAGCTGACCATGCACGACAAAGTCCTCATCCTCGACTTCGGTTCCCAGGTGACCCAGCTGATCGCGCGCCGCGTGCGCGAGGCCCAGGTCTACTGCGAGATCCATCCCAACGACGTCAGCGACGACTTCATCCGCGCGTTCGCGCCGAAGGCGATCATCCTGTCGGGCAGCCATGCGTCGACCTACGAGGACCACGAGCTGCGCGCGCCGCAGGCGGTGTGGGACCTGGGCGTGCCGGTGCTGGGCATCTGCTATGGCATGCAGACGATGGCGGTGCAACTGGGGGGCAAGGTCGAGTGGAGCGACCACCGCGAGTTCGGCTACGCCGAGGCGCGCGCACACGGCCACACGAAGCTGCTGGACGGCATCCAGGACTTCGCGACGCCCGACGGTCACGGCATGCTCAAGGTCTGGATGAGCCACGGCGACAAGGTCACCGCGCTGCCGCCGGGCTTCAAGCTGATGGCTTCCACGCCGACCTGCCCGATCGCCGGCATGGTCAACGAGGACAAGGGCTACTACGCGCTCCAGTTCCATCCCGAGGTGACGCACACCGTCCAGGGCGCCGCGATCTACAAGCGCTTCGTGCGCGAGATCGCCGGTTGCAAGGGCGACTGGATCATGGGCGACTACATCGAGGAAGCGGTCCAGAAGATCCGCGAGCAGGTCGGTGACGAGGAAGTCATCCTGGGCCTGTCGGGCGGTGTGGATTCTTCGGTGGCCGCGGCGCTGATCCACCGCGCCATCGGCGACCAGCTGACCTGCGTGTTCGTCGACCACGGCCTGCTGCGCCTGAACGAGGGCGACATGGTGATGGACATGTTCGAAGGCAAGCTGCACGCGAAGGTGATCCGCGTCGACGCGGCCGACCTGTTCCTCGGCCAGTTGGCCGGCGTTGCCGATCCGGAGAAGAAGCGCAAGATCATCGGCGGCCTGTTCGTCGACGTGTTCAAGGCGGAAGCCGAGAAGCTGAAGGCCGGCGACGGAGGTCACAAGGGCGCGACCTTCCTGGCGCAGGGCACGATCTATCCCGACGTGGTGGAGAGCGGCGGTACCAAGACCAAGAAGGCCGTGACCATCAAGAGCCACCACAACGTGGGCGGCCTGCCGGAGCAGTTGGGCCTGAAGCTGCTGGAGCCGCTGCGCGAGCTGTTCAAGGACGAGGTCCGCGAACTGGGCGTGGCGCTGGGCCTGCCGCCGGAGATGGTCTACCGCCATCCGTTCCCGGGGCCGGGCCTGGGCGTACGCATCCTGGGCGAAGTGAAGAAGGACTACGCGGACCTGCTGCGCCGCGCCGACGCGATCTTCATCGAGGAACTGCGCAACACGCGCGACGAGGCGACGGGCAAGACCTGGTACGAGCTGACCAGCCAGGCCTTCACGGTGTTCCTGCCGGTGAAGAGTGTGGGCGTGATGGGCGACGGTCGGACCTACGACTACGTGGTGGCGCTGCGCGCGGTGCAGACCAGCGACTTCATGACGGCCGACTGGGCGGAGCTGCCCTACAGCCTGCTCAAGCGCTGCTCGGGGCGCATCATCAACGAGGTGCGCGGCATCAACCGCGTGACCTACGACGTGTCGAGCAAGCCGCCGGCGACGATCGAATGGGAGTGAGCGCCCGGCGCTGATGAACCTGGGCCCGGCGGGCCCGGTTCACCAAACACGACGGCCTGGCCCGCATATCGCGGACCAGGCCGTTTTCATTGGCGGAGCGTGACGTCTCCGCCGCTGCCCCCGCCTTACAGCGAGTTCAGGAACGCCAGCAGCGCTTCCCGATCCGCCGTGCTCATCTTGACGAAGCGCTGGCGGCTCGCGTCGCCTTCGCCGCCGTGCCACAGGATGGCTTCGGTCAGCGTGCGGGCGCGGCCGTCGTGGAGGTAGCCCACCTTGACGCCGGCGCCGGCCACGCGTTCCGTGTAGCCGATGCCCCACAGGGCCGAGGTGCGCCACTGGCTGCCCGTCGCCTGCGACTCCGAGAAGTTGTCGGCCAGGTCGGCGCCCATGTCATGCAGCAGCAGGTCGGTGTAGGGCTTGATTGTCTGGTTGCGCATCTCGGCCAGTTCCGTGCCCAGGCCCGTCTTCATCTCGGCGATGTGGCAGGCCGTGCAGCGGATGCTGTCGAACAGCTTGGCGCCCGAGGCGATCTTGACCGGGTCCACGTCCAGGTAGGGCAGCGGCGTCACGCCCTTCGGGAAGCCGCTGACGACGCTGCGCTGCGCCGGAACGCCCAGGAAGGCCACATAGCGCGAGAGCAACGTCAGCTCGTCCTCGGTCACGCCCTTTTCCACCTTCTTGTTGTTGCACTGGGCCGGGCCGGCCAGGCAATCGCGGTTCGGGTAGACCGGCGAGGTCACCGACATGTCCAGCAGCAGCGCGTTGGCCGTCTGGTGGCGCAGGCTGAATTTCGCCGCCTTCCAACCGTAGCGGCCGACGCGCACGGCGCCGGTCTCCGGGTCGTAGACCAGGTTGGCCTGGCCTTTCACGCCGTCCGCGTCCGGCGTCGCACGCACCCGCGACAGGATGTCGGCGTCGGGGATCGCCTCCAGCAGACCCATGCCGATCACCGGCTGCGCGCTGCGCAGCGAGTACACCGTCGGCGTCGGGCCGTCGAAGCTGATCCTCGGCTTGCTCAGGGTCACCACGGTGCCGTCGGCCAGCGTCACGTTCTTCGTGTCGAAGCCCGCGACGCGCACGCCGTTGCCCCAGTCCTGCATCGCGCCGGTGGTGGCCGAACGGGCGTTCATCTGCACCGCCTCGCCGTACACCGGGTGGGGCAGCTGCTTGCCGTTGCCGTCCAGCGCCGCCGTGCGCACCGCCATCGTGTCCAGACGCTGGTTGAGCACTTGCGGCGCCAGGCTGCGGCCGTTGTTGACGTGACAGCCGAAGCAGTTGGTCTGGTTGAAGCGCGGACCCTGCAGCTTCACCGCATCGGTGTTGCGGTCGTTGCCCTGCTCGTTGTGGTCGCCGGTCCACATGTTGGTGTGGAACCAGCGGCGGCCTTCAACGAACCGCTGCATGTTCTGCATGCCGATCTGGAGAGTGGGCTGCTGGAACATGAAGGTCGAGTTGTCGGCGTAGTCGTACGAGACCGATCCGGTGCCGCCGGACAGCGTCTCGACCGGCAGCGCCGCGTTGTTCAGGCGCGGCTGCACGCCGTACTGCGGACGCAGACCGCTGCCCACCACGTAGGTCACTTCGTTGGTGTAGTAGCGGAAGTTGCCGCTGTCCTGGATCGCGTCCATCGCCGCGCGGCTGGAGAAGAACGAGGGGGTGAACTCGATCGCCTCGCCCAGCTGGAGCGGACGCGACGGGATGTTGACGCCGTTGGGCACCATCACGCCGTTGGCATTGGGCGACAGGTCCTGGTGGCCGGGCTTGTTGTCCAGCACCACGGAGCAGCCGTCGTTCGCGCCGATGATGCCGCCGTAGCCCGTGGTGGGCTTGAGCAGGGCGTTCTGGGGCGGCTTGGGGACGATCGGGCAGGAGGTCTTGTCGACGAAGCCGTCGGTGTAGGTGGTGCGGTCCAGCAGATTGCCGGGCGACATCCAGCCGTAGCCGGTGACGTTCGGGTCGTCGATGCGGCGGAAGAACGAGTGACCGCCGCCGCGCTGCGCCTGCTGGAAGTACTGGTTGACGATGAGGGTCGGCTTGGTGACGCCGGCCACGCGGCTGTTGTCGATGAACTCGACGCCCCAGGTGCGGTTCTTGAAGTAGTTGGCGATGAAGTTCAGGTAAGCGCCGGGGCCCTTGTCCCGCGGCTTGCCGTTGGCGTCCACGGTGTCGTTGGGACCGAAGCCGATTTCGTTCCAGTCCTCGCCGCGCTCGCGGCCGTGGCGCGAGCGGCCGACGAAGCCCATGCGCGTCACCAGCGTGCCGTCTGCCAGGGTGAACTGTGTCGTCTCGAGCGTGGCCGGCGTCGTCGGCGCGATCGGCGTGCTGTTGGCCGGCGGCGTGGGCACGGCCGAGGCGGTCAGCATCGGCAGCGTGTTGTCGCTGCCCGGCGAGCTGAAGTTGACCTCGAGCAGCGAGTAGCCGTATTGCGTGCCGCGGGCCACGCCTTGCAGGCGCAGGTAGCGGGCGTTGGCGTTCAGGTTGAAGAACTCCTCCGTGCCGCCCTTGCCGCCGACGACGTAACGCAGCTGGTACCAGGTCTGGCCGTCATCGGAGACCTGCAGCGCGTACTCCTTGCCATAGGCGTTCTGCCAGACCAGCTTCAGGTAGCCGATCGGCGTCTTGGCGCCGAAGTCGAACTGGATCCAGGCCTTGTCGTCGAACGCGCTGGCCCAACGCGTGTTCAGGTCGCCGTCGAGGGTCTTCTGCGCGGTGTCACCGTTGTTCTCCAGCGCGCTGGAGGTCGCGACGATGCCGGTGATGGCCTTGCCGGGCTTGCTGATGTCCAGGCCGGAGGGCGACTGCAGGGACGGCGGGACGGCCGGCGTGCCGCTGTCGCCGCCGGAAGGCAGCGTCGGCGGCGCAGGCGCGGGCGGAGGCAGTTCGGGCTCGTCGCCCACCGGCGCGGACGCCGCAGGCGCGGGCGCGGGGGCCGGGGCCGGAGCCGGCGAACCGGACACCGGCGGGTTGGCTGCATCGGCCGAGCCACCGCCACCGCCGCCGCAGCCGACGAGCGTGCCGGCCGCGCTGAGCGCGACGACGGCGCTGAACATGAGTCCCCAGGACGTGGTCCGTGGGGCGGGGCATGCCGACTTCGGGTCAGCCTCTGAATGATCGTGGCGCATGGCGCTCCTGCAGGTCCGATGAATCTCGAGACACCAGGGCGCGAGCAGTTGCTCCGAGCTCGACCCAGGTGGACTTTTGCCTGGTTCAAGCAGAGAACGTGCCGGTTGCGGATGGACACAAAGTGCGGTTCGCGGCGCAAAACGCGGGGTTTCGATCGAAACCCATCCTCCCAAAGAGGTATTGGGCGATAGGCGTTCGAACGGCAGGGTCAGGTTTTGTCAGGCCTGACAAGAGATGCGACAAATAGTGTCACTTCGATCGGCGGAAATCGTTGAAACTCGCCGGCGATGTCCGCCGACCTTCGCGCCGCCGACCCTCGCGTCGCCGATCTCCGCCGCATGAAGCGGGTCGCGCTGGGCTGCCTGCTCGCGTCGCTCGCGGGGCTCGTCGTCAGCCTGCTGATGGGCGCGCAAGGGCTGTGGGGCTGGCTCAAGGCCTTCTGCGAAGCCGCGGCCATCGGCGGCCTGGCGGACTGGTTCGCGGTCGTCGCGCTGTTCCGCCATCCGCTCGGCCTGCCGATCCCGCACACCGCGCTCATTCCGCAAGGCAAGCACCGCATCGCGGACAGCCTCGCCGAATTCGTCCGCGACAACTTCCTGCATCCCGAGGTCCTGCTCCAGAAGCTGGAGATCCTCAATCCCGCGGAGCGCCTCGGCCAGTGGCTGCGCGAGCCGGCCAACCTCGCGCAGGTGACGGGCTCGGTCCGCGCGATGGCCGTCGAGGCGCTGTCGCTGCTCAACGAGCAGGCGGTGCGACGCGCCATCGGCGAATTCCTCGTCGCCCGCGCGCTGTCCTGGAACGCGACCGGCACGGCGGCCTCCGTCCTGGACGTGCTGACCAAGTCCGGCCGCCACCAGGATGTGCTGGACGGCGCGTTGTCCAGGCTCCGCGACTACCTGTCCACGCCGGAGGTGCGGGCGCTCGTGGCCGGGCGGCTGGTGAAGTTCGCGAGCACCCAGTGGCCGAAAGCGATCAAGCTCGTCGACACCATCGCCAACGTCGACAAGATGGCCGACAGCCTGTCCGACAAGCTTGCGCTGCAGTTGGTCGAGGAAGTGCAGAACGCGCTCTCGCAGCCCGACCACTCGGTGCGACGCCAGTTCGACGACTGGATCCAGGAATTCATAGCCCGTCTGCGCCAGGACCCCGAGTTCGCGCGCGAGGTCAACGCGATGAAGGACCGCATGGTGCAGAGCGACGACGTGCGCGCCTACCTCGACGGCGTGTGGACGGAAGTCCGCGCGACCATCGAGCAGGACCTGCGTCGCGACGACTCCGTGCTGATGCGGCATCTGGATCAGTCGCTGGCGGCGCTCGGCGACCGGTTGAGCCGCGATCCTTCGCTGGTACAGGCGATCAACGAGCACGTGCTGTCCGCTGCGGAGCGCATGGTCGGCGGCATGCGCGACGGCGTCACGCGCCACATCGCGTCGACGGTCAAGGCCTGGGACGACCGCAGCCTGGTGCGGCAGATCGAGCTGAGCGTCGGCCGCGACCTGCAGTTCATCCGGCTGAACGGCACGCTCGTGGGCGGCGTCATCGGGCTGCTGCTCTACGCGGTGACGATCCTGGCGCAGCGCTGATCTCCATCAGCATCGACATCGAGCGACACCGGCATCGACGCAAAGGCGGGCGCTCGATCCCGGCGGGGGATCCGATCGCTGCCGATCAAGACGCCGCGCATCTGCAAGACAAATGGGTCGATGACCCTTTCGAGCAGGTGCCGGACGACACCTTTGCTTCGTCAGGCCATCGACCGCTCGAACACCGGTACTCATACTGATTTCCAGATTTCCTGCGTATCAGACATTGCCCATGACTTCACCTCGCCCCCTGCCCGTCTCCACGATTGCTCCTGAACGGATCACGACCCTGCCCGGCGCCACGCCGCGACGGAGCCACGATCGCCATGACGATGGCATCGACCCGACGGTCGACGAGGCGGCCGCCTCGGAGGCGTCGTCCGTCGACATCGCGCCAGACACAGGCAGCGACTCTGACGCTTCTTCCGAAGCCTCGGTCCTCCCGCTCGCCCCAGGTGCGTCCGACGACGCGCGTGTCTATGTCGGAGGTGCCGCTCTGCTGGCGCTGACGCTGGCTGCCGTCGGCAGCAGTTCCGGAGGCGCGCATGCGCAGCCTCTGCCGGGAGGCTCGTCCACTGATCACAAGCCCGTCGATCCGCCAGCACCGCCGCCGACCGATCCGGGGACAAAGCCTGACCCCGGCACGAAGCACGATCCTCAGGCGCACGCCGATCCAGGCGCACAGCCTGACCCCGGGCACACGCCCGTCCCGGTTGCCACCGCGCCCTCCGCACCGATCGTTGCCTTGAAGGTGGACAGCGGCGACGACGCCCACGACCGGCTGACGAGTCAAGGCACCTTGACCGTGGGCGGCCTGGCGGTCGACGCGACGTGGCGTTACTCGGTGAACGGCGGCAAGACCTGGACGGTCGGGGAGGGCCACGAGATTCCAGCCGGAAGCTTCTCCGAAGAGGGGCCGCAGACGGTGCTGGTGGAACAGATCGACCGCTCCGGGGTCCATAGCGCGGCCTCCTCCTTCGACTTCACCCTGGACACCCGCGCGCCCCTGTTCGTCGTCGAGTTGCTGCACGACACCGGGGCCTCGGCGTCCGCCGATCCCGGGCATCAATCGCTGACGGATCGCGAGACACGCGACGCCACCGTGGTCGTCGACGGGCTCGAGGCGGGGCGCCCTTGGGAATACAGCCTGGACGGGGTCGTCTGGCAGACGGGTCACGGACAGGGCATCGACAGCGCCGTCTTCGGCCCTGACGACGGGGCCAAGTTCGCTCACGTGCGCCAGACCGATGCCGCCGGCAACGTCGGGGAACAGACCCTTCAATTCGACCTGGACCGCGTTGACCCGGCCGCGCCGGTGATCCGGGCGATCGACGCGAACAGCCTGACCGGCCATGCCGAGCCCGGCAACGCAAGCCTGACGTCCATCCCGCAGGTGGCCGTCACCGCCGCTCCGGGCGTGACCTGGGGCTACGAGTTCGACACAGGCCAGCACGGCTCGGGCACCGGCACCGCGCTCACCCCTTTCCTGCAGGACCTGCCGGAGGGCGCTCGCTCGGTCGTCGTCACCGTCGAAGACGGCGCGGGCAACGCAAGGGCCTCGACCTTCAACTTCACGTTGGACCGGACGCCGCCGGGACCGTTGACGCTCGCGCTGGTCAATGACACCGGCGCGAGCGCCTCCGACGGCATCACGCAGGACGGGACGATGCAGGTGGGCGACCTGCAGGCCGGCTGCCAGTGGTACTACCGGGTGACCGACGCCGGCGCAGCCGCCGGGGCGTGGACCCGAGGCGACGACGCGATGACGATTCCTACCTCAGCCCTGGGCGCCGACGGGGAGAAGCGCGTCGACGGCCTGCAGGTCGACGCCGCGGGCAACGTGAACGAGGGAGATATGCGATCGCTGACCATCGACCTGGACCGGCATGCCGACGCGCCTGTCCTGGCGCTGAAGCACGACACCGGCGGCAGCGCCGGCGACTACCTGACCACCGATTCGACGGTATCGATCTCCGGCCTGGAGCGCGGCGCCAGCTGGCTTGGATGGAGCTCCGTCGACCATCAGAACGGTCTGGCACTCAGCATGACGATGGATGCCGCCGGCACGTCGGGAGAAGCGCTGGTGGCCGGCTCCGGGACGAAGGAACTCTGGATCCGGCAGACCGACCTTGCCGGCAACGTCAGCACCTGGCAAGTGCTCGACTGGCTGGCCACGACGGAGGATGCCGCCGCAGCCACGGCGCCGGTGTTGAGGAACATCGCCAACTCCGGCGGCACCCTGATGCACGGCACGCAGGGAGGTGACACGTTCATGTGGGATCCGAAGACGATCGGCTTCACGCCCATCGACGTGGTCACCAACTACAAGGCGGAGGAGGGTGACGTGCTGGACCTGAGCGGCATCGTCGCGATCGCTCCGGGACGGACACTCTCGGACTACGTCGCGAAGTTCGCGCAGTACGAGGACCACGAGGTGATGCTGGCCATTCATGCGCCGGAATCCAATTTGATGGACTACGAAATCAGCCTTTGGAATACCAGCGGCGGAGACCCCGTGCGCGTCAAAGTGGGCGACGACGTGTTCACGATCTGAGCTTTCGGGGCGGGCAGGCTGCGGGGTTGTCGCCGCAGCGCCCGCAGGGCTCGTAGACTCCGCCGATCCTCTGCTCACTCCGGAACTTCCCCATGCCCCGTTACGTCGCTTTCCTCCGCGGTGTCAGTCCGATGAACGCCCGGATGCCGGACCTGATCCGCGCGTTCGAGGCTGCCGGTTTCACGCGGGTGAAGACGGTGATCTCCAGCGGCAACGTGGTGTTCGATCACCCCGGCGCGCCGGTCGACGAACTCGAACGCATCGCCGAACAGGCGATGACCGACACGCTGGGCAAGACCTTCGGGACCACGGTGCGGCCGGTCGAGCACCTCGCCCGCCTCGTCGACGCCGACCACCACGCCCCGTTCAATCCACCGTCGGCGGCCAAGCAGCTGATCACCTTCCTGAAGCGCCCGCACGAGGGTCAGGTGTCGCTGCCGCTTGAAGGTGACGGCGCCGCGATCTGCAAGCTCGACGGCGTGGAGGTTTACAGCCACTACCTGCCCAACGACAAGGGCCCGCTGTTCATGACCATGCTGGAGAAGACCTTCGGCAGGCAGATCACGACGCGCACCGTGGACACGGTGCGCAAGTGCATCAAGAGCTGACGCGGATTCCGGTCTGCCGGCTCAGGCCCGCCAGGCGCCCGGCCTCAGGCGACGCACGCCCGGTTCTTGCCGGTGCGCTTGGCCTCGTAGAGCGCCTCGTCGGCGCGGTCCAGCGCCTGCTCCATCGTCTCGTTGCCGCGGAACAGCGTGACGCCGGCCGAGAAGGTGACGAACACGTCGCGCCCCTCGTGCATGAACAGGCTGGCCGACAGCGAGCGCTGCAGTCGCAGCAGCACCGCCTGCGCTTCCTCGAGCGGCGCCTCGGGCAGGATCAGCACGAATTCCTCGCCGCCCCAGCGGCCGACCTTGTCGCCCGGCCGCAGCATGCCCGACACCCGCGACGCCAGCGCCTTCAGCGCCTCGTCGCCGGCCGCGTGGCCGAGGTTGTCGTTGAGCTTCTTGAAGTTGTCGATGTCCAGCAGCGCCAGCGCCAGCGGCTTGGGATCGCGCTCAAGCTTGGCGCGTTCGGTCTCGAAGGTGGCGATCAGGCCGCGCCGGTTGGCGACCTGGGTCAGCTGGTCGGTCTGGACCTCGCTGGACAGGCGGCGCAGCTCGCCTTCGAGCTGTTCGACGCGACCGGCGAGCTGCGTCGCGCGGTCGTGTTCGTCGCGCAGCCGGCCCTGCGTGTTCTGCACCAGCGACTGCACGCTGCGGCTTTCCTCGACCATCTCGCGCACCACGCCCGCCAGGCTCTCCAGCGAGTCCGCCTGCTCGATCACGGTGGCGTACTTGCCCACGCTGTCGCTGAAGCGGTCGGTGTGCTGGCCGAGCTCGCCGAGCTCCTGCAGCATCCGGTTGATCAGGCCCTTGAGCGCGTCGCGCGCGCGGCCGCGCTCCTCGCGCAGGCTGTGCTGGCGCTCGCGCGTGCCGTGCAGCAGCTCGCTGACCGAGCGCACGCTGCGCGCCGTCAGGCCTTGCGCCAGCGTCTGGCTCATGGCCTCGCACTGGCCCTGCGCCCAGGAGTCGTCCTCGGCCAGGTCCGCCAGGCTGCCGGTCAGTTCGCCGCAGAGCTTGCCCAGCTCGGTGAAGGCATGGTTGCGGTGGTCCAGCCAGCGCCGCGCGCGGATGCACAGCGCATCCATCTGCGCGGCGCGTTCCGGCGTTGCGCCGTCGCGGACCAGTTCCGCATGCGCCACGCCGAGTTCGTCGATCAGTTCCTGCGCCCGCGCGTCGTCGGATTGCAGTGCGTGGCGCACGGTGCCGTTCAGGTGCGTGCCGACTTCGGGCCACGATTGCAGGCCCGGGCCGGACGGTTCAACGGCACCGCCCATCAGCGTGTCGAGCGAACCGTAACGCCCCCCTTCGGCGTTGGGAACGGCAGCGGCTGCGCCGGACTCGTCCGGCGGCTGCGCGATCTCCTCGTCGGTGAAGAACTGCGTCGGCGTGCCCGAACGCTCCTCATCGTCGTCATCGTCCTGCACGGCCGTCGCGGCCCGCGTCGCGCCGGTGCCGACCGTGGAAGGCAGTTCATCCAGTGGCGCCGGCTGCGTCTCGACGCGCGAATCGCCGACGTCGGAATCCCAGCTCGCGACCAGCTGCTTCAGGCGCAGGGTCAGGCGTTGCGGGTCGCTGCGGTTGCTCTGCAGCACGCGCAGCACGCCGTCCTTCTTGCGCGCCAGCGTCCATTGCCGGCCGCCGCGTTCCAGGCCGCGCATCATCCGCTCGATCAACTGAGCGAGCTGTTCCGCCTGCGCGCCGGGTCCGTGCGTCTGCTGCAGCGCTTCCAGCGCGCGCTGCAGTTCATCCCACTTGCCGTCGCGCACCTGCATCGCGAAGCCCTGGCGCTGCTGCGGATCCGGCACCGCCAATCCCAGCAGCCGCGCCACGGAGGCCTGCGCGCGCTCGGGCAGCTGCGTGGCCGCGCCTCCGCGGGCGGGCTCGCCGGACTCCTGCGCATAGGCGCGGGCGTAGTTCTCGGGAGTGGGTTCCAGCTTGTCCAGCGCCAGCCGGCGCAGGGCCGCTTTTGCCAGGAGAGCGGGGGGCTGCTGCGGCATCGGTCGGGACTCGGTGAATGCGGGGGGAGGGCGCTGACGCTCGCGGCCTGAACCGGGCTCAGCGTGTCGGAAGGTCGTCGCCGGCGTCGGACGTCGGCAGGATCCAGGGGGCCTTGCGCGGCAGCACGGTCTGCGCCAGCCAGCGTTCCAGGTCGTCCGGGGGCAGCGGCTTGCTGAACAGGAAGCCCTGCATCAGGCTGCAGTCCAGCCGGCGCAGCACCTCCATCTGCCGCAGCGTCTCGACGCCCTCGGCGATGACCTGCAACCCCAGCGAGCGTGCCAGCGCGATGATCGCGGTCACCACCGCCGAACTCTGCGGCGTGATGCCCAGGTCGCGCACGAAGCTGCGGTCGATCTTCACTTCGGAGATCGGCAGCGTCGTCAGATACGCCAGCGACGAATAACCGGTGCCGAAGTCGTCGATCGAGATCTCGACGCCGACCTCGTTGAGCCGGTGCAGCGACGGGATCACGCTCTGCAGGTCCTTCATCAGGCCGGTCTCGGTGATCTCGAGCTGGATCGCACGGTGGGGCACGCCCCACTGGCTGACGAACTGGTGGATGTGCTCGACCAGGTCCGAACGTTCGAACAGCCGGTTGGGCAGGTTCACCGCGATCGACTCGCTGAAGCCGAAATTCAGCTGCCAGACCTTGGCCTGGCGCGCGGCCTCGCGCAGCGCCCATTCGGACAGCGGCACGATCAGGCCGGTTTCCTCGGCCAGCGGGATGAAGTCGCCCGGCGGCACCAGCGTGTTGCCGCGGCGCCAGCGCATCAGCGCCTCGGCGCCGACCATGCGGGCGGTGCGCACGTCGATCTTGGGCTGGTAATGCAGCACCAGCTCGTCGCGTTCGATCGCCTTGTGCAGCGCCGACTCGAGCTCGAGCTTCTCGCGCCCGCGGCCCGCCAGCATCGGCGAGTACAGCGCCGACGCGTTGCGGCCCTGGTTCTTGACCGCATACATCGCCACGTCGGCGTTGCGCAGCAGGTCGGCCATCGTCAGGCCGTCGCGCGGGTAGAGCGAGATGCCCACCGACGCGGTCACGAAACATTCCTGGCCGGCGATGAAGATCGGCTCGCGCAGGGCGTCGAGCACGCGCTGGGCGACGCGTTCGGCGTCGCTCTCGTCGCCGACCTCGGGCAGCAGCGCGACGAACTCGTCGCCGCCCAGGCGGCCCACGGCCTCCAGCGTGCGGTGCGAGCGCGTGCCGACGGATTCCAGCATGCCCTCCATCACCTGGTCGCTGTGGCGCACGCAGGAGCGCAGGCGCCGGCCGACTTCCATCAGCAGGTCGTCGCCGGCGGCGTGGCCCAGCGTGTCGTTGATGACCTTGAAGCGGTCCAGGTCGATCAGCAGCAGACCGACCTCGTGGCCCATGCGACGGCCGGCCTCGATGGCGCGCTCGGCGCGCCACATCAGCTGGCGGCGGTTCGGCAGGCCGGTCAGCGCGTCGAAGTTGGCCAGCTCGCGGATGCGGTCCTCCGCCATGCGGCGGTCGGTCACGTCCTGGATGACGCCGGTGTAGCCGCAGGCGTTGCCGTGTTCGTTGAACTCGGGCTCGGCTTCGATGTGGATGACGCGCTTGCGGCCGTCCAGCAGCGTGAAGGGCAGGTCGGTCACCAGCACCGAGTTGTGGGCGACGACGTCGCGCAGCAGTCGCATGAAGAGCAGGCGCTCCTCGCGCGGCACCATGCGCATCACGCCGATGAAGTCCAGCGGATCGGCCGGCCCGCGGCCGAAGACGCGCAGCGCCTCGTTGGCCAGCTTGAAGCCGTGGCCGGTCTGCCACTCGAAGCTGCCCATGCGGGCCAGGTCTTGCGCGCGGGCCAGCTTGGACTTGCTGCGCTCCAGTTCCTGGCGCGTGCGCGAACTGCGCAGCATGTAGCGCAGCCGGCCGGCCAGCAGCCGCCACTGGGTGGACTTGACGAAGAAGTCGGTCGCGCCGGCCTGGTAGGCGCGGTTGATCGAGGCCTCGTCGTCGAGGCCGGTCAGCATCAGGATGGGCGCGTTCTCGAAGCCGGGCAGGTGGCGCAGCCGCTCGCAGGTCTCGAAGCCGTCGAGCTCCGGCATCAGCGCGTCCAGCACGATCAGTTCGGGCGTCCATTGCGTGACCAGCTGCAGCGCCTGCAGCCCGCCGGTCAGCGCGGTGACCTCGAAGCCGTGCTCCTGCAGCGCGGCCTCGCTCAGCATCAGGTTGACCGGGTCGTCGTCCACCAGCAGGACGCGCGGCCGTTCGATCAGTTCGCCTTCCTTCAAGACGCGGCTCATCGTGAGGCTTGCACCAGTTGCTGCATGGCACGCCGCGCGGCGACGATGTCGTCGAGCACGGTCCCGATCAGGTCGGCCAGGCCGTCCTCGCGGCCGGAACGGGCGAGGGCCTCGATCTCCGCGCAGCGCTGCGACAGCACCGTCGCGCCCAGGCTGGCCGCGGCCGACTTCAGCGTATGCGCCACGTGGCGCAGTCCGTTCAGGTCGCGCGGCGCCTCACGCCCCGCGGCAAGCACCTGTTCCTGTTGATCCAGCGACTTGAGGAAAGCGGCCACGACACGGTCCAGCAGATGGTTCACGCCCGCCGGGTCCAACTCGCGCAGACGGGCGAGGGCCTGGTCGTCCAGCACGGCGGGTTCGGGCTGCGTCCGGGAGGGCATGGTCGTGGCGTAGTCTGGTGACATCTTCTGATCATGGCGCCGCGGGAGGTTCCACGCGGAGTTGCGGACCATTGTCGTTCACCGCAAGGATGCGAGCGTGCGAAAAAGCAGTCAATTCTGGTGTTCTTGGAGACGTCACTCGGGGTAAGTCCTGGGGTGGGTGTCGCATCCATGCCGCCGCGGGCGCAAACCGGCGGCGCCACCACCCGCGTTCGAGGCCCGGGGGCCTCCGGTTGCCTGCCTACAATGGTCCGCATGAACAGGTTGGGGGAAGCCGCCGCGCGCCGTCGGCCATGGAAGGGAGCCGTGCTGGCCTTGGGGCTGGCGGTCGTGGTCCTGCTCCTGCTGCTGGCGCTCAACCTTGAGCCCACCGGCCCCGGCCTGGTGCTGACCGCCGTGATGGCGGGTGCCGCGCTGATGATCTTCGTGGCCGCGCTGACCTGGCACCTGGCGGTGCGGCTGGCGCGGGCCCAGTTCGGCGAGCTGCTGCGCGAGAGCCGCCAGCAGGCGCAGTCGCTGACGCATCTGCAGCCGGACTGGCTCTGGCAGACGGATGCGCAGCATCACCTGGTCCGCTGGCAGGCGCCGCAGGGCGCGCCCGCGTCGAGCTGGGCCGGCACGGCGATGAACGGTGCGGTGACGCAGCGGCTGTGGGAACGGTTCCAGTCCTTGCCCGCCGTGCCGCCTGGATCGGGCGATGCGCCGGCGGACACCGCGCCGGCAGAGCGAGGCTCGGACCTGCGCGGTCACGTCGAACCGGGACAGAGCTTCGATCGCCTGCGCGTGGTCGACGGACAGGGCCGTCGCTGGGAACTGCGCGGGCAGGCGATGACGGATGCGGCGGGGCGCTTCGCCGGGTATCTCGGCGCGGCGCGCGCGCTGGACGAGGCCTCGACGACGGGATCGGACCTCGCGCTTCCGGGGGCGTCCGGCGCATCCGGCGTGGCCGTCGCCTCCTCCACCGACTGGCTGCAGGCGCTGCCCGGTCCCGCATGGTTGTTGAGCGACGCGCGCGGCGCCGTCGCCGGCAACGACGCTGGCGGACAGTCGGGGGGCGGTCCCGGCGCCGCCACGCGCCTGATCGATTTCAACGACGCCGCCGCGCAGATGATGGGCGGCTCGGAGGCGCGGGGTCAGCTGTGGCGTGCCTGCGAGGAACGTCTCCCCGAGGAGCTCCGGCAGGCGCTGGCGCAGCCCGACCTGCAGTCCGGCAGCGCCTGCGGCGCCTGGTGGCTGTGCCTGACGGCGCTGCCGCATGGCGGCGGGTCGCTGCTCAGCCTGTGGCCGCAGGGCGCGGTCGAGACCGTGCCGGCGGCGCTGGCCATGCAGGCCGCGGAGCAGGCGCGGGCGGACCAGGCCTCGTTCAGCTACACCGTGTCGCACGACCTGCGCGCGCCGCTGCGCGTGGTCGAGGGCTTCACCCGCATCCTCAAGGAAGATTACGGCCGGCTGCTGGACCGGGCCGGCAACGATCACCTGGACCGGGTGCTGGGCGCGTCGACGCGGATGCAAAGCATGATCGACTCGCTGCTGGCGTTGTCGCACCTGTCGTCGCAGGCGCTGCGCCACGAGACGGTGGACCTGTCGCTGCTGGCGTCGCAGGTGGTGGATGAGCTGCACCGCGGCGCGCCGACGCGCTCGGTCGATGCCCAGGTGCAGTCCGGGCTCAGGGTGCAGGGGGATCCCACCTTGCTGCGGATGGTGCTGGAGAACCTGATCGGCAACGCCTGGAAGTACAGCGGCAAGCGCGACCACGCCGAGATCCGCTTCGCGTCCGAACAGCGCGAAGGTGAACGCGTCTTCGTGGTCACCGACAACGGCGCGGGATTCGACATGCGTTTCGCGGACCGCCTCTTCGGCGTGTTCCAGCGGCTGCACAGCGCTAGCGACTTCCCGGGCACCGGCGTGGGGCTGGCCTCGGCGCGGCGCATCGTGCGCCGGCATGGCGGCGACATCTGGGCCGAGTCGGAGATCGGGCAGGGCGCCCGGTTCTACTTCACCCTGCCGAACTGAGCATCTCGCCGACCGCCGCGGCTGGCCGTGCGGCCAGATCAGCTCCCGAGCGCGAGCTGCTCGACGGCCTCGACGATGCGACGGGCCTGTTCCGAGGTCTCGATCGACTGCTCGGCGGCCATGCGTTCCAGACGCGACAGCGCCTGCGCTCGGGTCAGCGAGTAGCGGTGCATCAACACGCCCAAGGCCATCGCCTCGACGACTTCGAGGGAAGCGCCGGGTTCGGCGACGGGCACGTGCGGCGCGGCGACGGTGCGGGCGGGCCGGTTTGCGAAGGCGGCCTCGACGGCGGGGACGATCTGGTGGATGTCCAGCGGCTTGACGAGGTAGGCGAGGGCGCCGAGTTCCTTCACCTTGGCGATGGTGGCCTCGTCGGCGAAGGCCGAGAGAAACATGAAGGGCAGCTGGAGGTAATCGCGCAGGTAGCCGGCGACGTCGAAGCCGGTCATGCCCTCCATGCGGATGTCGAGCAGGGCGAGGTCGGGGCGGTGCTGGCGGGCGATGAGGATGGCGTCGTCGCCGTTGTCGGCGTCGAGCACCTCATAGCCGGCCTGGGCCAGGCCATGCGTCAGGGTGGCGAGCACCAGCCGGTCGTCGTCCACGACCAGGATGCGGCCCTTGCCGCTCGCGCCCACGTCCTTGTTCACGCTATCCACCCTGCTCAAGCTGCTCACGCTGCTCCCGAATCCAAGGCCAACCCCAATCGATGGGGGACCTGGGATTGTCACCGAAATGATGCAGGCGGGTCTGCCGCCGTCGGACCCCGGTTTCGGGTGGTCACAAGTGACCCGGTGGGGGCCCGACCGGTGGTGGCCGGACGGCTCAGAGCGCCTCCAGCAACTGCACCCCCGGCGGCCACAGGCTGAGTTCGCAGAGGACCTGCTCGCCCTCCTGCGTGAGTCCGAGCAGCGCGCTGCGCCGCGGCAGCAGCGCGCGCACCAGCCCGAGGCCCGACACGCCGCCGCGTACCTGTGCGAGGTCGAAGCCCGCCGGCAGCGTCCCGCGGTTGATGATGCGCAGTACCACCTGCTCGGGCTCGAAGCGCAGCTCGCAGCGCACCGGCGTCTCGCCGCCATGCTTCACCGCGTTGGTGAACAGCTCATTGAGCGTCAGCGCGATCGGGATCGCCTCGGCTTCGGGCAGCCCCCAGCGGTGGGACTGCTCGGCCATCGCGCCGTCGACGTCGACCAGGATCTCGCGTCCGAACATGCGCTGCACCGACCCCATCACCGCCTCGACGACCTTGCGCAACCGCAGCGGTCCCGACATCCCCACCTGCAGTCCGTAGACCTGCGCGATCGCCTGCACCTGGCCGACGGCCTCGTTGATCACCGTGCGCACCTCGGGACGCCGCGCGGCGATCTGCTGCAGTAGCCCGGCCACCCCTTGCAGGTTGTTCTTGATCCGGTGGTGGACTTCCCTCACCAGCAGCTCGCGTTGCGCGATCGCCGCTTCCAGCCGCGCAGCCTCCTGCGCGCGCTGCTGCGTCACATCGGTGGCGACCAGCAGCAGCTGTTCCGGCTCCAGCTCGCCGCTGGCGTCGTTGACGCCCGCCAGATGCAGCAGCCGGGCGTCCCAGATCCTCGCCTGGCCGCGCACCGTCAGCCGATACTCGCGCTGCAGCACCTCGCTGCTCTGCAGCGCGAATTCCATGTCCGAGCGGATCGTCTCCGCCTCGTCGCCGCTGCCGAAGAGCGCCTCCAGACTCGCGCCGAGCAGCTCTTCCTCGGGCCGTCCGGCCAGCGCCGCGGCGGCCTGGTTGATCTGTCGCACCTGCAGGGTGCGCGCATCGTGCAGGCTGATGGCGATGGGCGCGGCTTCGATGATCCGGTGAAGCGAGGCCTGTGCCTGCTGGCTCTGCGCCTCCGCCTGCCGGCGGCGTTCGATGTCGAGCAGCGCGTAGGTCAGTTGGCGGGAACTGTCAGGCCCCACCGTCGCCACTGCGTTGCCTACCACCCAGAACTCGCGGCCGTCGCGGGCGACCACGCGGCATTCGAAGGTCTCGGCCTGTCCCTCGGGCAGTTCGTCCAGATACTGGGTCTGACGGAACGGATGATCAGGGGCTTCGGTCGCGACGCTGCTGATCGGCTGACCGGAGAATTCCGGCAGATCGCCGCCGAACATGCGCCGCGCCGAACGGTTCATCCATTCGATGCCCTGCCGGCCGACGGTCACGATGCCGACCAGCACCGAGTCGAGCACCGCGCGCTCGCGCTCGGTCTGCAGGTTCAGCGAGTGCTGCAGCAGCTCGTTGCGTTCCTGGGCCTGATGATGGTCGGTGATGTCGACGGTCAGCACCGAGGTTGTCTTCTGGCCCGAGGCCAATTGACCGATCTCCACGCGGGTCATCAGCCAGCGCAGCCCATGCTCGGGATGCCGGACCGCGTAACGCGCCACCGTCGGTGTCGCCTGCTTCAGCGCCTGCTGGAGCTTTTCGTATTCGGCACGCGATTCGGGCTCGACCATGTCGCGGTTGACGCCCTGCAGGGCCGGTGCCGGGCGCATGCCCTCGTCGCCGGGAACCGGCGGTGGAGGCGGCGCGCCAGTGCCCGGCCGCGACCAGCCGGCTTCCGCCTGGAAGGTCGCCAGCCCCACGCCAGCGGTGTCCATCAAGGTCTGCAGCTGTTGCTGAGCGAGTTCCAGGTCTTGCTCCGCGCTGCGGTCCTCGAGCATCACCAGCGTGCGCGGCCGCGTCCACGGACCGCTCAGCCGGCGCGCGCGCACGCGGATCCAGCGCCGGCGGTCGCCAGGCGGCGCCAGCAAGGCGTTGCGGTGCGATTCCTGGCCCGACTCGGGCGCCTTTGCATGCAGCAGGTCGCGCCACTCGGCCGGCAGTTCATGCAGGCTGATCGGCATCTGCGGGCTCAGCCGCCGGCACAGGGCCGCGAAGGCGCCGTTGAAACGCAGCAACAAGCCCTGGTCGTCGTGCATGAGCGCAGGCAGCGGGCTGAGATCAAGCCACTGGTCGATCTCGGACTGCATCCGGTCCGCACGTTCCCGCGCCGCCAACTCGGTGCTGTGATCCTGCAGCAGCGCCAGACCCAACCCACCCTCCAGCGGATGCACCCAGGCCTGCAGCAGATGATCGCGACCCTGGTCGTCAACCAGACGCAGTTCCTGCGCCTTGCCGCTGGGGAGCAGTCGCTCACCCTTGAGCGAGATCGCCCCCATCAAGCCCTGCAGCCGGGCGTTGGTCAGCAAGACCTGGCCCTTGGCGTCGAGCACGAAGGCCGGCCATGGGCCCTCCCACAATCCGGCCAACAGGTCGCCCAGCGCCAGCCCGCGCGCCGTCAGCAGCGCGCGCAAGGCGTCGAGATCGGAAGAGGCAAGGGGGAGTTGGGTGGACACGGGCCGAGTTTATGCCGGGTGGGGACCGCCTACCTGCCACGGTCGGGGCGTTGGCCGCCAGGTCGCAGGGCCTTGGCCGCAAGGGCCAAAACCCCGCGACCTGCCGTCCCCCATCGACGTCTCACTTCCACAGGTTTGCTACCGAGGACCGCAATGGAAAAAGGCCTCGCGGCGTTGGCGGCGAGGCCTCTCGGTGCGCTGCATGGACGCCCGCGATCACTCGAGCTGCGCTGCCTTGTTCAGCGCGCGCAGCACGGCGCCGTTCACTTCGTCCGGCCCCAGCATCAGCGTGTCGAGCGCCGCTCGGACGTCGAAGACCGATTCGTTCTCGATCGCCTGCACCAGGTCCAGGTAGCCCTTGTACGGACCGGTCTGCTCGACCAGCGCCTGGCGCACACGCTCCGGCACAGGGATGGACTGCAGCAGCTTTTCGAAGGGCTGCTTGAGCATGTGGTCCAGCAGCGAGAAGAGGCCGCAGATGAACATCTCGTCGCGGACTTCGGAGTCCGTCATGCTCTTGGCCAACTCTTCCATGACCAGGCCGCGCCGCAACGCGCCGAACATGACCGGACGCATCGCGTGGTCCTTGCTGGCCGTGGCCAGCAGCAGGGCCAGCCAGCGGCGCAGGCGGGCATACCCCAGCAGCATGATGGCGTGTCTGAACGAGGAAACCTCGACCGACAGGCCGAAGGCCGCGGAGTTCATGTAACGCAGCAGCTTGAAAGCCAGGCTCGGATCACGCTTGAGCGTCTGCTCCAGGCGCTCGACATCCTCACCCTGGTCGACGCGCGACATCAGCTCGACGATGACCTGCAGGTCCGCCTGCGAGTCGTTGCGGGCCGCCGGAGCGGCAGGCGCCTCGAACTCGCCGTGCACGGTCCAGCCCAGCACGCCGGCCGCGCCGGCATCCAGTGCCTGCTTGAAATCGGCGCCGTTGCGGGCGCCCGAGATCAGCACGGATTTGCCGGCGGGCAGCGGACCGCCGCCCAGCTCCTGCAGGTCCAGCACCAGCTGCTTGAACCCGGCCGCGTCGGAGCGGCCCTTGATCAGGGCGCCGCGGGCCTGGGCCTGCGTCGCGACGTCCGCGTCGGACAGCAGGAAGGCGGGGACTTCAATCTTGAAATTGCCCGGGAGCGCGGCGGCAAGCAGGCCCTTGAGCAGGCCTTCGTGGGCCACGTTCAGCAGCACGGATTTGGTCGGGAAGGCCTCCGCCAGCGCCGCGAGCAGCTCGCCCGCGTCGGGCGTGCCTTCGGGGCGAAGTGCGAACACCGTGACGCGGGTGGCCTCGATGTCGAAGGACTTGGAAACCAGGGGCGCGTACCCCAGGGCCACTTGGCCCAGCACGGCGTGTGTCGAGTTCATTCAGATCGGCGCATCAGGTGTTGATGTACTGGAACAGCGACATGCGCTGCACCATCGAGTAGGTCTTCAGCGCCGCATCGTAGCCCGTCTGCTGATTCTGGAAGTCGGAAATGCCCTGGGTCATGTCCAGATCCTCTGCGGCAGATTGCTCAGCCTTGTTGTAAACCTTGAGCGTCTGCAGCCGGGACTCCGAACCGTCGAGGTTGTTCATCTGTTCGCCCACCTGGCTGCGCACGTTGGCGAGGTTGCCCATGACGGCGTCCAGGTCGCGCAGGTTCATGAGGTTGTTCTGCGTGATCTCGGGGCCGGTGCGGCCGGTGACCTTGAGCGATTCGATGGTGCGGTCCAGCACTTCGAAGAGCTTGAGGTCGGCCGTGGAGGGCTTGACGCTGAAGGTGTCGCCGTCGGAGGGCGCGCCGGCAAGCGTCATCGCCATGCCGTCGAACTTGACGGTCTGGCCGGCGGCGTAGTTGTCGCTGGCGACGGGCACGTGGCCCTGTGATTCGTTGAAGACGGTGAAGGTCTGCGAGGGGGCGGTGCCGCTGACGACGATGCTGTAGCTGTCGCCGGTGATCAGGGCCGGATCGGTGACGCGACCGGAGTCGATGTAGCCGGTGGAGGCCTTGCCGGTCAACGCGTTGGGCGCGGGGCCGGTCTCGAAGGTGCCGTTGCCGCTGCGCGCCTGCTCCCAGGCCTGGCGGCCGTCGACGCTGAGCGGATAGTTCTCGAGGTTGCCGGTCGTGACGCTGCCCGAGATGCCCTCAAAGCCGACTCCGCCGCCGGTGCGGTTCCCCGCGGCGTCGCGCTGCACCGGGTTGTCGAGGAAGGGCGTGCCCGAGGTGCCCTGGCCGGAGAAGAGGTAACCGCCCGCGCCGTCGGTGCGATTGGCGATCGACAGCAGCTGGTCGCGCAGGCCCTGGACCTTGTTGGCCAGGCCTTGGCGTTCGGGATCGCTGTAGCTGGCGTTGCCGGCGGCGACCAGCGCCTCGCGGATCTGCTGCATGAGTTCGTTGGCGTCGCCCAGCGCGCTTTCGGCCAGCGTCATGCTGTTGCGGCTGGCATCCAGCGCGCGCTGGCTGGCGTCGACCTGACCGATGGAGGTGCGCGCGCGCTCGGCACGTGCCGCGCCGGTGGGGTCGTCGCTGGCCTTCTCGACGCGCTTGCCGCTGGTCAGGCGCTGCTGCGCTTCCTGCATCTCCTGCTGGCGGCGCTGCAGCGTCGCGATGCTGGAGTCGAACATGTTGTTGGTCGAGAGTCGCATGGCTGCGTCCTTCAGGGTTCAGGCGATCGGTGCACGGGTCGGCGCGTCAGCGGCCCACCACGCTCAGCAGTTGGTCGAAGAGGCTCTGCGCGGCCTGGAGCATCTTGGCGGCGGCCTGGTAGCCCTGCTGGAACTGCATGAGCTTGGCCGCCTCCTCGTCGAGGTTGACGCCGGCCTGGCTGGAGCGGGTCTGCTCGGCGGAGGACGCCACCGTGGTGGAGACCTGCGCGAGGTAGTCCGCGCCCTGCACGCGCGAGCCGATGTCGGCCATCGCGGCGGCGTAGGCCTCGTTGACGGTCTGGCCGCGCGACAAGGTGCCGTCGACCTGCAGCTGCTTGCCCAGGAAGGGCTCCTTCTGCATGGCGAGGAAGGCCTTGGCGTTGCCGTTGTTGGTGGACACGACCTGGTCCGAGACCTGCATGGCGATCTTGTCGCCTTCGCGCGGCACGCCGTTGATGCTGAGTTCGAAGCCGAGGTCGATGCCGTTGGCCGGATCGTTGCCGATCTTGCCGCCGGCCTTCCAGGTGCCGCTGACCTGCGTGTTGTCCGACAGGGTGATCGTGTAGTCGATGCTGTTGTCGGCATTGACGGCGCCGAACTGGACGGTCGCGGGCTGCTTGCTCTTGTCGAACTTGTCGTTGATCGCGTAGAGCGTGTCGACGGTGGCCGTGCCCTTGTTGTTGATGTTGGTCGTGCCGATGATGGGCGAAGCCGCCGCCAGGCCGGACGGATCGTCCAGCGCGCGCTTGAAGCTGCCCGCCGCGTTGGCCACCGGCTCCAGCAGGAAGCTGTCGCCCTGCTGCATGGTGCCGGTCGTCGAGAGGCTGATGCCGTAGGCCGCCTTGATCTGGTCGTTGCTCATGATCGTCGGCTGGCCGCCCGGGCGCACCGAGATCTGGTAGCTGTCCGGCGTGCCGGTCGGATCGGGCGTGACGGTGAACGACAGCGCCGGGACCAGCGAGCCGTCGGTGACGGTCGCGCTGACCTTGGCGTCGCCGCGGTTGGTGGTCGCCGGGAGCACCGTGGGATCGGCGATGGTGAAGAGCGGTCCGCCGGCCTGCGCCGTGAGGTCGATGCCCAGGCTCTGCTGCTCATTGACGCGCGACGCGATCGCGGTCGCCATCTGACCGAGCAGGTTGCGGGCGTCCTGCAGGTGGGTGTTCTGGTAACGCAGCATCGCCGTCAGCGTGCCGCCGGTGAGCGTGCTGTCGTCCAGCACGCGCGTGCCGCTGGTGTCGGTGATCGAGAGCTGCGCGCGCGCGCCGTCGTAGGGATCGGGCGTGACCGAGAGCTGCTGCGCCTGGCCGCCGAGCACCAAGACCTGTCCGCCGCCGATGAACACGCCGGTCGTGCCGTCGCGGGCGTTGGGGACGGTGCTGACCTGCACGTACTGGCTGAGCTGGGAGATCAGCTGGTCGCGCTTGTCGAGCAGGTCGTTGGGCGTGTGGCTGGTGCCGGCCGAGCGCGCGATCTGGTCGTTGGCCGCGGCGATCTGCTTGGCGAGTTCGTTGACCTGCTTGACATCGGCGTTCATGTCGCTGACGACGCCGGACTGCAGGTCGGCGAGCTGCTGGCCCGCGCTCTGGAATCGCGCGGCGAGCGCTTGCGCCTTGCCCAGCACGACCTGGCGCGCCGAGGGATCGTTCGGGCGGCTGGCGACGTCGACCAGCGCGTTCAGGAAGTCGTTGGCGGACTGGCCGATGCTGTCGTCGCCGGTGGGGAAGAGCTTCTCCAGTTGCGCCAGCTGCGACTGCATGGTCGTGTCGGCGAAAGCCTGCGACTTGGCGGCCGCGGCCTCGCGGGTGAGGAACTCGTTGTGCGAGCGGGTCACCGTCTGCACGTTGACGCCCTTGCCGAAGTAGCCCGCGCCGGTGAACTGGCCCTCGGGCGTGGTCAGCACGACTTCCTGGCGCGAGTACCCCTGCGTGTTCGCATTGGCGATGTTCTGGCCGATCGTCTGCAGCGCCGCCTGGTTGGCGAACATGGCGCGCATGCCGAGCGAGAGCAGCGGGGAGGTACTCATGGCGGGGTCCTCGGTCTTTCCTCAGCGACGGGCGATCAGGCCAGCGCGCGCTGCACGCGCATCGTGGTGTTGATCGTGCGCGCGAGCTTGGTCGCGTATTCGGGATCGGTGGCGTAGCCGGCCTTCTGCAGGCCCTTGGCGAAGCCCTCGGCGCTGCCGGTGTTGGCCTTGGCGACGACGTCGCGGTAGCGGTCGTTGTTGCCGATCAGCTTGGCGTAGTCCTTGAAGGCCTCTTCATGGCTGGCGTAGGCGCGGAACTTGGCCGTCACCTTGACCGCCTTGCCGTCGATGTACTCGGTGGTCTGCACCTCGGCGACCTTGCCCGTCCAGTTGGCGCCGGCCTTGATGCCGAAGATGTTGTTGCTGCTGGTGCCGTCCTTGTTCAGGATCTCGCGCTTGCCCCAGCCGGATTCGTGCGCGGCCTGCGCGATCATGAAGCTCGCCGGGATGCCGGTCGCCGCCTGCGCGGACCTGGCGGCGGCGTCGTGCTTGAGGATGAAGTCCTGCACGTGCGGCTGCACGTTCTTCACGGCCATCGCCGGCAGCTGCGGCACCTTGGTCGCATCCTTGGCGCTCGGCAGCTCGCCGTCCTTCACGCCGAGCTGGCGCTGCAGGTGGCGCTCGATGGCCTGCGACAGGCCGCCAGGCAGGCCGGTCATCTTCGCGGCGTACTGCTGGTCCAGCATCTCGCCGCCCATCTGGGTCGCCGAGTTCTCCATCATCCCGCTGTTCATCGTGGCCTGGCGCATGCTCTTCATCACTTCCTGCATGAAGAGGGCCTCGAACTGGCGCGCGGTCTCCTTGACCGCGGCCTTGGGGTCGCGCGACGCGGTGCCCTTGAGCTGCTCGACCGAACGCGTGTCGGACGACAGGCCGTTCACGCCCATGCCGAGCGCGGTGCTGAGGGGAGTGGAGAGGGCCATGTCAGATCACCTCGAGTTCGGCGTTCAACGCGCCGGCGCTCTTCATCGCCTGAAGGATCGCCAGCAGGTCCTGAGGCGTGGCGCCCAGCGTGTTGAGCGCCTTGACGACGTCGTTCAGGCGCGCGCCGGCCGGCAGCTGGATCAGCGAACCGGGGTCCTGCTTGATCGAGATGTCGGTCTTCTGCGTGACCGTGGTCTGCCCCCCGGACAGCGCGTTGGGCTGGCTGACCTGAGGCGTGCTGGAAATGGTCACCGCCAGGTTGCCGTGCGCGACCGCGCAGGGCTGCAGCGTGACGGCCTGGTTCATGACGACCGAGCCGGTGCGGGCGTTGATGACGATGCGGGCGGACGGGATCTCCTGGTCGAAGCTCAGGTTCTCCATGTCGGCCAGGAAGGCGACGCGGGCGTCCGGCGCCAGCGGGGCGCGGACCTTCACGACGCGGCCGTCCAGCGCCATCGCCGTGCCTTCGCCCTTGGACTTGTTGATCGCCTTGGCGACGGCGCGCGCGGTGCCGAAGTCCGAGGCGTTCAGGTCCAGTTGCAGCCACTCGTTCTGCTGCAGCGGCGTGGGCACGCTGCGCTCGACCAGCGCGCCGCCGGGGATGCGGCCGGCGCTCAGGTGGTTGATCTGGACCTTGGAGCCGCCCGCGGACGCGCCGGCGCCGCCGACGATCAGGTTGCCCTGGGCGATCGCATAGATCTGGCCGTCGGCGCCGCGCAGCGGCGTGGCGATCAGCGTGCCGCCACGCAGGCTCTTGGCGTTGCCCATGGAGGACACGACGATGTCCAGCGGCTGGCCGGGCTGCGCGAAGGGGGGAAGCTGGGTGGTGATCATCACCGCCGCGACGTTGCGCGGCTGCATGGTCACGCCGGGCGGGAGCAGCACGCCGAACTGCTGCAGCATGGCGGTGATGCTCTGGCCCGTGAACGGGGCCTGCGTGGTCTGGTCGCCGGTGCCGTCCAGGCCCACCACCAGGCCGTAGCCGGTCAGCGGGTTGGAGCGGACGCCCTGCACCGCGGCGACTTCCTTGATGCGCGTCGCCTCGGCCGGCGTCGCGATCGCGAGCAGGGCCATCAGCGACAGCAGGCCGGAGGCCAGCAGGCGAAAGCCTCCGTGGCTGGGGCGGGAGAAGAAACGGGGGAGGGTGTTGGGGTACATCTCGGTCACACGGTTGCAGACTCGTGTGACCGATTGTGGGGAAACTTAAACGGGCGAAAGGTTCAAGAAGAAGCGGGATAGCCAGCCAATTCCGTGTGCGTCCGCGACGGCGCCGCGACCGCGCTGCTCGACCCGGACGTTGGCGATCGCCGTCGAGGCGACGATGTTCCCCTGGCGGATCGATTGCGGGTCGACCTGACCGTAGAAGCGCAGGATGTCCACGTTGGCGTTCACGCCGACCTGCTTCTCGCCCGAGATCAGCAGGTGGCCGTTGGGCAGCACGCCGGTGACGACGGCGGTGATGGTGCCGGAGAAGTCGTTGGTGTTCTCGTTCGTGCCCTTGCCGGTGCTCTTGCTGGACGAGGAGCCGCCCACGTCGGCACGGCCGGCGCCGAAGGAGTTCCCGGCGATGCCCGGGATCGCGGTCACGCCGGCGGCCAGGGCGCCGCTCTTGTCCAGTTCGCTGGTCGACTTCTGCGTCGCGCTGACCTTTTCGGTGATCGTCACGGTGACGATGTCGCCGACCAGGCGGGCGCGGTGATCCTCGAACAGCGGCCGGTAGTTCGCGTTCTGGTAGATCGCGCCGTTGTTGGCGGAGGCCGGGATCGGCTCGGGCATCTTCACGACCGGCGCGGGCTGCATGTCCACCCGCGGCTGCGGGTACATCGTCGAGCACGCGGTCAGCGCGAAGGCCGCCGGCACGACGGCCAGGGCAACGAACGAGCGGGGAAGGGAACGGGGCAGGGACGGGAACGAAGGCATGACAACTCCTAGGATCGCGGACAAGAACGAAGGCCACCGCATCGTCGCGCGGGCGCTCAACGCCCGATCGGTCGAAAAGCGGGGCGAGCGCCCGTCAGAGCTGGGAGAGCTTCTGAAGCATCTGGTCCGTGGTCGTGATCGCCTTCGAGTTCATTTCGTAGGCGCGCTGCGTCTGGATCATCTGGACCAGTTCCTCGACGACGTTGACGTTCGAGGTTTCGACGAAACCCTGCTGCACCGTGCCCAGGCTGTTCTGGCCGGGGGCGCCGGTCTGCGGCGTGCCGGAGGCGACGGTCTCGGCGTACAGGTTGCCGCCCAGCGATTCCAGCCCCGGCGGGTTGATGAAGTTCGCCAATTGAAGCTGACCCAGCGTCGTCGGCGTGGCGCTGGCGGCGGTGGTGACGCTCACCGTGCCGTCGGCGCCGATGGTCAGCGACTTGGCGTCGGCCGGGACGATGATTCCCGGCAGCACGGTGTTGCCGTTGTTGGTGACGACCTGGCCGTTGGCGTCCAGCTGGAAGCTGCCGTCGCGGGTGTAGGCGGTGGTGCCGTCGGGCATCTGGACCTGGAAGAAACCGTTGCCCTTGACGGCGACGTCCAGGTAGTTGGACGTCTGCGTCAGGCTGCCCTGCGAGTGGCTGCGCGAGGTCGCGACCGCGCGGGCGCCCAGGCCGACCTGCATGCCGGTGGGCAGCGTGGTCTGCTCGGTGTTGTTGGCGCCGGGCTGGCGCAGCGTCTGGTACATCAGGTCTTCGAAGACCGCGTGCGACTTCTTGAAGCCGTTGGTCGAGACGTTGGCGAGGTTGTGGGAAATCACGTCCAGCTGGGTCTGCTGGGTTTCCATGCCGGTCTTGGCGGTCCAGAGCGAGCGAAGCATCGAAGTCTCCTAATCCTGTGGCGAATGCGGTTCCGTACTGCGAACTGTCGGCAGGCGGATCAGCTGTCGGACAGCAGCTTGGACGCTGCCTGGCCGTGGGTCTGGGCGATCGAGAGCATCTTCATCTGCTGCTCGAACTGGCGGGCGGCGGCGATCATGCCGACCATGGTCTCGACCGGGCTCACGTTGGAGCCTTCGAGAGCGCCCGACTGGAGCCGGGCGGCGGGATCGGCGGGCAGCGGGTCGCCGCCGTCGGCGATGAACAGGCCGTCGTCGCGGCGCGTGAAGCGGCCGTCCTCGGTGACCAGCTTGATGCGGCCGATGTTCACCGGACGCTGGCCGTCGGCCTTGGCCACGACCGTGCCGTCGTCGCCGATGGAGATCGTGGAGTTGGGCGGCACCGTGATCGGACCGCCGTCGCCCAGCACCTGCAGGCCGTTGCGCATGCGCAGCACGCCGTCCTGGTCCACGTCCATCGAGCCGGCGCGGGTGTAGGCCTCCGTGCCGTCCAGCGCCTGCACGGCCATCCAGGACTTGCCCTTCATGGCGACGTCCAGGTTGCGGTCGGTGGTCGTGATCGGGCCGGCGGCGAGGTCGTGGCCGGTGGTGGTCTCCAGCGCGAAGGCGCGGGTGGATGCCCCCTCGCCGCGGATGGGCACCGCCCGGAACGCCTGCAGCTCGGCCCGGAAGCCGTTGCTGTTGGCGTTGGCCAGGTTGTTGGAGAGCACGTCCTGGCGCGACATCGCCGCCTGGGCGCCGCTCATCGACAGGTAGATCATGCGGTCCATGACAACTCCTCAGCGATCGGCAATGGGGTCGGTCAGCTCGGCTGCGCCGGGATCAGCGCAGGTTGACCAGCGTCTGCAGGACCTGGTCCTGCGTCTTGATGGTCTGCGAATTGGCCTGGTAGACGCGCTGGGCGGTCATCATGTTGACCAGTTCGGAAGTCAGGTCCACGTTGGACTCCTCCAGCGCGCCCGGGGTGAGCACGCCCAGGTTGCCGTCGCCGGGGACGCCCACGACCGGATCGCCCGACGCGTTGGTCCGTGCCCAGACATTGCCGCCCAGCGGCTGCAGGCCTTGCGGGTTGCGGAAATTCGCCAGTTCAACCTGGCCGGCAGGCTTGGATTCGCCATTCGAATAGCGGGCGGTCACGATGCCGTTGTCTTCCAGCTTGATGCCGACCAACTGGCCCGGCGCGTAGCCGTTCTGGCTCAGGTCGGTCACGGCGAAGTTGGAGCCGTTCTCCGTGGCCGAGCGCAGGTCGAAGCTGATGCCCTGCACCGACGGATCCGACGGGTCGGCCGGCGGCGCCGGGATCGGCAGCGTCGGCGCGCCCTGCGAGTTCGTGCCGGCGGGGATCTTCAGGTTCAGAAATTCGCTCGGGCCGGGCGAGACGGGCTTGCCCCCGGTGGGCAGGAAGGTCATCTGCGTGAACGGCGTCAGCGGGTTGCCCTTGGCGGTGCCGTCGTCGGTCTCGATCGGGTTGCCCTGCGAGTCGAACTGCACCGCGCTGCCGTTGGCCGTCAGATAGACGTTCCAGACGGTGTTGCCGTTGGCGTCGTCGTTGTTGGCGCGCTGGAAGTACATGGTCAGCGCGGTGGGCTGGCCCTTGGCGTCGTACACCGTCATCGACGTCGCGTTGTTGTACGAGGTGGGGTCGTTCAGCGTGATGCCGGTCTTGTCGATCTTGGGCGAGTTCGGGTCGGCCGGATCGGTCAGGTCGTAGGCGGCGGTCGGGCCGGCGCGGGAGTCCAGGTTGAACTCCATCTTGATGTCGCTGGTGACCTTGGGATCGATGCCGCCGGTGGGCAGCTTCAGACCGGTGGCCAGGCCCGGCTGGATCACGCCGTTGGCGTCCGCGGGGTAGCCCATCAGCTTGAGCTGGTCGTTGTTGACGATGTTGCCGTCCTTGTCGACCTTGAACTGCCCGTTGCGCGTGTACACCGTCGGGCTCTTGCCGTCGGACACCTGGAAGAAGCCCGCGCCGTTGATCGCCAGGTCCATCGGGTTCTCGGTGATCGAGATATTGCCCTGTGTGAACTGCTGCGCCACCGTCTGGATCTGCACGCCGATGCCGACGTCGTTGGAGCCGGCGCCGTTGAGCGAGGCGGCATACATGTCGGCGAACTCGGCCCGCGACGACTTGGCGCCGTAGGTCTGCGAGTTGGCGATGTTGTTGCCGATGACTTCCAGGTTCTTGCTGGAAGCGTTCAGTCCGGAGAGGCCTTGTTGGAAGCTCATGGTGGTGTCCTTGGGCGATTCAGGCGCGAATCTGCGGGATAAATCGGGGTGAAGCTGGGGAGCTGGGCTGGGGCGGAAGTGCTGGGATCAGCCCAGCGACCGGACCTTGTCGTAATCGACCAGGCCGGAATTCTTGAGTTCGAGCTGCAGCGTGGCGCCGCTCGTGTTCACCGCGCGCACCGTGTCGCGGGTGAGGGTGGTGGTGGTGACCGGCGCGCTGGCGTTGGTCGCCGTGACGCGGAAGCTCAGGTTGGTCGTTTCGGTCGCCTTGGAGGCGTCCCAGGTGTACGACTGCATGCCGCTCTTCATCTTGCCGAGGTCCTGCGTGGAGACGACTTCGCCGGCCCCGTTGAGGATCTCCAGCTTGACCGCGTCGGCGGCGCCGGCCAGATCGAAGTTCATCGTGGCCTTGCCGTCGGCGACGTTCACCTTGTTGCCGGGGACCGTGACCTCGCGGCCGACCAGGCTCACGCTCTGCAGCGCTTGCATCTGGCCGAACTGGCTGCCCAGGGCCTGGATGCTGCTGTTCAGCGTGCTGACGCCGGTGACGGTTTGGATCTGCGCCATCTGGGTCGTGACCGCGGCGTTGTCCATCGGGTTCATCGGATCCTGGTTCTGCAACTGCGCGACCAGCAGCTTCAGGAAACGGTCGGAGGTTTCCTGCGCGCTCGTGCCGGTGGCGCTGGCGGCGGCCGTGTTCGTGGCGGCGCCGGTCTTCGTGTTGTTGTTCAGGGCGGTGAAGTCCATGATGGGCGTTCCGTTCGCGCTTTGTTCGCGTTACTTGCGGTTGATCTGGCGGAGCAGGCGGTCAGCCCTGGCCCATCTGCAGGGTCTTGAGCAGCAGCGACTTGGCGGTGCCCATGACCTCGAGGTTGTTCTGGTATGAGCGGGAGGCGGAGATCATGTTGACCATCTCCTCCACGCTGTTCACATTGCTGTAGGTGACGTAGCCGTCGGCGTCCGCCAACTGGTGGCCAGGGTCATGGATGCGGCGGCCGGGGGTCTGGTTCTCCTGGACGCCCACCACCTGCACGCCGACGTCGGTCTGGTCCATGCCGTTCTGGGCGAGCACGCTCTGGAACACCACCTGGCGTGCCTTGTACGCCTGGCCGTCCGGGCCGGCGACCGTGTCGGCGTTGGCCATGTTGCTGGCCACCGCGTTCAGGCGCTGGCTCTGCGCGCTGACCGCGCTGCCGCTGATGTGGAAGATGCTGAACATCGACATGACGGGCTCCTTCTTCTAGCGGCCGATCAGGCGGCGTTCGGCGACTTCATCGCGTCCAGCATCGTGCGGATCGAGCCGTTCAGGAACCGCAGCGAGGCCTCGTACTTCACCGTGTTGTCAGCGAAGCTGGCGCGCTCGCGGTCCATGTCGACGGTGTTGCTGTCCATGCTGGTCATCGCGCTCAGGCTGCTCTGCAGTGCGTTCTGGGTGCGCTGGGTCAGGGTCTGGTTGGACTCCGAAGGATTGGCCGCCGGGGAGGTCGCCGCGCGCAGCGCCTTGGCGAAGTCCATGTCCTTGGACTGGTAGCCCGGGGTGTCGGCATTGGCGATGTTGCTGGCCAGCAGACGCTGACGCTCCGCCCGCAGGGTCAGCGCCTGGGACTGGAAGTTCATCGCGTCGGTCAGTTTGTTCAGCATGTCGTTTCTCCTTCGGACGGGGCGGGGCGTCGGGACGCGGCCCGTTGCCTGTCACCCGTTTTTGTCAGGTTCGAGCATTGTGTTCAGCAGGTCCGAAAACATGAGCGCGATAAGACGGGTGATCCCGGCGCATTTCGAAGCCACCGGCGAGCCCCGGATCCGTACAGTTCCGACCCATGCCGCAAAGCTGCCACCCCACCCATGCCCGCCACGCGCAGGCGCTGCCCGCCCTGCTGGCGGGGGCGCTGATGTCCGTGTGGCTGATGTTCGGGCTGGTCGACGAGGCCGAGGCGCAGACTGCCGCGCCGGTGCAGATCGCCGCGGCGCCCAATATTTCTATTAGCGAACCTGGCGCCTCGGGCCTCGGTGCGCTGGACGCGACGCTGGAAGATCGCCTGCAGACGCTGGCGATGGCCGGCGCCCGCCAGGTGGCGCCGGACCAGGCGCGCGTGGAGATCGAGATCGGCAAGCTGGACCCGCGCCTGCGCCTGGCGCCCTGCGCGCAGATCCAGCCCTACCTGCCGCCCGGCAGCCGCATGTGGGGCCGCACCCGGCTGGGCCTGCGCTGTCTGGCCGGCGTGACCAGGTGGAACGTGACGCTGCCGCTGACGATCAAGGTCTTCGGTCAGGCCTTTGTTGCCGCCGCCGACCTGCCGACCGGCACGGTCCTGACTCAAGAACATTTCCGGCTGGCCGAAGTAGATATTGCCGGTGAGGCCGGCGCCATCTATACACAAGCGGATGGCTGGCTCGGGCGCCACCTCGCCAAACCGGTCGCGGCCGGCCAGGCACTGCGTTCCGTCGACCTCAAGCTGCGCCAATGGGTGCAGCCGGGAGACCGGGTGCAGGTGATGGCCACCGGGGATGGATATGCGATCGCCGGCGAAGGCCAGGCGATGGGTGTCGGGCTGGAAGGCCAGGATGTCCGGGTACGTTTCGACAATGGCCGCATGGCCACCGGGCGTACGATCGGTGAACGACGGGTGGAGGTGGTACTGTGAGGCCCTTCACCGAGAGATCTGTCTAATTTGTGAAGCTCGCCCCTCAAGTTCCGTCCAGGCAGGTCGATAAACCCGCTAATGGAAGGGATCCGGAAGTTCTCGGGCCCATGGAGAAACGCCATGAAGATCGGTAACAACGCTGACATCAACGCCTACTCGAAAGTCGGCGGCACCGCTGCCGGCGCGACCGAGGGGGGCGCCAAGGCCGCCAAGGCCGGTGCCGCTGCCCCCTCGAACGAGGGATCCAAGGTCGAACTGTCGAGCACGGCCAGCAGCCTGATCTCGGGCACGGGCCAGGACGACGGCAGCTTCGACGCGGAGAAGGTCGCCCGCATCGCCAGCGCGATCGAGAAGGGCGAGTTCAAGATCAACGCTGACGCGATCGCCGACAAGCTGATCGCCAACGCGTCCGAGATGCTGGGCCGCACCCAGCAGTCGCACTGAGCGCCCAGTCGTAAAAAGCTGAGCTGAAGCGACCAAGATCCAAGCTTTTCCGGTGACGCCCATGACCGCCACGCCTCTGACCACGACCTCCGTCGATCTGGAGCAACCGCTCCAGGACGTCGAAAGCTGCCTGAACCTGCTGGGCGACGCGCTGCATCGACGCGACTCGCAGGCGATCGAGCTGCACGCGGCGTCGTTGCACGCGGCGCTGGCCCGGGCGATCGAACAGTTCAGCGCGGCCGCGCGTACCGGCACCGTGCCGCAAGGGCTGCGCACCCGTCTGATGCAGGCTGGCGGCCGTGTCGCCGCCCAGCGCGAATCTCTGGCCCGTGCCACCGCGGCGCTGGACCGCGCCATCGACGTGCTGATGCCCGGCGAGCCGAGCGGCCTGTATGGCGCGTCCGGCAAGAGCGAGCGCAAGTCGGCGCTGGGTGGCGCTATCCAGGCGTAAGCCGGGCGCCTCTCCAATGACGAAGGCCACGCAGTGCGTGGCCTTTTGCATTGCTGGTCGACGTCAGGTCGGCGTCCGCGTCGCCTTGCGCCGCAGGCAGTCCAGGTAGACGTGGCCGTCCGGGGGCAGGCCGCTGCGCTGTGAGGACCAGATCATCTCGCCCAGGCATTCCATCGCCTCGTGGTGGGCCTCGTGCAGCGATTGGCGACGAGCGGCCAGAAGATCCAGCGCCTGGCGCACGCCGGTCGGCTGGTCGATCTGGTGCTGCTCCATCAGACTCAGGTGCATGGAGAGGTGAAGGAACGGATTCGTGCGGCCGTCCTCGACCGTATAGACCGCCGCGAGCGCGGCGTCTTCGTCGGCGAGTTCCTCGTGGTACTCCGGATGCTGCTCGATCCAGTCCGAGGCGATCGCCTCCATCGGCGTCAGCGGCAGCTTGTCGCGGTACTTGCGATAGGTCTGGCAGAAGAATCGCCGGACCTCGAGTTGGGAAGGGGCAAACATAAGCGGTCGATTGTCGCCGCCCTCGTCAGGCCTTGTCCGGCAGGGGATGCTCGGATGACACCGGCGTCGCGATCGGGGCGGCAGCCGGGGCCGCTCCCGGCGCCAGATGCGGCTCCTGCCAGGGATTGCGGACCTTGCCCTCGGCCAGCGCCTTGCGTTCAGCGGCGAGGCGCTCCTCCAGCTGCTCGCGACCTCGCTTGGACATGGCGATCAGCGTGTCCAGGTCGCCCCGGTGCGGGCGAAGTGCCTCGGTCTGCTCGACGGTGTGACGCCGGAAACGCCACGCCATCTGCCGCGCCGCGTGCGGCTCCCAGCCCAACTGCTGGAGCACGCTGCGCGCGCTCATGAGCGCGGAGTCCAGCGTCTCGCGCTCGATCAATTCGACGCCCAGTTCGCGCAGCGCGTAATAGTGCTGGACGTTGCGCGCCCGCGCGACGATGGTCAGGTGCGGGAAATGCTGCCGCGCGATTTCGGCGATCTTGACACTGTGGTTGAAATCGTCGACAGCCAGCACCAGCACCCGCGCGTGCTGGGCACCTGCGGTGCGCAGCAGTTCCAGCCGGGTCGCGTCGCCCCAGAATACGCGCCAGCCGAAGCGCCGCAGCGATTCGACGGTGTCGGCGTCGTGGTCCAGTACCGTCGCCGGAATGCCGTTGGCGAAGAGCATGCGCCCGATGATCTGCCCGTAGCGCCCGAAGCCCGCGATGATCACCGTCGACTCCTGCTGCTCGGTGAGCGCGTGCGGCGACTTGCGCTCGATCTGGCCGGCGCGACGCTGCGCCCAGGCCAGCAGCGCCGGGGTCAGCGCCAGCGACAGGGCGACCGCCGCGACCAGCACCGAGCGCTGTTCCGCATCCAGCAGCGTCGCCTGCTCGGCCAGCTGGAAGACGACGAAGCCGAACTCGCCGCCCTGCGCCAGCAGGATGACGAAAACCGCGCGCTCCGGCCTGGGCAGGCCCATGGCCCGACCCAGCACCGCCAGCACCACACCCTTGCACAGCCAGAGCGCGGCCAGCAGGCCGAGCACGACCAACGGCTTGTGCCACAGCACCGTCAGGTCCAGCCCCATGCCCACGGCGATGAAGAACATGCCGAGCAGCAGCCCCTTGAACGGTTCCAGGTCGGCCTCCAACGCGCGGCGGTACTCGCTCTCCGCGAGCAGCACGCCGGCCGCGAAGGCGCCCAGCGCCATCGACAGTCCCGCCTTCTGCATCAGCATCGCCGCCGCCAGCACCAGCAGCAGCGAGGCGGCGGTGAAGATCTCCGGTGTGCCGCTGCGCGCGATCCAGCGCAGCAGCGGCCGCAGCAGCAGCCGGCCGCCCAGCACGATCAGCACGAGCGCCCCGAGCGCCAGCCAGATCCGTCCGCCGGAATGGCCCGCGGCGGGCCGGCCCTGGCTCGCCAGGAGGGGCACCAGCGCCAGCACCGGGATCGCGGCGATGTCCTGCAGCAGCGCGACGCTGATCACGCTCTGGCCGGCGCGCGTGTTGCCGAGGTTCTTTTCGCTGAGCGTGGCCAGCGCCACCGCCGTCGAGGACATCGCCAACCCCAGCGCCGCGATGACGGCGGCGTGCCAGTCAGCGTCGAGGAAGAAGGACGGGATCAGCAGCAGGGCCGCGCAGCCCAGCATCTGCGCCGATCCCCAACCGAAGATCGGCCGGCGCATCGCCCACAGCCGCTTGGGCTCGAGCTCCAGGCCGACCAGGAACATCATCAGCACGACGCCGAATTCGCCGATTTCCAGCACCGTCGCCGGCTGGCTGATCAGCCCCAGCACCTGCGGCCCGAGCAGCACGCCCGCCACGAGATAGCCCAGGATCGATCCCAGCTTCAACCCGCGCGCCAGCGGTACCGCGAGCACCGCGGCGGCCAGCAGGACGAGCGGGGTCAGCAGCCAGTTGCCATGAGCGCCGTGCACGGCGCTTTCGGTCGCGGTCACGGCGGCGGACGCGGCAGTCATCGCGGCGGACGCCGCGGCCATCGGAGTGGAGACATCCATCAGACCGGCGCTCCTTCCTCGCGCACCGGGCGCTCGTCGTCGGGGACCGTCTCCTGCGGGGGCTCGGGCTGGTGCTCGCACCATTCAGGCAACGCGCGCAGGCCCTCGACGAAGGCCTGCGCATGGGCCTGGACCTGTTCGGCCGCCGCCTTCTGCGCGCCGTGCAGGATCAGCGGCGGCAGGAAGCGCATGCCGCACAGCGCGGCCGTCTGCGCATAGGGCAGCAGGAAGTCGCCGACCGGATGGCGGTTGTAGCCCTCGGCGCTGTACGAGTGTTCGCTGCCGCCGGCGGAGGTCACCAGCCACAGGTCCTTGCCGTGCAGCGCGTGACCGGTCTGGCCGTACGCGAAGCCGACGCTCAGCACCTCGTCCACCCACAGCTTCATCAGCGCCGGCATGCCGTACCAGTGCATCGGGTGCAGCCAGACCAGCATCTCGGCGTCGCGCAGGGCCTCCTGCTCGGCGTGCGTGTCGATCGAGTAGTCCGGGTACAGCGCGTAGAGGTCGCGCACGCGGACGTCGGGCAGGCCGTGCGCGGCGGACAGCATCGCCCGCGTCACGCGGGAATGAGCCAGATCCGGATGCGCGACCAGGATGAGGATGGAGGAGGGGGCACTCATGGCGCCGGATTTTGCGGCATCGCATAACATCGCGCGCACCTCATTGAGGAGAGGAGAGGCCATGCCGGTGATCCTGGTCGCCAACCCCAAGGGCGGGGTCGGCAAGAGCACGCTCGCGAGCAACGTCGCGGGATTCCTGGCCCATCGCGGGCACGCGGTCATGCTTGGCGACATCGACCGCCAGCAATCTTCGGCGAAGTGGCTCGCGCAGCGGCCTGCAGCGCTGCCGGCGATCCGCGGCTGGGAGCTGGCGTCGACCGAGCAACTGCGCGCGCCCAAAGGGGTGTCGCATGCGGTGCTGGACACCCCCGCCGGGTTGTCCGGCAAGAAGTTCGCTCAGGCGCTCAAGGTGGCGGACCGCGTGATCGTGCCGCTGCAGCCCAGCCTCTTCGATATCCAGGCGACCTACGACTTCGTGCGGGAGCTGCGAGAGGCGTCCCGGAATCGCGGCAGGTCCCCTGACGAGTCCGGCCATGGACTGGACATCGGTCTGGTGGCGATGCGCGTGCGCGAGGGGACGCTATCGCAGCAGCAGCTCCACCAGTTCATCGAGCAGCTCGGGCTGCCGCTTCTGGCCGAGCTGCGCGACACCCAGAACTACGTGCAACTGGCTGCGCGCGGTCTGACGCTCTGGGACATCGCGCCCGGCCGCGTGGCCCGCGATCTGGAACAGTGGCAACGACTCAGCATCTGGCTGGCGCGTTGAGGACGCAGGTCAACGCCGTCCGAAATTCCAGATCGACGCTGCGTTCAGCGCGCTTCGGCCGGACTGGCGGGCTGGTCCGCGCTGGTCAGCCAGACCGAAGCCGGCGCGGCCTCCGGCCAGGTTCCGCCCCCCGTGATGCGCAAGTCGATGCGCGCGGCGTCGATGCCAGCGCTCGAGAGCTCATCACGCAGCGCCATCAGGCGCCGGCTGGTCGCCAGGCGCGCGGTGGCCTGACGCAGATCGGTGGCCGCCCACAGCGTCAGCGGACGATCCGCCAGTGTGGATGCAGCCATCACCTGCAATAGACCCCGGACTTCTTCATCCAGCGCCACGGCGCCCGGGGCGAAAGACAGCTTGAAACGCAGGTCCCCGTTGCCGGACACGCCCTCCAACCGCACGGGGGGTGTGCTCGACGCGGACGTGTCGGCCCGCACGGTCAGCCGCAGGTCCAGCACGGGATCTCCGTACCGCGCGAACTCTTGCATCGTCGCGCCTTGCGCCGCAGCGCCACTTTTCGCGACCACCGCATCGGCAACGGCATCGGCATCGGCGTGGGCCTTGGGCGAAACGACGCGTTGCGCGACATGCCAGGTGGTCGGCCCGATGGGCGTGGCAATCGATGAGCCGATCGGGGCGCGGGAAGGCTGCGTCTTGTCGTCGGACTTGTCTGCTGTGACGGGATCAGGGCCGCCGTGCGGCGATGGCGCGGACAGGCTTGTCGCGGCCACGGCGATGGCGAAGATGGAGACCACGAACAGCAGGTTCAGCACCACGTTGATCAAGGCGTCCACGTAGCCGGGCCAAAAGTCGGGCGCGCTGGAAGAGGAATCAACGTGCATCGGAAGTGTCCTGTTCCAAAGAGGCGGGCGAGAGGGAAATCACCACGGTGCGACCATCCGGGCCGGCGGAGCCGGGCAGGCTCGCGGAGCCCGGTGGTGGGGCTTCGTCCCCGGACCGCACGGCGGGGAGGATCCGGCTGCTCGGGATGCCCGCGTCCAGCAGCGCATTGCGCACGGCCATCACTCGCACGAAGGCGGCTCTCGCGGTCGACGCCGGCTGGTCTTTGACGGTCGCTTCGACCCGCAGCGAACGATGGGCGACTTGAGCGATCGCTGCTTTCATCGACGCCTGCGTGCTGTCGTCCAAGCGGTAGGCGTTGTTGTCGAATGCCACGACGATGCGCCAGGGGGGCGGAGCAACTGCCGACGGCGGGGCCGCGCCGCGTGCCTGTTCAGGCGCTGACGCGACGGCCTCCCCGGAGACCGGCGATCCGACGGTGGCAGGCGCGGTCTCGGTACTCTTGTCACGCGGGATCGCCTGTGAGACGCCGGCCGCCGGGGAGTTCGCATCAGGCGGCGTCGCACTGGTCGCAGACGTGGCATCCGACTGCGCGGCGATCTCGCCGGCGGCGTGCAGGACTTGCGCGGTGCGACGACCCAGGACGAACAGATTGGCGCCGAGGAAGCCGATCAGCAGCAACAGGGTGATCGCCAGCGCGGCGGTCGCGCCGACATAGCCGGGCCACACATTAGGGGCGGAGGAGGAGGCTTGCATGGCAGGCTCAGACGATCAGGACGCCCTGCTGGATCAGCGCATTCACGTCGGTGGTGGGAAGCGACGTGCCGGAGAGGAAGATCTGCTGCATCACATGCTGGGGCCCCGCGCCGTCGATGTCGATGACGATCAGCGTCCCCTTGGCGGTCGCATCGGCGCCGGCGAGGCCCGTGGGCGCCGAGGCATTGCTGATGACCTGGATCCATTGGGCCAATTGGTCGCCCGCATCGTTGCGTCCTTCCAGCAGCGCATGGACATCCAACTGGTCGTTGTTGTTGGCGCTCCTGCCGAAGTCGCGAATGACATCGACCGCCCCGTTCGGACCTGCGTCGTGACGGTCCCAGATGAACACGTCGTTGTCCGTCCCGGACGCCGTACCCCCTCCGCGGCCATACATGACATCGTTTCCAGTACCGCCGCTGATCCGATCGTTGCCATTGCCGCCCATGATCACGTCGTTGCCGCCGCCACCGTCGATCAGATCGTCGCCTCCTCCCATCGCCTGCGTGAACATGCGGTTCTCGGCGTTTGCGCCACCGGGCCCGTCGAGGAGTGCCGAGCGCGCGGCGTCGATCGCGGACGACGCCACGCCACTGTTGTCGTAGTGGTGCAGCGTGGCGTTGGCGGCGCCGTCGAACTCGGCGCTGTAGTCGGAACCGGAGCCGACGCCGGCACCGCCACCGCCTGAGGTGCGACCGCTGCTATAGATGGACGCCGAGCCCCCATCGTTGGCGCCCAGCGTGGCGCTGCCACCCGCCGCCGCCACGCCGCCGCTGCCCCCGCCGATGCCGCCACTGCCCGCATTTCCGCCGTAGTACCCGTTGACACCGCCGCCGCCGCCGCCGCCGTAACCGCCGGCACCGCCTGATTGCGCCCCGACGTCACCCGCGAAGCCGTCGCCGAAGATGACATCGTTCCCGTCGCCCCCGTGGATCACATCCGCCGCTCCGCCGCCGCTGCCGCCGGCGCCGTTACCCTTTGCGCCCTTCATGCCGCCGCCGCCGCCCGAGCCGTCGCCGAAGATCAGATCGCCTGCCGCCGTGCCGAGCAGGTGGTCCGCGCCACTCCCGCCAGCTCCGCCGGCGCCGCCGGCGGAGCTGGAGAGCGGAGAGGTCCTGCCGCCGTCCCCGGACCCATCGGCAAAAATCACCGCGCCCTTGTCATGAAGCATGGCGAGATTGAGATGATGTACTTCGGTGTCGGTGGTGGCGCTGGGCCGCGAAACGAGGAAGTCCGCGTCCGCGAACGTGCCGCTCGCTGCCAGCGAGGCGTCGCTTTGCGAGTAGCGCACGGTGATCCGACCATCCGCCACTTCCTTCAGCGTGAAGATGTCGGAAGTCGACAGCGGCTGCCCGTCGCGGAATATCTGCAGGTTCTCCAGGGCGGTTGTGCTGATCAAAACGTCTGCGGCGCCGACGTCGGCGATGAGGCCGAGGTGGGCTGCGGTGAGCTTCTCGCCGGAGCTGGCGCCGTTGATCACGAGGCCGTCGGTGGGATCACCGTCATAACCAAGCCGCGCGTCCAACGTCAGCAGTTGCGGGGATGCAGCGGGGGGTAGGCGCGCGATGACTTGCACGTCCAGCGTTCCTGCCTGACTGGCGTTGCCGACGGCATCGTGGCTCACTGCCACGAAGTGGCTGGCGCCCGGGGTGGTCGTGACTGTCACCGAAGCGGATCCGTCATCGCCGAACACGCCATCCTCGCGGTGCTCTCCCTCATCCATCACGCCGTTGTTGTTGACGTCCTCGAAGAAATCGAAGCTGGCCCCCGCCTCACCGTGCAAATTCAGGGTCGCCTGGTGGGCCGCAGTGATCTTGTCCCCGGCAATGCCGGTATCACTCGCCGCGTCCAACTCGATGGTCGGTTTAACCGGTGCGGTGAGGTCGACCTCGACCGTCAGATTGGCGGACACGTTGCCAGCAATGCCGTAGTCGTTGACCAGGAAGGCACGCAGATGATGGGTGTCTTCCGTCAATGTCACCTGCAAGGTCGTTGACGTCTCACCGGCTTGCAATGTGCCGGTGCCGATCCGCTCTCCGTTGTCCTCAACGCCGTTGTCGTTCTTGTCGTCGAACACGACGAGCTGCGTGCCGGACAGGCCGGAGGCGATGATGTGCACCCGCGACAGCTGCGTCCTCCCATCGGCGTCGTTCGTGCCGGTATCGTCCCCGGGCATCAACTGCAGTTGCGGGGCCGCGAGGGGATGTGCGGACACCGTCACGGCGCGCGGCGCGGACGCCGCCTGATTGCCGGCGGCGTCGGTGACTGCGACACCTACCATGACCTTGCCGTCGTCCAACGGCATTTCGGCGTGCACCGTCTGCTGGGCTTCGGTCTGCAGATAGTGCGTCAGCACCTGATCGGCGGCATCGAACACGCCGTTGCCGTTCTTGTCGGCGTACGCCGTCACGTCGCTGCCGACCTCGGCGTCGATGCGCAGCGTCAACTTGCTGTCGAGGGCCACCATCGTGCCGTCATCCGAAGTGGCGTGTTCGCCGGCGAGTTGCATCAGCGGCGCCGTCGTCTGCGTGTCGACGACGACGCTCCTGATGGCCGAAACGGGCCCCGTCCGCTGCGAATCGTCGGTCTGATAGACGCCCAGGGAATGGCTGCCTGCGTTCAACGTGGCCGACATCACGCCGGAGACCTTGCCCGGCTTGATCAGCACCGAGCCGAGTTCCTCGCCGTCGTCGACCTGACCATTGCCGTTCAAGTCGTCGAACAGGTGCACCGTGTTGCCGGGCTGTCCCGACACCACAACTCGCAGTGTGCTCTTCTGCGTGATCCGATCGGCGGCATCGAGACCCGTGTCGTCTCCAGACGCGAGCGACCAATCAGCCGCATCGACGGGCAAACCCACGGCGAGGTGGCTGGCCGCAGTCGCGGCCGGCATGTCGCTGGACACCGCGGTCCCCGACGCGCCGACCAGGGCGCTGCCGGCGTCGGATTTCATGCCGACGACAGTGACGCCGTCCTGCGGAGCGAAGTCGCCTTTCGACACGGTGTACTCGAAGATCAAGGCGCCGTCTTCGCGCTGGCCGACGAAGGCAGCATCGGCGTTGCGATCGCCGATCTTCAAGCTGATCGTCGCGTTTCCGAGTGCATACAGCGCCACGTCGCCGGACACCGCCACGCGGAGCTTGTCGCCGATGGCGAGCTGGTCCTGCTTGTCGTGGCCCTGCGCGTCGACACCGGCGAATGAGACACTGCTCACGCGGGGCGTTCCGCCGTCGGCCTGGAGACCGAAAGCCCTGTTCATCACGGCGAGCGTGGCCGCCGACCGGTCCGGGGCGGACAAGCTGTTGAAGGCTTGCGTCAACCGTTCCCCCAGGACAGTGCCGTCGTCTGCGGTGGCTTTCCAGTGCCAGGTGTCGCCTCCCCCATCGAGGAATTTGCCGAGCTGCACCTGCGCGCTTCCGCCATCGGCGCCTCCGTGGGCATCGACCTTCTCCAGACCCGAGAGGATCGCGAGCAGACGACCGTAGTCGTCGGCCTTGGCGGCGTTGCCGGCTTGATCGACGGTGGCGAGCGGCGCACGTTGCGTGAGCTCGGCGTCTCCCATGCCGAGCAGCTTCGCGATCGCGGCGTTGGTCTTGGACACCGTGGCCGCTTCCGGCAAGGAGTTCTCCGGGGGCAGCTTCATCGACTGCACGGCGAGTTCGGTGACCGGCGTGACGTTCACCTTGATCTGGGGCTCGTCGTTGCGCGAAGTCGCGGCGCGCCAGGGCGTCTTGAGATCGACGGCCAGACCGGTCGCCTCGTCGCGATAGTCGCCTGCGTCGCCGTCGCTGGCGATGGTCACCAGCAGTGCCCCGTGATAGCCGCCTGGCAGGCCGGCGATCTGGTAGCGGCCGCTGGCGTCGATGGAGCCAATGCCGAGCAGCTTGCCATCGGCACCTCTGACCTCCACCCGCAGGTCGTTGCCAGCCACGACGGGCCCCCCGGTCACGGTGCCGTACACGGTGAACGGCGCGGGCGTCGCTGCCGGCTCGGCAGGCGGAGCCACCGCAGCCGGCGGAGCCACCGCAGCCGGCGGAGCCGCCGCCGGAGTGGTGCCTCCCTTGCTGCCACCGGCCCCGGCGGCAGCGATTCCCAGACCGGCCACGCCGGCTCCCAGGGTCGCCCAGGGCGACCACTTCTCCGCCCAGGACCTCTCCGCTGGCGCGGGCGCCGCGCCCGGTGCGGCGACGTCCCGCCCCACATCGCCGGATGGCGCCGCGGCGCGGGCGGTCGATCCGTTCAGCCACATCGTGTCGTCCTTGCGAGCCGGCGTGCTGACGGCGACCGAGGACAGCTCCCCGATTTCCATGCGGCCCGCCTGGCGCAGCAACACACTGCCGGGCACCTCGCTGTCCTCGAACTGGAGAGCGAAGGTCGGGTCGGTCATCGATCGGATCGCGCCGTCGGGCACGACCGCTGTCTCGCCGGACTCGAGGGTGATCACGAGGTCGGTGTCCAGGACGCGGATGTCTCTCACCTTGGAGAGCGGGGCCTGGATCTTGGCCGTGGCTGGCCGTCTGCCGGTCTCGACAGACGACGGGGAGGGGAGGTTGGGGTTGGTCGTGGTCATGAGGCGTCGGAGTTCAGGCGGAGGGCGGGGCAGTCCACGGCGTCAGGCGCGGACCGGGATGGAGGTGTTCAGCAAGAGCGTGCGCAGCCGGCCGGACACGTCCTCGAAGGCGTCCCGGCAGCCCTGCAGCGACTGCTGCAGCGCCGCGTCGCGCAAATCGCGCTCAGAGGCGGCCGTCCGGTCCGCCTCGTGAGTCAGCGTCGCCAGTTCGACCAGTCGATGAGCGGACTGCTGCTGCGATTGCAGCGCGTGCAGCACGGCGCGCGCGGTGCTCTCCTCAAGGCTGCGCAATTGGGCGATCTGTTCCCGCAGTTGCGCTCCCTGATCCAGCCAAGCCGGAGTCTGGTCGAGCGCCTGCGCCGCGATTCCGACCAGACATTCCAGAGCCGACTCGACGCGCACGAGCGGCGCCATTGCCGCCGCAAGCTGTCGGTGATGCATGTCCTGCAAGCCTTCGATCGCGCGCAGCACGGCTTGCCAACGCGCGTGCTCGGCCTCGGACTCCTGAGGCAGGCGGGGCAGCGTCGGCGATCCGCGACGGGCGCGGTCGAAGGCGTCGATCAGGACGTCATGCACATGGGTCGTCACCCGCAGGCGAATCTTCTGGACGGCCACGAGCGTGACGCCGAGCAGCAGCGAACCCAGCAGGCCGTAGAGCGAGGCAATGAATGCCGTGCCCATGCTCTTCATCGGCGCTTGCAGCTTGGCCATCATCCCGCCCAGCATTGCGGCGGGATCGGAGCCGCCCCCGGTCATGCCCGAGAACAGTTGCGCCAGCTCGTTCAAGGCGCCGAGCAGGCCGATGAAGGTGCCGACCAGCCCCAGGCCGACCAGTCCGCCCGCAATGAAACCGGGGAGGGACAGGCGCTCGCCAAAAGCGCGCTCGCCGGCGTGGAGCCGACGCTCCAGCTCTCGGCGGCCGTCTTCGGAGGCGCGGGCATCCTGCTGGGCGAGCAGGGCATAGGCATCCCGGAACGGCGAGCCGCGAGACACGGCGGGCTCCGAGGCGGCGAATTCATCGACAGACAGCTTTTCCCACAGGCGCGCGAGCCGCTCGTCGCGATGCAGCTGGAACAGCACCAGCCAGGCGCTCAGGAGGGCGACGACGAGTGCGCCGAAGATGATGTAGACCAGCGCGGGGTGCGGGGTGGATTCGATGGACGCGACGATGGCGTGCCCAAAGAAAAGGCCGCCGCCGGAAACCGTGAGGAGGAAGGGCCAGCCGGCCTGGATCCAGTCGCTGGCAGTTGAAAGCTTGTGTCGAAGTGGCATGGCGTCGCTCGCAAAAGTTCGAAAACGACGTGATTCTGAAAATTGACACCTGTTCTGTGAATGACTGCTTCTTGTCAAAGGACGAACAGGCACGGCATAAACAAGTAGTCGCCTGACGTCTATGCGACAGCGCGCCTGGAGGGGCTTCCGGCACTATCGCCGTAGCCACTGCAAACAAGCGTCATATGCGGACATTCGAACGATTGGAAGAAATGGGAGGCTGGGTCGGTCTGGAGATCGGTGTGTCCGACTGGATCGCGGTGCACCAGCCGCGGATCCAGGCCTTTGCCGACGCCACCGAAGACCAGCAATGGATTCACACCGACCCGGCGCGCGCCGCGCAAGGCCCCTTCGGCGCCACCATCGCGCACGGCTTCCTGACGCTCAGCCTCCTGCCGCGTTTCTACGAGACCGCCTTCCGGGTGACGGAGGTGCGGATGGGGATCAACTACGGCCTGGACCGGGTGCGGTTCCCGGCGCCGGTGCCGGTCGGCAGCCGGCTGCGGGGCCGCTTCGTCCTCAAGCGGCTGGAGCCCGTCGAGGGAGGAGTGCAGATGATGGTGGAGGTGACGGTCGAAAGCGACGCCGGCGGGAAGCCGGTCTGCATCGCTGAATCGCTGACGCGGCAATACCGCTGAGGGGCGCTTGCCGACGCCGCATAGACGTCGGATTGGTGTGGGCGCGAATCGCCCGACGATGTCGTTTTCATCATTTCCGAAGCACCGTATTTCTGTCGACACACTCGACGGACAGCCTTCACACGACGACACCGAAATGTGCGAATACAAAAATAGTGGTTCGACAATAGAACTTTCTATGGGATGAGATGCCACCGTAAGGGGGAGTGCCTGCCCGGAGGTGCCCGCCTATGATCTTGGCTTCGTTCGAAAGTTATTCGGTATGGCCGGTGGGGAGGCTCCCCTCGTCGCAGTCCGACCATCCAAGGAGAGACGCCCGTGAGGGTTTTGCTGATCGACGACCACCCGCTGATCCTGGCCGCGCTCCAGACTGTGATTCAAGGTCTGGGAGAAGACGTGCAGGTGCTGGGCGCCGACAGCGCGGCTCAGGCGCGCGACACGCTGAAGTCGCGCCAGGACTTCGACCTGGTGCTGCTGGACCTGAATCTGGGTGATGCCAGCGGCTTCGACGTGCTGGAGGAATTCCGCGCGCAGTACCCATCGCTGCCGGTGGTGGTGATTTCTGCCTCCGACCGTGCCAGCGATGTGATCCGCGCCATCGACCAGGGCGCGATGGGATTCATTCCGAAGCGGACTGGCAACGACGTGCTGGCACAGGCGTTGAAGCTGGTGATGTCGGGCGGCATCTATGTGCCGCCGATGTCGCTGGGCTCGGATGCGCCGGCGGAGCCCGAACCGGCCCCCGCCTCTGCCGCCGTCGCAGCCGAGGCCGCGCCGGGCAACAACGCCAAGCTCAACCAGGTCCAGGCGCTGGCCAGCCAGGCCGGCTATCAGACCACGGAAGGTCTGGAAAGCCTGCAACTGACGCCGCGTCAGACGGATGTGCTGGCGCTGCTGCTGCAGGGCAAGCCGAACAAGATCATCGCGCGCGAACTGGGCGTATCGGTCGAGACGATCAAGGACCACGTCGCCGCCGTATTGAAGGCGCTGGGCGTCAGCTCCCGCACGCAGGCCGTGCTGGCCGTGGGGCAGATGGTCCAGCGTCAGCCCAACGCTGCGTTCACCACCTTCCGCTGAAGCTCAAGGGCGCTCAGGGCGAGGCCCAGGTCGGCGTTCAGGTCGGCGAATAAGCCAGCCGCACGTAGATCGGCGCGAAGGCTTCCGCCTGCGTGATCTCGACCAGGCGCTCCCGCGCCAGTTCGAGCATCGCGATGAAGGACACGACGACCACCTGGGTGCCCTTGTCCAGCTCGAACAGGTCCTCGAACTCCACGAAGCGTTGCCCCTGCAGCCGGCGCAGCAGATGCGACATGTACTCGCGCACCGACAGCTGCTCGCGCGAGATCTTGTGATGCTGATTGAGCTTGGCGCGGCGCATCAGGTCCGCCCAGGCCGCGCGCAGGTCGTCGACGTGCACGTCCGGCAGCCGCGGTGCGAGCGACTGCTCGATGTGGATCTGCGCCCGCAGGAAGTCGCGTCCCAGCACCGGCATCTGGTCGAGCCGCATCGCGGCCTGCTTCATCTGCTCGTACTCGAGCAGGCGACGGACCAGTTCCGCACGCGGATCCTCCACCTCGTCACTGCCCTCGACCTTCTTGGGCGGCAGCAGCATCCGCGACTTGATCTCGATCAGCATCGCGGCCATCAGCAGGTACTCGCTGGCCAGTTCGAGGTTGTGCTTGCGCAACTGCTCGACGTAGCTGAGGTATTGCCGCGTGACCTCGGCCAGCGGGATGTCGAGGATGTTGAAGTTCTGCTTGCGGATCAGGTACAGCAGCAGGTCCAGCGGCCCCTGGAACGCTTCCAGGAACACCTCCAGCGCATCCGGCGGGATGTAGAGATCCTGCGGCATGGCGAACAGCGGCTCGCCATACAGCCGGGCGACGGCGACATGGTCCACCGTGTCGGGCGTGGAAGCGTCGCCGCCCTGATCCGCCGGTGGCTCCGGCAGCGTCAGGGCGGTGTCGCGATGGTCGTCAGCGTTGCTCACGCAGGGAACGACAGTCGAGCGGCGAGGTCGGCAGGGCCGGCGGCGTCAGCTCACTCGGACTTGGTCTGGTAGACGTAGGCCTGCTGCGACACGCGGGCGTCGTTGTAGCCGGCCTGCGCCTGGCGGTCCTGCTCGCGGTCCCAGAGCAGGGCGCGACCGGCACGTTGCTCGGCTTCCAGCGTCGGCTTCTTGGCCTTCAGTTCGTTGATGAACTGCGTGGCTTCGGACTCGTATTTCTTCCAGAACAGCGGCATGGCGAAGTCTCGTGTGTGAGAGGTGAATCTTAAGGTATTGACCAAACGGAGTCCGAGGCACCGGCTTCGCCGGGCCTACGGGCTCGCCCCCTTGAGGGGGCCGGCGTCAGCCGGTAGGGGGTGGGCTTATCGAACGCGCATGCCGGGTTGGGCGCCTGGGAAAGGTTCGAGCACGAAGATTCCCGGGTTTGCCTTTTCATCCGCATGGCTGGCGGCCAGCACCATGCCTTCGGAGACGCCGAACTTCATCTTGCGCGGCGCCAGATTGGCCACCATCACCGTGAGCTTGCCTTCCAGCTGTTCCGGCTGATAGGCGCTGCGGATGCCGCTGAACACGTTGCGCAGGCGGCCCTCGCCGACATCCAGCGTCAGGCGCAGCAGCTTGTCCGAGCCGTCGACCAACTCCGCCTTCACGATCTTGGCGATGCGCAGGTCGACCTTGGCGAAGTCGTCGATCTTGATCTCGGGCGCGAGGTCCTCGCCGCCGGGGACGACCTTGGGAGGCGCGGGCGGTTCGAACAGCGCTTCCAGCAGCTTCGGGTCGACGCGCTGCATCAGGTGCTCGTAGCCGCCGATCTTGTGCGCGCCCAGTGCGCGCTCGGCGTCGACGAAGCTCATCGGCGCGACCTGCAGGAAGGACTCGACCTTGGCGACCAGCGCCGGCAGCACCGGCTTCAGGTAGATCGACAGCAGGCGGAAGGCCTCGATGCAGACGGTGCAGACGTCCTGCAGGACCTGGTCCTTGCCTTCGAGCTTGGCGAGGTCCCAGGGCTTGTTCTGGTCCACGTACTCGTTGACGCGGTCGGCCAGCAGCATGATCTCGCGCAGCGCCTTGCCGAACTCGCGGGTCTCGTACAGCTCGACGATGGTGCCCTTGTGCGCGCGCAGGCCGTCCAGCAGTGCGCGGCCCTCGACGCCGACGTCGGCCGACAGCTGGCCGCCGAAGCGCTTGGACAGGAAACCCGCCGCGCGGCTGGCGATGTTGATGTACTTGCCGACCAGGTCCGAGTTGACGCGGGCGACGAAGTCCTCGGGGTTGAAGTCGACGTCCTCGACCCTGCTGTTCAGCTTGGCGGCCAGGTAGTAGCGCAGCCACTCCGGATTCATGCCGAGCGACAGGTACTTCAGCGGATCCAGGCCGGTGCCTCGGCTCTTGGACATCTTCTCCCCGCCGTTGACGGTGAGGAAGCCGTGCACGTAGACGTGGTTGGGCGTCTTGCGGCCGCTGAAGTGCAGCATCGCCGGCCAGAACAGCGTGTGGAAGTAGGTGATGTCCTTGCCGATGAAGTGGACCTGCTCGGTGGACTCGTCCTCGATGAACGCGTCGAAGTCGCGGCCGGTCTTGCCGAAGTAGTTCTTCAGCGAGGCCAGGTAGCCGATCGGCGCGTCCAGCCAGACGTAGAAGTACTTGCCCGGCGCGTCGGGGATCTCGATGCCGAAGTAGGGCGCGTCGCGGCTGATGTCCCAGTCGCCCAGGCCGCCGTTGCCGTCCTCGTCCTTGGTGAACCACTCCTTGATCTTGTTGAGCACCTCCGGCTGAAGGCGGCCGGGCGCCTGCGTCCACTGCTCGAGGAACTCGACGCAGCGCGGGTCGGACAGCTTGAAGAAGTAGTGCTCCGAGCTCTTCATCACCGGCGTCGCGCCGGTCAGCACCGAGAACGGGTTCTTCAGCTCGGTCGGCGTGTAGACCGCGCCGCAGACCTCGCAGGAATCGCCGTACTGGTCCTTCGCGCCGCACTTCGGACACTCGCCCTTGATGAAGCGGTCGGGCAGGAACATCGCCTTCTGCGGGTCGAAGAACTGCTCGATGGTCTTCACCGAGATCAACTCGTTGGCGCGCAGCGAACGGTAGATCTCCTTGGACAGTTCGTGGTTCTCGGCACCGTCGGTGGAGTGCCAGTTGTCGAAGCTGATGTGGAAGCCGTCGAGGTACTGCTTGCGGCCCGACGCGATGTCGGCCACGAACTGCTGCGGGCTCTTCCCCGCCTTCTCGGCCGCGATCATGATCGGCGCGCCGTGTGCGTCGTCGGCGCAGACGAAGTGCACCTCGCTGCCCTGCATCCGCTGGAAGCGCACCCAGATGTCGGCCTGGGTGTACTCCATGATGTGGCCAATGTGGAAATTCGCATTGGCGTACGGGAGGGCGGTGGTGACGAAGAGCTTGCGGGTCATGGCGCTTTTCAGTGCTGCAGGGGCCCCGGGGGATTTCCGGGGAACCGGTCATTTTAGGCGCCGGAAGCCGGCCTCGGGCGCGACGCGTAACGCTGGGCCAGCCAGGAGCACAGGATGAGCTGCAGCTGGTGATAGAACATGATCGGCAGGACGATCACGCCGACCGCCGGATGCGCGCCGAACAGCAGCTTGGCCATCGGCACGCCGGAGGCCAGCGTCTTCTTGGAGCCGCAGAACACGGCGGCGATCTCGTCCTCGACCGGCAGGCCCATCGCGCGCGAGGCCAGTCGGCTCAGCGCGATCACCACCGCCAGGAACAGGGCGGCGCCCAGGGCCGCCTTGACCAGCAGTTCCGCGCCGTGGTCGCGCCACAGGCCCGAGGCCACGGAGTCGCTGAAGGCCGACAGCACCAGCAGGATGATGACCCAGCGGTCGACCAGCGTGATGCGCGACTTGTGGCGCATGTAAAAGCCCAGCAGCAGCGGGCGCAGCAACTGGCCGGCGACGAGCGGGAGCAGCAGCAGCTGGGTCAGCTTCCAGACCGCTTCGCCGAAGGGCAGGGTGGCGCCGCTGGTGCCGGCCATCAGCGCCACCAGCAGCGGGGTCAGCACGATGCCCAGCAGGCTGGAGACGCTGGCGTTGAAGATCGCCGCCGGCACATTGCCCTTGGCCAGCACGGTCATGGCGACCGACGAAGAGATGGTCGACGGCAGCGCGCAGAGGTAGGCGAAGCCCAGGGCCAGGTCTTGCGGCAGCCAGCGGCCGAACAGCGCGCTGAAGCCCCACCACAGGAGCGGGAAGAGCGCGTAGGTGCTGAGCTGCACCAGCACATGGACCTTCCATTTGAGCGCGCCGTCGCGCAGCGCGGCGGCGGACAGGCCGAGGCCGGTCAGGAAGAACACGAGGGCCACGCCCCAGTTGCTGACGACCTCCAGCCGAAGGAGTCCGCCGCTGCGGCCAAGGTCGGGCCACACGCTGGCGAGCGCCACCGCGCCGACCAGCGCCAGCAGAAACCACTCCTTTCGGAGCCAGGACCGGATACCCATCGCCAACCTTTCGCCGGCGTTGCCGGCACGTCGCCCATCGGAAGAAAGCAGGGACTCTATCGGGCCCGCGACTTGCCCACCTGTCCTTGGCCTTGCCGCCCCGATGATTTCTCCGTCCGACGACACGCTGCTCGCCCTGGATGTCGGATTCGTGACGCGACCCGGTGCATTCATGACGGCATTCGCACGCTCGGGCGAGCCGGCGACCGGAGGATTCGATCCGACTTGTAACGGCAGGCGGACCTGTCGCAAAGGCCCACACACCCTCCGGCGGCCCGCCGAAGAGGGGATCGACCTCGTCCGCCGGTTCAAGGAATGACGCTAAATGCTTGATTTCAAAGACCCCGGAAAGCTATCCACCGAGACTGTGGATAACTGTGTGGGAAACCTGCCGGGGATTGCTCTAAACCCTTGATCGACGGCCCCCCGAGGTTCCGTGCCTCATTTCTGGGCAAGCGAATTCCCGCTATATGAATCAACGACTTAGCGGATTGCCGGGAAAACGAGCAGCTGCGATGCAGCACCCGGGTGTGCGGGACCGATGGAGCCGCTGAATGGGGATAAGTCAAGCCCCGCATCCTCGATTTTTGGGTTGACAACCCTCCGATGACGCCGGAACGGGCGACCCGGCGATGGCGGTGCCGTCCCTGCCGAATGGTGGATCTATCCCCCGCCCCTGTGGACAAGCATGTGTGTCACCTGCCGATGACGCTTGCAAGTGCTTGTCACGAGCGGTATTCCAGTGGCTTGCTCAAAAATGAGGCAGTCCATGGCCCGATCGAACATTCCCATGACGTCGCGTGGCAGGGACATGACACGCTTTCGACACGGGCCTGAGGGCCTTCGGGACCACACGGCCTGGGCAGGCCCCTAAAGAGAGGCCCTCGCGCACCGCTAAAATCCGCGACTTTGCAAACGCATTCCTCATTTCTTTCATGACGCAGGCAGTGGCGGGCAATTCATCCGGGCGATCGTCCGCCGGCAAGACGCCGGAACTTTTTGAACTGAAGAGCGCCTCGCTGAGCCTGCTCTCCCTCGTCCTGAAGACGGCCGACGCGGCCGCGCTCGACGCGGAACTCCAAGCCAGGCTGGGCGAGACGCCCGACGCGTTCCACCACGATCCGCTGCTGCTGGACCTGAGCCAGTTGCCGGCGGCGGCCGCGACGGCAGTCACGACGCCGGGCGCGGTCGAGAGCCAGGGGCAACTGAGCCTGGAGTCCGAGACGCCTGTCGCCATCGATGCCGCCGAGCCGGTCTCCCGCGTCGACATCGCCGCGCTGCTGCCCCTGCTGCGCCGTCATCGCTTGCAGCCGGTGGGCGTGGTCGGCGCGAATGCCGCCGAACTTGCCCAGGCGGCCGAGCTCGGCCTGGCCGAGGCGCCCGACCAGCCGGTGCGCGATTCGCGTGAACCGCGTGAACCGCGCGAACCCCGGGTCGAGCAGGTCGTCCAGCAGGTCATCAAGGAAGTCATCGTCGAGCGGCCGGTGGAAGTGCCGGTGCCCACCGAGGCCAAGACCGTCTACGTCGACAAGCCGCTGCGCTCCGGCCAGCAGGTCTACGCCAAGGGCGCCGACCTGGTCGTCCTGGCGGCGGTGAACCACGGCGCCGAAGTCATCGCCGACGGCAGCATCCACGTGTATGCGCCGTTGCGGGGCAAGGCCATCGCGGGCGCGCGCGGCAACGCGGACGCGCGCATCTTTGCGCAGCAGCTCGAGGCCGAACTGATCGCCATCGCCGGCATCTACCGCACCAGCGAGAACCCGCTGCCCGACAACGTCCGGGGCAAGGCCGCGCAGGTGCGGCTCGACGGCGAAAAACTGCTGATGGAGCCGCTGGGCGCCTGACCCGCGGATCCTCCCAACCAGACACTCTGAAAAAAGGACCTTCCCCCATGACCAAGATCGTTGTGGTGACCTCCGGCAAGGGCGGCGTGGGCAAGACCACGACCAGCGCCAGCTTTGCCACCGGCCTCGCCATGCGCGGCTACAAGACGGCGGTGATCGACTTCGACGTCGGCCTGCGCAACCTCGACCTGATCATGGGGTGCGAGCGCCGCGTCGTGTACGACCTGATCAACGTCATCAATGACGAGATCAAGTTGAGCCAGGCGCTGATCAAGGACAAGCAGCTGGACAAGCTGTTCATCCTGGCGGCCTCGCAGACGCGCGACAAGGATGCGCTCAAGCAGGAAGGCGTCGAGCGCGTGCTGGACGAGCTCAAGGCGATGGAGTTCGACTTCATCGTCTGCGATTCGCCGGCCGGCATCGAGACCGGCGCGCTGATGGCCATGCACTACGCCGACGAGGCGCTGGTCGTGACCAACCCCGAGGTCTCCTCGGTGCGCGACAGCGACCGCATCCTGGGCATGCTCAACAGCAAGACCAAACGCGCGATCGAAGGCAAGGAGCCCGTCAAGGAGCACCTGCTGATCACCCGCTACAACCCCAACCGGGTCGAGGGCGGACAGATGCTGTCGCTGGAGGACATCCACGAGATCCTGCGCACGCCGCTGATCGGCGTGATCCCGGAAAGCGAAGTGGTGCTGCAGGCGTCCAACCAGGGCCTGCCGGCCATCCACATGAAGGGAACGGATGTTGCCGAGGCCTACGCCGACGTCATCGCCCGCTTCCTGGGCGAGGACAAGCCGATGCGTTTCGTCGAGGCCGTGAAGCCGGGCTTCTTCAAGCGTCTGTTCAGTCGCTGACCCCAAAGGGAAAGACCATGGGATTCATGTCCTTCTTCCTGGGCGAAAAGAAAAGCACCGCCAGCGTCGCCAAGGAGCGCCTGCAGCTGATCCTCGCCCATGAACGCAATGGTCGCGGCGCCAGCCCCGACTACCTGCCGCAACTGCAGCGCGAGCTGCTCGCGGTCATCTCGAAGTACGTCTCCATCAACCCGGACGACATCAAGGTCCACATGGAGCGCCAGGACGATCTCGAAGTCCTGGAGGTCAAGATCGAGCTGCCGGAAGGCCGCAAGCTCTGACCCTCAGAGCCTGAAGACGGCGACGGCCTGGTTCAATTGGGCGGCCTGATGCTTCAGGCTCTCGGCCGCCGCGGCCGCCTCCTCGACGAGCGCGGCGTTCTGCTGCGTGACCTGGTCCAGCTGCGTGATGGCGTCGCCAACCTGGCCGATGCCCTGACTCTGCTCGACGCTGGCATGGCTGATCTCCGCAATCAGGTCGGAGACCCGCTTCACCTGTTCGACGATCTGGCCCATGGTCTCGCCGGCCGAACCGGCGATGCGCGTGCCGGCCTCGACCTTGGCGCCGCTGTCGACGATCAGCGTCTTGATCTCCTTGGCGGCCGCCGCGCTGCGCTGCGCCAGCGCGCGCACCTCGCTGGCGACGACGGCGAAGCCGCGTCCCTGTTCGCCGGCACGTGCCGCTTCGACAGCCGCGTTCAAGGCGAGGATGTTGGTCTGGAAAGCGATGCCGTCGATCGTGCCGATGATGTCGGTGATGCGGCGCGAGCTCTCATCGATCTGACGCATCACCGCCACCACCTGCTGCACCGCCTGGCCACCCTCGGCCGCGACCGTGGACGCGCTCTGCGCCAGCTGCGTCGCCGTGCGTGCGGTTTCGGCGTTCTGCTTCACCGTCGCGGTGAGCTCCTCCATCGACGCCGCCGTCTCCTCGAGGTTCGAGGCCTGTTCCTCCGTCCGCTGCGACAGGTCGGCATTGCCGCTGGCGATCTCGCCGGTGCCTGTCGCGATCGAGTCGCTGCTCATCCGCACCTGACCGACGATGCGCGTGAGACTCTCGTTCATCCGCTGCAACGCCCCCAGCAGCTGTCCCGTCTCGTCGCGGCTCTCGACACGGATCTCCGACCGCAGATCGCCGGCGGCCACGGCCTCCGCGACCTTCACCGCCTGCGCCATCGGCGTGACGATCGCGCGGCTCAGCAGCCACGCGGTGAACAGCCCGACGGCGGCGATGACGAGCGCGCCGAATCCCGCCTGCCAGCGCAACGCCGCGCGTGCGTCGGCCGCGGCCTGGCGCGCCTCCCGTGCGTGGTCCTCCTGCATCGCGACGAACTGTCCGATCGCCTCGAGGTAGACCTTCACCGACGGCACGTACTCGTTCTGCACGATGCGGCTGGTGGCGCTCCAGTCACCGGTCGCACCGGACTCTCGTGCCTTCTTGCTGGCCGCGAGCAGCGTCTGTCCCAGACCGACGATCTCCTTGAGCTTGGCCTGGTCCTCCGGGCGCGTGGCTTCCGCCGCGATCTGCTCGCGCAGCTTGGCGACTTCCGGCGCATCGTTGGCGATGTTGGCCTTGAAGAGTTCGCCGACGGCCGGGTCCGAGCTGATCGCGCTGGCCATGCTGCGCGCCACCGCCGTCTGCGTCATGCCCTGCCACTGCACGGACTTGCGGATGATGTCCTGCGCGGCCTCGATCGCCGCGCTGGAGTCGCTGGTGATGCGATCGCCGCGCCACAGCGTGAACATGCCGACCACGAGCATCGACACGAGCAGCAGCACGATCGCGCCGTTGAGCTTGCTGGTCAGGGGAAGGTCGTTGAGCCGCATCGTCGTCTCCTGGGGGTTCTGGTTTTTCGATGTGAGGGCCTGGACGCACCGAATCTGAGCACCGCCGCCTGTCGCTGCCAAGAGAGCTTGTGCCCGCCGCGGTCCCGTGTATTCCCCTATGCCGGAAACGCCGCCGCGTCACTAGGGTGACGCGAGGCGCTCGGGGCGGTCGATAGACTGACTCGAACAGCCGAAATCAAGGCGCCCGAGCGCTGGCCCGATCGCGTTGCACGCGGTCCGGCCGCCGAGAGGTTCCGCGGAGACAATTTCCAGGAGACGACATGGCACTGATGGGCCAGATGATGTCGATGCCCTTGCTGATCTCATCGTTGATCCAGCATGCGGCGCGCCATTCCGGGGAGACCGAGATCGTCAGCAAGCGGGTCGAGGGCGACCTGCATCGCACCACCTGGGGCGAGGTCGAGTTTCGCGCCCGGCAGCTTGCCCAGGCCTTCGCGCGGCTGGGGCTGAAAGCCGGCGAACGCGTCGGCACGCTGGCCTGGAACGGCCATCGCCACCTCGAGATCTATTACGGCACCTCGGGCTCGGGCCTGGTCTGCCACACGATCAATCCGCGCCTGTTCCCCGAGCAGATCGCCTGGATCGCCGGCGACGCCGACGACCGCGCGCTGTGCTTCGACCTGACCTTCCTGCCGCTGGTCGAGAAGCTCGCACCGCAGCTCGGCCAGGTGCGCCACTTCATCCTGATGAGCGACCGCGCCCACATGCCGGCCGAGTCCTCGATCCCCAACCTGCGCTGCTACGAGGACCTCGTCGCCGCCGAGGACGGCCACTACGTCTGGCCCGAGTTCGACGAGAACACCGCCTCCAGCATCTGCTACACGAGCGGCACGACCGGAAATCCCAAGGGCGCCGTCTACAGCCATCGCAGTTCGGTGCTGCATGCCTACGGCGCGGCGCTGCCGGATGCGATGGCGTCCTCGCGCCGAGACGTGATCCTGCCGGTGGTCCCCATGTTCCACGTCAACGCGTGGGGACTGCCCTACAGCACTGCGCTGGTCGGCTGCAAGCTGGTGCTGCCCGGGCCGCATCTGGACGGCAAGTCGCTGTATGAGTTGTTCGAGACGGAGAAGGTCACCTTCAGCGCCGGCGTGCCCACGGTGTGGCTGGGACTGCTGAACTACGTCGGCGCCAACGGGCTGAAGTTCTCGACCTTCAAGCGCACGGTGATCGGCGGCTCGGCCTGCCCGCCGGCGATGCTGCGCACGCTGATGGACGACTACGGCGTGGAGGTCATCCACGCCTGGGGCATGACCGAGATGTCGCCGCTGGGCACGCTGTCGCGGCTCAGCAGCCGCCAGCTGGAACTGCCCAAGGAACAGCAGCGCCACCTCCTCGAGAAGCAGGGCAAGGCGATCTACGGCGTGGACATGGCCGTCGTCGACGACGGCGGCCAGGCGCTGCCGTGGGACGGCAAGAGCTCGGGCAACCTGGTCGTGCGCGGGCCCTGGGTGATCGACAGCTACTTCGGGCATGACGGGTCGCCGCTGATCCGCGTCACCGGCGAGGACGGCCGCGACGCCGGCCTGTGGTTCCCGACCGGGGACGTCGCCGCGATCGACGCCGACGGCTTCATGCAGATCACCGACCGCAGCAAGGACGTGATCAAGTCCGGCGGCGAATGGATCAGCTCCATCGACGTCGAGAACATCGCGATGGCGCACCCGGCCGTCCACGAGGCCGCCGTCATCGCGGTCGCGCATCCGAAATGGGACGAACGCCCGCTGCTCGTCGTGGTGCGCAAGCCGACGGATGCCGGCGCGGCGCTGACGCGCGAGGCGGTGCTCGGTTTCTACGAGGGCAAGATCGCCAAGTGGCAGGTGCCCGACGACGTCGTCTTCGTCGACGAGATCCCGCACACAGCCACCGGCAAGATGCTCAAGCTCAAGCTGCGCGAGCAGTTCAAGGGCCACAAGCTGCCGGGCTGCTGAGCCCGCCGGTCCCGCGCCGTCCGCAGGAAGTCCGCCGCCACCGTTTTTCCTCTCCGCAATTCACCGCAGTCCGCTGCGGTCCGTCGTACCCGCCGCTTCACGCCCTTGCACACACACAAAGCACATCAGGAGACAAGCATGAGCAAGCACAGCACGCGTTCGATTTCCTCGCCGGTCCGTCCCGTGGCCCGCGCCATCGCGGTCGCCGCCTTCGCCGTCACGGCAGCCACCGGCGCGCAGGCGCAGAAGGGCGAGACGGTGAAGATCGCCTGGATCGATCCGCTGTCGGGCCTGATGGCGCCGGTGGGTCAGAACCAGGTCAAGTCCTTCCAGTTCTTCGCCGAGAAGTTCAACGCCACCAACCCGGCGGGCGTGAAGTTCGAGGTCATCCCGATCGACAACAAGCTCAGTCCCGCCGAGTCGCTCAACGCGCTGAAGTCGGCCATCGACCAGGGCGTGCGCTACGTGACGCAGGGCAACGGCTCGGGCGCGGCGCTGGCGATCATCGACGCCGTCAACAAGCACAACGAGCGCAATCCCGGCAAGGAGGTCGTGTACCTCAACCACTCGGCCGTGGACCCGGACCTGACCAACAGCAAGTGCAGCTACTGGCACTTCCGCTTCGACGCCGACACGTCGATGAAGATGGAAGCGATCACGACCTTCCTGAAGGACCAGCCCGACGTCAAGAAGGTCTACCTGCTCAACCAGAACTACGCGCACGGCCACCAGGTCGCGAAGTACGCCAAGGAAGGGCTGGCCCGCAAGCGTCCCGACGTGCAGATCGTCGGCGAGGACCTGCACCCGCTGGCGCAGGTGCGCGACTTCGCGCCCTACGTCGCCAAGATCAAGGCCAGCGGCGCCGACACGGTGATCACCGGCAACTGGGGTTCGGACCTGGCGCTGCTGGTGAAGGCCGCCTCGGAGGCCGGCTACAACGGCAAGTTCTACACCTACTACGCCGGCGTCACCGGCACGCCGACGGCCATCGGCGCCGCGGGCGCGGGGCGCGTCTACCAGGCGGCCTACAACTACAACAACATGGGCGGCCAGATGGACACCTGGGCCAACGAGTTCAAGGCCAAGTTCAACGACGACTTCTACACCGGCAGCGTCATCCACATCTACTCGGCGCTGGGCGCGGCGATGGCCAAGGCCAAGAGTACCGATCCGGTGAAGGTGGCCGCGGCCCTCGAAGGCCTGAAGTTCAAGTCCTTCAACGGCGACGTCGAGATCCGCAAGGGCGACCACCAGCTGCAGCAGCCGATCTACATCTCGCGCTGGGAGAAGGTCGACGCCAAGCATCCGTACAACGTCGAGAACACGGGCTTCAACTTCGCACCGGTGAAGACCTACGACGCGTATGTGTCGAGCACGCCGACCAGCTGCCAGATGAAGCGTCCCAGCTGACTCGCATCCGAACACCGCGAGCCGGACGGCTCGCGGTGGTGTCGCGTGATGCGACGCGATTGAGAGGATGAACTCTTGGAACAGATCCTGATCAACCTGCTGAACGGCCTGTCCTCGGGACTGCTGCTGTTCATGCTCAGCTCCGGCCTGACGCTGATCTTCAGCATGATGGGCGTGCTGAACTTCGCGCATGCGAGCTTCTACATGCTGGGCGCGTACGTCGCGTATTCCATCGCCGGGTGGATCGGGTTCTGGCCCGCGCTGTTCCTCGCGCCGCTGGTGGTGGGCGGGCTCGGGGCCGTGTTCGAACGGGGCGCGCTGCGGCGCGTCCACAAGTTCGGCCACGTCCCGGAGCTGCTGATCACCTTCGGGCTGTCGTATGTCGTGCTGGAACTCGTCCAGCTGGTGTGGGGCCGCACGGCGGTCCCGTTCCCGCCGCCGCCCTCGCTGCAGGGCGCGGCCTTCACGCTGATCCATGCGCCGGGCCAGGCGCTGCAGATGGCCTGGGGCGACGCGCCGGCCGCCGTCTGCGCCGCGGCCAGCTGCTCCAAGTTCCCGCTCACGCGCGCCTTCATGATGCTGGTGGCGCTGTTCATGCTGCTGTCGCTGTGGCTGCTGCTGACGCGCACCCGCATCGGCCTGGTCATCCAGGCCGCGCTGACGCATCCGGAGATGGTCGAGTCGCTCGGCCACAACGTGCCGCGCGTGTTCATGCTGGTGTTCGGCAGCGGCTGCGCGCTCGCGGCGCTGGCCGGCGTCATCGGCGGCGTCACCTTCGTCACCGAGCCGTCGATGGCGGTGCTCGTCGGTTCCATCATCTTCGTCGTGGTCGTCATCGGCGGCATCGGCTCGCTGGCCGGAGCCTTCGTGGCCTCCATCGTCATCGGGCTGCTGCAGACCCTGCCGCTGACCATCGACGTGTCCCTGGCCCAGGTGTTCAGGCTCGGCCCCGACAGCTTCGGCTACCCGCTGCTCAAGCTCACCCTGGCGCAGGTCGCGCCCATCCTGCCCTACCTGCTGATGGTGCTCATCCTGATCTTCCGGCCCAAGGGCCTGCTCGGCACGCGGGAGGGCTGACCGATGGCCGTCGTCATGCCTTCTTCGTCCTCCCCCACGCCCGCCGCTCCTGCCGGCTCCGCGCCGGGCTCGCCGTCCGCCGGTCCGACCCACGGCGGGACACGGCGCGTCCATCCCCGCGCCCGGCGCGGCGAGACCTACCACTTCAAGCCGCACAACGTCGGCCGCTGGCTGATCTGGGGCGTCTACGCACTGGCGCTGCTCGCGGCGCCGCTGATGTGGACCAGCAGCCTGGCGCAGACGATGCTGTCGCAGATGGGCATCGCCATCATCGCGTGCCTGTCCTACAACCTGCTGCTGGGGCAGGGCGGCATGCTGAGCTTCGGCCACGCCGTGTACACGGGCCTGGGCGCCTATCTGGCGATCCACACGCTGAACGTCGTGGGCGCGGGGCAGCTCGCATTGCCAGTGGGGCTGGTGCCCGTCGTGGGCGGCCTCGCGGGCCTGTTCTTCGCGGCGCTCTTCGGCTACGTGTCGACGAAGAAGTCCGGCACGCCCTTCGCGATGATCACGCTCGGCCTGGGCGAGCTGATCTGGTCGATGTCGCTCATGCTGCCGGAGTTCTTCGGCGGCGAGGGCGGCGTGTCCTCCAACCGCGTCGTCGGCAAGGCGGTGTGGGGCATCAGCTTCGGACCGCAGATCCAGGTCTACTACCTGATCGCGATCTACGCCTTCGTCTGCACGGCGCTGCTGTTCGCGTTCACGCGCACGCCGCTGGGACGCATGCTCAACGCGGTGCGCGACAACCCCGAACGCGTCGAGTTCATCGGCTACGACACGCAGTGGGTGCGCTTCCTCGCGTTCCTGATCGCGGGCTTCTTCGCCGGCGTATCCGGCGGGCTGTCGGCGCTGAACTTCGAGATCGTCAACGCCGAGGTCGTCGGCGCGGCGCGCTCGGGCGCCTACCTGCTGTTCACCTTCCTCGGCGGCGCGACCTTCTTCTTCGGGCCCATCATCGGCGCGGTGCTGATGGTCGTGGCCACCGTGCTGCTCTCGGAGTTGACGAAGGCCTGGCTGCTCTACCTCGGCCTGATCTTCCTGTTCATGGTGATGTACGCGCCGGGCGGCATCGCCTCGCTGATCATGATGAACCTGCGGCTGGCGGCCTTCGGCAAGCTGCGTCCGCTGTGGCCGTCCTACCTCGGCCTGGCGGGCGCGGCCCTGACCATGCTGGTCGGCGGCTCGGCGATGGTGGAGATGCTCTACCACCTGCAGCTCAACGAGGCGCTCGGCCCGAAGATGAGCTACCTGGGCGTGGCGCTCGATGCGAAGAGCGTCGAGTCCTGGTTCGGCGCCGGCTTCGTGCTGGTCACCGGCCTGGGCCTGTTCGAACTCGTGCGGCGGGAATTCCGCGCGGAGTGGGACCGGGCGCAGGAAGAGATCGAGAAAGAGATCAAGCGGAGGGAGAGCCTGTGAGCGCGCACCACGCCCCGTATGCCTTGGAACTGAAGTCCGTCCGCAAGAGCTTCGGCAAGAGCGAGATCATCCGCGGCGCGGAGCTGGCGGTGAAGCCGGGCGAACGCGTCGCGATCATCGGCCCGAACGGCGCCGGCAAGTCGACGCTCTTCAACCTGATCAGCGGCCGCTTCGCGCCCACCAGCGGCGAGATCCGGCTCTTCGGCGAGCGCATCGACCAGTTGCCGCCCTACCAGATCAACCGCCGCGGCCTGTCGCGCAGCTTCCAGGTCTCCAACCTGTTCACGCGGCTGTCGGTGTTCGAGAACATCCGCTGCGCGCTGCTCTGGTCCATGGGCCACAAGTACGCGTTCTGGAAGTTCCTCGCCGGCATGGACGACGTCAACGACCGCGTCGAGGAACTGCTGGAGATGCTGCACCTCGACAAGAAGCGCGACGTCCCGGCGGTGAACCTCACCTACGCCGAAGCGCGCGTGCTGGAGATCGGCATCACCATCGCCGGCGGCGCGCAGGTGATCCTGCTGGACGAACCGACGGCGGGCATGAGCAAGAGCGAAACGAAGCGCTTCATCCAGCTGATCCGTCAGGTCACCGAGGGCCGCACGCTGCTGACGGTGGAACACGACATGGGCGTGGTCTTCGGCCTGGCCGACAAGATCGCGGTGCTGGTCTACGGCGAGGTGATCGCCTTCGACACGCCCGACGCGGTGCGCGCGAATCCGCGCGTGCAGGAGGCGTATCTGGGCTCGGTGCTGGCTGAATCGCAGACCGCGGGAGCGCATGCATGAGCGTCGCGATGAATGACAGCAACATCGGCGCGATGCGCGCCGCGTCGACAGGGGCGACACCCGTGGCGGGCACGCGCGCGCTGCGGCTCGACAACGTCCACGCCTTCTACGGCAAGAGCCACGTGCTGCACGGCGTGTCGATGGATGTGCGGCCGGGCGAGATCGTCAGCCTGCTGGGCCGCAACGGCTCGGGCCGCTCGACGACGGTGAAGACGATCATGGGCCAGGTGGACGGCACCGGATCGATCGCTTGGGGCGGCGACGAGCTGCTGGGCCGCAAGGCCTACGAGATCGCGCATCGCGGCATCGGCTACGTGCCGGAGAACCGGGACATCTTCCCGAAGCTGACGGTGCATCAGAACCTGATGCTCGGAGAGAAGGGCGGTCGCAAGGGCGCCAAGCCGCGCTGGGCCTTCGACGACATGTACGCGATGTTCCCGCGCCTGAAGGAGCGCCAGCACACCGAGGCCGGCGTGCTGTCCGGCGGCGAGCAGCAGATGCTGACCCTGTGCCGCACGTTGATGGGCGATCCCGACCTGATCATGATCGACGAGCCGACCGAGGGCCTGGCGCCCAAGATCGTCGAGCTGGTCGCGGAGTACCTCAAGGAGCTCAAGCGGCGCGGCGTATCGGTGCTGCTGGTCGAGCAGAAGCTGGCCATCGCGCTGGAGATCTCCGAGCGCTGCTACGTGATGGGCCACGGGCGCATCGTGTTCGAAGGCACGCCCGCGGACCTGCGCGCGAACGCCTACGTGCGCAAGGAGTGGCTGGAGGTCTGAGCCGATTCGGCCACGTGGATGCAAACGGTCCGGAGATCGCCTCCCGGTCGCCCGGCCAGTGCCAGGGCAAGGCGGCCACAGCGATCGGCATCGCCGCGCAGGCCGACCTGCGTGACGAAGTCCGGAATCAACGCGGGGCTCACATCGGAGTCGCTGTCGATGCGAAGGTACCAGTAGCGCGCGCGCACGACGGCCATGGAGTCATGGAATGCCGCCATCTCCAGCGGCCGGGCCGGGCCCAGGTCGGCCAGGAACTCGCGCGATCCCAGACCGAGCCCGCCGAGCAGGGCGCGAGGCGGCAACGAGAATTCGGGGGTGCCGTGGTTCAGGCCGTCTCCCTCCAGACGGAGGGTGTCATCGGAGCGGTCCTTGACGACCTGGCGCAGCGCTCGCCCGCCGCTCGCCCGGGCCTGCGCCTCCCGATCCGAGGGGGCCTCCGTCTCCCATCGGGCCAGGCGCGCCAGCGCTTGGGTCCAGGAGACCGTGGCATCGCCGCGAGCGGCATACAAGGCCTCCATGCAGGCGATGGTCAGGTCGGTCAGGGAGGCCTGCGCGGAGAAGTCGGGGGCCGGCGCGTTCGATGGATGCCGTCCCTGCTCACGCAGCGCCAGGGCTTGTCCCCGCTGACGACCGCTCAGCAGGCACAGGGGCACCTCGCCGATCAGCGCGGTCCGGTCGTCGTCGCTGGGAGGCTGCGAACGTGCCGGAGAAAACGCCAGTCGGGCGCGACTGCAGTCCCAGGCCTCGTCCGCTTGCGCGACGCGATCCAGGTAGCGCTCGACCGACGGTGAGAAGCGCAGCGTTTCTCCGCGTTCGAGCCGTTCCATCTTGTTCATCTCGTCCGCGGGCAGCGACCAGGGAGACGGCGAAGAGGCGTCGACCTGGGGCGTGGGATCGAGGCGGGTCTCTGCGTCGTAGGCGGAAGGGCCGGAGGAGGCCTTGTCGTGGAGGCGCGGCATCGTGGGGGGGTGCGTCTGAACAGGGGAGGTGTGAGTCCCGATCCGACGGGTGCGGTTCCTTCGACGAAGGCAACCGCAGGAGACCTGGGCCCGCGCGTTCCGCTCGTATCCCGACATCCCCACCCCCCACGTTCATGGTCCCCGCGCGGCGTTGCGCCGTCCCCTGATCCGGGTGGCCCGACGCTCCTCTTGGCGCGCACGTCGGACTACATTGGCCGGCAGGAAACAAGAACAGGGATCCCCCCATGAATTCGGTGCAGCCATGGATGGTGGCCCTCGGAACCGTGGCCGGACTGGCCGTCGGCGGCGTCGCCGCCAGCGGCTGGTGGTGGCCCAAGCTCAAGCGCGCGCGCCGGTTGATCGATCGGATCGAGGCCTCGCGCCTGCTGCTCAACGAGCAGACCTCGCAGGCGCGTCGCCAGATCGAACGCCAGCAGATGGAGCTGGGCGAACTGCGTCTGACCGTCGAGCGGCTGCGTCGCAAGCTGGCGGTCGCCGCGCCGCAGGACTCGAGCCACGGCATCACCGACTCGCTGATGCCGCTGGATTCGGTCTCGCCGATCAGCGCGCCCACGCCACTGCCGGCCTTCCGTCCGATGGAGACGCCGCGCGCCGCGCCGGCGCCGACGGTCGCCAGCGTCGATGCCGCGCTGGCACGTCAGGACCACCTGCGCGATCGCGCCGCCCAGGGCGGCTTCGCGCGCACGGAGATCGAGGACGACGATGAGGACGCCCACTCGCGCGGCTTCCTGCCGACGCAGCTGGACAAGCCGTTCTGAGTCCGTCCTGAGTCCGTCCTGAGTTTGTTCCGAGGCCCTCGCGCCCTGCCGACGTGCACGTCGCACGCCTGACGTCGCCCGCGCACTTCCTTCCGCACTTCCCTCCGCACTTCCCCCGTAGCGCCCTGTCACAGCAGAGACAATCCGCGCGCCTCGCCGCTGCCTAGAATCGAACGATCGTTCTTTTCGCCGGCGGCCTCCGGGAGACACGCGACCGCGGCGAGGCGACTCTTCAGCATCGGAAGGAACAAGCATGGGTGCCAGCTACGAAGTCCGCGGTCAGGTCGCGGTGATCACGCTCAACAATCCGCCGGTCAACGGCCTGGGCCACGCCACGCGCCTGGCCGTCGCCGACGGCATCGAGAAGGCGGAGAACGATTCCGCCATCAAGGCCGTCGTGATCACCGGCGCCGGCAAGGCCTTCTCCGGCGGCGCGGACATCCGCGAGTTCGGCTCGCCCAAGGCGCTGGCCGAACCCAACCTCGGCTCGCTGATCACCCGCGTCGAGTCCTGCACCAAGCCGGTCGTCGCCGCCATCCACAGTGTCGCCATGGGCGGCGGGCTGGAGCTGGCCCTGGGCTGCCATTACCGCGTCACCGCGCCCGGTGCCAAGATCGCGCTGCCGGAGGTCAAGCTGGGCCTGCTGCCGGGCGCCGGCGGCACGCAGCGCCTACCCCGCGCGCTGGGCGTCGAACCCGCGCTGAACATGATCGTCAGCGGCGAGCCGGTCGCCAGCGAACTGCTCGCGCAGGTCCCCGGCCAGGTGCTGTTCCAGAAGGTCATCGACGGCGACCTGATCGACGGCGCCGTGCAGTTCGCGATGAGCATCGCCGACAAGCGCCCGCTGCCGCGCGTGCGCGACATCAAGGCCCAGCATCCCGAGGCCCAGGCCTACTTCCAGTTCGCCCGCAACACCGTGGGCGCGATGTCCAAGAACTTCCCCGCGCCGCTGCAGTGCGTGGAGACCGTCGCCAACGCGGTGGCCATGAAGTTCGAGGACGGCATGGCGGCCGAGCGCGACGCCTTCCAGCAGCTGATGCTGACGCCCGAATCCAAGGCGCTGCGCCACGCCTTCTTCGCCGAACGCGACGCGTCCAAGATCCCCGGCGTGCCCGCGGACACCCCGCTGCGCAAGGTCGAGCAGGTCGCCATCATCGGCGCCGGCACCATGGGCGGCGGCATCGCGATGAACTTCCTGAACGCCGGCATCCCGGTGACCCTCCTCGAGATGAAGCAGGAGGCGCTGGACCGCGGCGTCGCCACCATCCGCAAGAACTACGAGGCGCAGATCAAGAAGGGCAAGCTCAAGGAAGACAAGTACGCCCAGCGCATGGCGCTGCTGGACACGACGCTCAAGTATGCCGACATCGGCCAGGCCGACCTGGTCATCGAGGCCGTGTTCGAGGACCTCGACGTCAAGGAGAAGGTCTTCAAGCAGCTCGACGAGGTGATGAAGCCCGGCGCGGTCCTGGCCACCAACACCTCGACGCTGGACGTCGACAAGATCGCGTCCTTCACGAAGCGCCCGCAGGACGTCATCGGCACCCACTTCTTCAGCCCCGCCAACGTGATGAAGCTGCTGGAGGTGGTGCGCGGCGCGGCCACCGCCAAGGACGTGCTGGCCACCGTGATGGCGCTGGGCAAGAAGATCCGCAAGACCTGCGTGGTCTCGGGCGTGTGCGACGGTTTCATCGGCAACCGCATGATCGAGCAGTACAGCCGCCAGGCCGGCTTCCTGCTGGAGGAGGGCTGCACCCCGCAGCAGGTGGACAAGGCCGCCGAGCGCTTCGGCTTCGCGATGGGCCCCTTCCGCATGGGCGACCTGGCCGGCAACGACGTGGGCTGGTACATCCGCAAGCGCCGCTACCTGGAGAAGCCGGACCTGCGCTACTCCAAGACCGCCGACCTGCTGTGCGAGATGGGCCGCTTCGGCCAGAAGACCGGCGCCGGCTGGTACGACTACCTGCCCGGCAAGCGCGACGCCATCCCGTCCAAGACGGTGCTGGGCATGATCGACATGCACCGCTCGGCGCTGGGCATCACGCCGCGCAAGATCAGCGACGAGGAGATCGTGCAACGCCTGGTCTTCGCCCTGGTCAACGAGGGCGCCAGGATCCTGGAGGAAGGCATCGCGCAACGCGCCTCCGACATCGACATGGTCTACCTGACCGGCTACGGTTTCCCGCTGCACCGCGGCGGCCCGATGTGCTACGCCGACACGCTCGGCCTCTACAACGTGGTGCAGGCGATGAAGCGCTTCGCCAAGAACCCGCTGGACGACGGCAAGTTCTGGGAGCCCGCGCCGCTGCTGCAGCGTCTGGCCGACCAGGGCAAGGGCTTCAACGACTGACCCCCGCGGACCGCATCAGGAGAAAAGAATGAGCAAGGCATTGATCGTTTCCACGGCCCGCACCCCGCTCGCCAAGAGCTGGAAGGGGTCGTTCAACATGACCCACGGCGCCACGCTGGGCGGCCACGTGGTGCGCGCGTCGCTGGAACGCGCCGGCATCGAGGGCGGCGAAGTCGAGGACGTCCTCATGGGCTGCGCCACGCCCGAGGGCGCCACCGGCAGCAACATCGCGCGCCAGATCGCGCTGCGCGCCGGCCTGCCGGTGAGCGTCGCGGGGCAGACCATCAACCGGTTCTGCTCCAGCGGGCTGCAGACCATCGCGACGGCGGCGCAGCGCATCATCGCGGGCGAGGCGGACGTGTTCGTCGCAGGCGGCGTGGAGAGCATCTCCTGCGTCCAGAACGAGGCCAACCGCCACATGCTGCACGAGAGCTGGCTGTCGGCGCACAAGCCCGAGATCTACTGGTCCATGCTGCAGACGGCCGAGAACGTCGCCCAGCGCTACAAGATCCCCAAGGAGCGCATGGACCGCTACGGCGCGGCCAGCCAGCAGCGCGCCTGCGCGGCGCAGGCCGAAGGCCTGTTCAGCGCCGAGATCGTCCCCATCACCGTGATGGCCGGTGTCGCCGACAAGGTGCGCGGCATGATGACCCGCGAGGTCACCGTGAGCGTCGACGAAGGCCTGCGCGTGGGCACCACCTACGAGAGCATCAAGGACATCCGCACGGCGACGCCCGGCGGCGTGGTGACGGCCGGCAACGCCAGCCAGTTCAGCGACGGCGCCGGCGCCTGCGCGATCGTCAGCGAGTTCTATGCCGAGAAGAAGGGCCTCAAGCCGCTGGGCCGTTTCCTCGGCTTCGCCGTGGCCGGCTGCGAGCCCGACGAGATGGGGATCGGTCCCGTGTTCGCCGTGCCCAAGGTGCTCAAGCGCCTGGGACTGAAGGTCTCGGACATCGACCTGTGGGAACTCAACGAGGCCTTCGCGGTGCAGGTGCTGTACTGCGCGGACAAGCTCGGCATCCCGATGGAAAAGTTGAACGTCAACGGCGGCGCGATCGCGCTGGGCCACCCGTACGGCGTGTCGGGCCAGCGCCTGACCGGCCATGCGCTGATCGAAGGCAAGCGCCGCGGCGCCAAGCGCGTGTGCGTGACCATGTGCATCGGCGGCGGCATGGGCGCCGCGGGTGTGTTCGAAGTCCTCTGATCGTTCACCGTCACCGCTGAGGTCCGCATGCGCCAGACGCTGGAATTCTTCCTCTACGACTGGCTGAAGGTGCAGGACCTCGGTCGGCGCGAGCGCTTCTCGGAGCACTCGCGGGAGACCTTCGACGCGGTGCTCGACACCTGCGAGAAGATCGCCCGCGAGAAGTTCGCGCCGTTCAATCGCCTGGCCGACACCGAGGAGCCGCGCTTCGACGGCGAACGCGTGCATCTGCCAAAGGCGACGCACGAGGCGCTCGCCGCCTACGTCGGCTCCGGCATGCTGGCCGCCGCGCAGGACTACGAACACGGCGGCATGCAATTGCCCTGCGTGGTCGAGATGGCCGCCAACTGCTTCTTCAGCAAGGCCAGCGTGGCCCTGGGCGGCTACGCGATGCTGACCAACGGCAACGCCAATCTCCTGATGGCGTACGGCACGGACTTGCAGCGCGAGGTCTTCGCGATGAACGAGCTGTCCGGGCGCTGGTTCGGCACGATGTGCCTGTCGGAGCCACAGGCGGGGTCGTCGCTGTCCGACGTGGCCACGCGGGCCGACCCTGATGCGGGCGGCGACGGCGCCGACTTCGAGGCCGACCCGCTCGGCCCGCGTTACCGGCTCACCGGGAACAAGATGTGGATCTCGGGCGGCGAGCACGAGATCACCGAGAACATCGTCCACCTCGTGCTGGCGAAGATCCCCGGTCCGGACGGGAAGCCGCTGCCGGGCACGAAGGGCATCTCGCTGTTCATCGTGCCCAAGCACCTGGTCGATACGGCAGGGCAGCTCACCGGCGAGCGCAACGACGTGGCGCTCGCTGGCCTGAACCACAAGCTCGGTTATCGCGGCACGACCAACTGCCTGCTCAACTTCGGCGAAGGGCGTCAGACGCCGCGCGGGAAGAAGGGCGCCATCGGCTACCTCGTCGGCAGGCCGGGCGACGGCCTGCGGCAGATGTTCCACATGATGAACGAGGCCCGCATCGGTGTCGGCCTCGGCGCGGTGATGCTCGGCTACGCGGGCTATGAGGCGAGCCTCGAGTACGCGCGCCAGCGTCCGCAAGGCCGCCCGGTCACGACCGCCGGTGTCAAGGACGCGGCGCGTCCGCAGGCGCTGATCATCGAGCACGCTGACGTCAAGCGCATGCTGTTGGCGCAGAAGAGCTATGTCGAAGGCGGACTCGCGCTGGCGCTGTTCTGCGCTCGTCTGGTCGACGAGCAGCACACCGGGTCCGAAGACGAAGTGGCTGCGGCGAAGCGGCTGCTGGAGGTGCTCATCCCCATCGCCAAGAGCTGGCCCAGCGAGTGGTGCCTGGAGGCGAACTCGCTCGCCATCCAGGTGCTGGGCGGCTACGGCTACACGCGCGATTTTCCGGTGGAGCAGTACTGGCGCGACAACCGCCTGAACATGATCCACGAGGGCACGCACGGCATCCAGGCACTGGACCTGCTGGGTCGCAAGGTCGTGATGGACGGCGGCCAGGCGCTGATGGCGCTGGCCGCGCGCATCAGCGACACGGCGCAGCGCGCCGGTCAGGTGCCGGGTCTTGCCGAAGCGGCGAACGAGCTCGGCGCGGCGCTGGCCGCGGTCGGCGGCGCCACCAAGAAGGCCTGGTCCACCGGCGAGCCGGAAGCGGCGCTCGCCAACGCGACGCCCTATCTGCAGGCCTTCGGGCACACGGTGCTGGCGTGGGTGTGGCTGGACGTGGCGCTCGCGCTCGACGGCCGGGACGACGACTTCGCCCACGGCAAGCGCGCCGCGCAGCGCTATTTCTTCGCCTATGAGCTGCCCAAGATCCACGCCTGGCTGGGCGTGGTCGCGCGGCGCGAGGCGCTCACGCGCGAGATGCGCGACGAGTGGTTCTGAACGACATCAAGGAGACGACGATGAGCAGCAAGGTGCAAGACCTCTTCGACCTGACGGGCCAGGTGGCGCTGGTGACCGGCGGATCGCGCGGCCTCGGGCTGCAGATCGCGGAGGCGCTCGGCGAGGCCGGCGCGACGCTGATGCTGAGCTCGCGCAAGGCGGCCGACCTGGACGAGGCCGTCGCCCATCTGAAGGCGCGCGGCATCCAGGCGCAATACGTCGCCGCCGACGCTTCCGACGAGGCGCAGGCCCGCGGCATCGTCGAGCAGACGCTGGCGAAGCTCGGCCAGATCGACATCCTGGTCAACAACGCCGGCGCGACCTGGGGCGCCCCCGCCGAGGACCATCCGGTCGAGGCCTGGGACAAGGTGATGGACCTCAACATCCGCAGCCTGTTCGTGATGAGCCAGGAAGTCGCGCGACGCAGCATGATCCCGCGCAAGTCCGGCCGCATCATCAACGTCGCCTCGATCGCCGGCCTGGGCGGCAACAGCGGCATGATGAAGACCATCGCCTACAACACCAGCAAGGGCGCGGCGGTGAACTTCACCCGCGCGCTGGCCGGCGAGTGGGGCGTGCACGGCATCACCGTCAACGCGCTGGCCCCGGGCTTCTTCCCCAGCAAGATGACCAAGGGCCTGATGGCGGCGATCGGCGAGGAGAAGCTGGCCGAGCACGCCCCGCTCAAGCGCATCGGCGATGATGAGGACCTCAAGGGCGCCGCCCTGCTGTTCGCGAGCCGCGCCGGGAAACACATCACCGGACAGATCCTCGCCGTCGACGGGGGCGTGTCCGCCGTCCATGGCAGCTGATCGCCCCCTAGCTTTCCCATTCCGATGTCCGAGCCGCTGAAGTTCCCCGTCCACATCCCTTTCGTCCAGCAACTGGGCTTCGAGCTGACCCGCATCGACGAGGGCGAGGCCGAGCTGCGGGTCGGCATCCGCGAGCTGCACCTGAACTCGTGGGAAGTGGCGCACGGCGGCGTGCTGATGACGCTGCTGGACGTGGCGATGGCCCATGCGGCGCGCAGCGTGCACCGCGACCTGCCGGACTTCGGGCCCGGCGTCGTCACGGTGGAGATGAAGACCAGCTTCATGCGCCCCGGCGAGGGCGCGCTGCGCGCCGTCGGCCGGCTGTTGCACCGCTCGACGACGATGGCCTTCTGCGACGGCTCGGTCTACGGCGAAGACGGCAAGCTTTGCGCCCACGCCACCGGGACCTTCAAGTACCTGAAGGCGCTGCCGGGGAAGGGCCGCAGCCTCAAGGCGCTGCAGCGCGCCGGGGACTGAGGACGGCCGCCGCTCAGCGGCCCGCGCCCGGCGAACGGCCCCTGCGCGGCGGCGGCAGATCGGGGGCGGTGCCCAGCGTCGCCGCGGCCAGTTGCTGCGCCGTCCTCATCGCCTGCGTCAGACAGACGATGTCGTCGATGCCGAGGGGCAGGACCTTGCCCGGTCGGCGGTGGGCCAGCAGACGTTGCGAGACCAGCAGGGGACGTTGCAGCTCGGGCACCGTCCACTCGGTCGGCGACAGACCGGCCAAGGACGCGGAGACCGTGTTCGCGTCATCCGGCGACAAGGGCCAGAACGCCGGCTCGGCCTCTTTCTCCCGCGGCTGGGAGGCCCACACCGCCGCCGGCTTCAGCACGGCGATGGCGCGAGCCAGCGCCTTCACCCTCGCGAGCGGGAGGGTTCGCAGTCCCTCTTCGAGGGCCGCACGTTGACGCGATGCGTCGTGGGTCTGATGCGTGCGTGTCGGGCGCGATCTCAGGACGTCGTAGTCGCTGACGTCGGTCGACTCGGCGCCAACCGCGACCGGACGTCCTTGCTTGGGCGGCGGACTCCGCGGCCTCTCCGTCGCCAGCGGCGCTGCCTCCGTCGTCTCCGGCAGGGCGATCCGGCGGTCGCGCCGGGGAAGCTTCTTGTAGACGCCGTCATCCACGCGACGCGGCGGCACGTCGTAGATCGCTTCGTCGGCGGAGGGCGCGGTGGACACAGAGGAGACGGCGGATACGGCGGCAGGCGGTGACGCAACGTCGTTCTCCGCGCGAGGCCGCGCGGTGCGAGCCCCCCCGCCCGCGTCCGAGGTCTTGGGTGGTCGCAGCAGCGGCATGAAAATGTCCGGAGACACCTTCGTCAGCCGGGGAAGGTGGCGTCTCAGCCGGTCCGCGAGCCTCAGGGGACAATCGTCGGGCAGCAGCAGGGAGCGGGTGTAGTCGGCCAGTCGCGCCAGCAGGGTGGGCGGCAGCCTGTCCAGCACGTCGGTCTCCCCGGCGGAGAAGTCCAGCGTGCCGGTGCGGCGTACGAGTTCCTTCTCCATCACGCGCGCGACGAGTTCCACGGCCTTGTCCGGCAGCTTGACCTGGCGGGCCCAGTCGCGGACCTGGGCGTCCTTCGGCGCCTGCGACGGCAGTGGGCCGCCCGTCAGGAAGGCGGGCAGATGCGATCGGCGGAAGAGGTTGATGGGCATGGCGCTGCGCTCAATCGTCTTCCGATGGGAGCCTCGGGATTGCCAGGCGCGCATCGAGGTAGGCGCGACGCGACGGGTCCGCGGCGTCCACCCGTGTCTCGATGATCGACAACGCCATGTCCAGCGCATGACCCTGATCCGTCGAGAGTGCCAGCGGTTTCCCGGCCGTTCGCGCGGCCAGCAGGCCCTGCGAGGTCGTGAAGGCGCGCTGCTCCAGGGCGGTCAGCCCGCGAGGCTGCAGCAGCAGCGCCCTCGCGATCGCGTCCGCCTCGTTGGAGGCCAGCGAGGCCCTGTCGTCGTTGCCTTTGCTGAACGCGTGTTCCAACAACCAGGCGCGCATCGGTCGCGCGGCGACCAGGGCCTCCCGGATTTCCTCGCGGTCGGGCATGTCGCTGGGCGGCGGCAATGCCGCCCCATCGATCGCGGCGCCCGGCGGGCGCGGCGTCTCGACCTTCAACGACCTTTTCGCGGGAGTCCGCCCTTTCGCGCCACGGATGAAGGCCCATTTCGCCTCATCGGGCGTCTGGGGGCCGCTCGCCCGGGCGTCGGGCGGCGGCGTCACCGCCGTGTGAGGCAGTTCCATGGCCCAACGTCGCCGGAGATCGTCCGGGCAGTCGACGGGAAGATGCAGCTGCTTCACATGCGCGCCCAGACGCTGGATCAGACCGGCAGGCATCTTGTCCAACGCCTTCGGATCGGCGGTCGACAGATCCAGCTGCGCCTCTTTGCGCGCCAATGATTTCTCCATCAGCCGCGCCAACAGTTCGAAGCCATGCTTGTCGCGCGCACCCGGCGCTTGCGCTGTGAGCCACTTCCGGATGCCTGCATCTTCGGGCGCCTTCGGCGGCGGCGGCGTCGAGAACAGGAACGAGGGGAGGTTCGAGCGACGGAAGAGGGAGAAAGGCATGGCGGTGGCCGGCGTTGTCGGAGGGATGCTCAGTGACAACCTGCCGTCTGCGGTTGATGACTCGAATAGGTGGGACTTCATCCTCCGAACATGAAAAAGCACGCTCGTTCTTTTCTGTCGCGCGAGGGACGTGAAGGGGGCAGGCGTCGTGGTTCAATCGCCGGCATTCCGTCACGGATCGAGGCGTCCGCGCCCGTCGATCCCGCTTCACGCGCCACGCACTGACGTGGCCGACATTGACCGAGGAGCTTTCGATGAGCCAAGTGAACCGCCAGATCCATCTGGTCTCCCGCCCGACCGGGGAGCCCGGCACTGACAACTTCAAGCTGGTCGAACAGGCGATTCCCGACCTCGCCGACGGCCAGGTGCTGGTCCGCAACCATTACCTGAGCCTCGATCCGTACATGCGGGGCCGCATGAACGACAGCAAGAGCTACGCCGCGCCGCAGCCCCTGGACGCCGTGATGATCGGCGGCACGGTGGGCGAGGTGGTGAAGTCGAAGAACGCGCACTTCGCCGTCGGCGACAAAGTCGTCGGCATGGGCGGCTGGCAGGAATACCAGCTGGTCGACGCCAACCAGCGCGGCGTGCTGCAGAAGGTCGACACGACGCATGTGCCGCTGTCGGCCTACCTGGGCGCGGTCGGCATGCCGGGCGTCACGGCCTGGTACGGCCTGGTGAAGATCATCGATCCGAAGCCGGGCCAGACGGTGGTCGTCAGCGCCGCCAGCGGCGCGGTGGGCGGCGCGGTCGGCCAGCTGGCCAAGGTGCGCGGCGCCCGCGCGGTGGGCATCGCCGGCGGCGCTGACAAGTGCCGCTACGTGGTCGAGGAACTCGGCTTCGACGCCTGCATCGACTACAAGCGGCACACCGACCTGAAGTCGCTGTCCGCCGCGCTGAAGGCCGAATGCCCGGACGGCATCGACGGCCACTTCGAGAACGTCGGCGGCATGATCCTCGACGCGGTGATGCTGCGTTCAAACGCCTTCAGCCGCATCGCCCTGTGCGGCATGATCGCCGGCTACAACGGCGAGCCGATCCCGATGACGCTGCCGCAGTTGATCCTCACGAACCGGATGAAGGTCGAAGGCTTCATCGTCTCCGAGCACATGGACGTGTGGCCAGAGGCGCTGAAGGAACTGGGCACGCTGGTCGCTACGGCCAAGCTGAAGTTCCGCGAGAGCGTCGCGCAGGGTCTGGAGAACGCGCCTGAAGCGTTCCTGGGGCTGCTCAAGGGCCGCAACTTCGGCAAGCAGCTGGTGAAGCTGGTCTGATGGCCGGCCCGCGCTGGATCAGCCAGCCCTTCGATGAACTGGGCGTGCGAGGCCTGTATCGCGCCCTTCGGTTGCGCGCCGAGGTCTTCGTCATCGAGCAGCGCTGCATCTACCTCGATCCCGACGGACTCGACGAGCACGCGTGGCATCTGCAGGGGGTGGGGCAGGGCGTCGGCGGTGGCGACGAACTCTTCGCCTACGCGCGCCTGCTGCCGCCCTCGATCGGCGACGGCGCGGCGCGCATCGGGCGCGTGATCACGGCGCCCACCGCGCGCGGCGGCGGCCTGGGCCGCGCGCTGATGAGCCAGGCGCTGCGCGAATGCCAGAAGCGCTGGCCGGGTCAGCCGATCGAACTCGGCGCGCAGGCCCACCTGCGCGAGTTCTACGGCAGCTTCGGGTTCACGCCGATCTCGGACGTCTACGACGAGGACGGCATCCCTCACATCGACATGCGCAAGGAGGCGACGCCATGAGCGAACCCCGCCGCGACACCCAGCGCGACACCCAGCGCGAACCCGGCCGCGAGGCCGCGCCTGCCGCCGGCTCGCCGTCGTCCGACGACCTCGTCCTGCATCACTACAGCAGCTCGCCGTTCGCCGAAAAGGCGCGGCTGATGCTGGGCCTCAAGGGCCTGGCGTGGCACTCGGTGACGGTGCCGATGGTGCTGCCCAAGCCCGACGTGGTGGCGTTGACCGGCGGCTACCGTCGCACGCCCTTCCTGCAGCTCGGGGCCGACATCTACTGCGACACCGCGCTGATCGCCGAGGTGCTGGAAGGCCGCCGCCCGACGCCCAGCCTTTGCCCCGCGGCCGTCGCCGGCCACGCGCGCACGCTCGCGCAATGGGCCGACACGGACCTGTTCTGGACCGCGCTGCCCTACGCGATGCAGCCGGCGGGCGCGACGGCGCTGTTCGCCGGCGCGCCGCCGGACATGCTCAAGATCTTCGTCGCCGACCGCAAGGCGATGAGCGAAGGCATGCCGCAGATGCGCGCCGTCGACGCCGGCGCGGCGCTGACGCAGTACCTCGACTGGCTGTCGGACATGCTGGCCGACGGCCGGCCCTGGCTGCTCGGCGACCAGACCAGCATCGCCGACCTCAGCGTCTATCACCCGCTGTGGTTCGTGACCCGGACCGGACCGCTGGCCGAGATCTTCCAGCCGCATGAGGCGCTGCGGGCCTGGATGGGCCGCGTGGCTGCGATCGGCCACGGCGAGCGCGCCGGCAAGCTCGACGGCGCCGGGGCGATCGCGCTGGCGAAGGCGTCGACGCCGCGTCCCGCGCGGGTCGAGGAGGGCCTCGGTTTCTCCGCCGGCGACGCCGTGACGGTCACGCCGTACGACTACGCGCGCGACGCGGTGGCCGGCACGCTGGTCGGCCTGAGCTGCCGCACCGTGACGCTGGCGCGCGAGGACGAACGCGCGGGCCGCGTGCACGTGCACTTCCCGCGCATCCGCTACTCGCTGAGGGCGGCGTAACCCGGTCCCCAGGACATCGAAGATCAAGGAGACAGGCGCATGAAGGACTATCAAGGCAAGACCGCGGTCATCACCGGCGCGGGCTCGGGCTTCGGACTCGAGGTGGCGCGCATCGCCGCCGCGCGCGGCATGAACCTGGTGCTGTGCGACGTGCAGCAGGACGCGCTGGACAAGGCCGCGTCGGAATTCGCCGCGCACCCGGTGCTGGCGCGTCGCGTCGACGTCGCCAAGGCCGACCAGATGGAAGCGCTGGCGACTGCGGTGAAAGAGCGCTTCGGCGCGCCGAACGTCGTGTTCAACAACGCGGGCGTGGGCTCGGGCGGGCTGATCTGGGAGAACGCGCTGTCGGACTGGGAGTGGGTCCTCGGCGTCAACCTGATGGGCGTGGTGCACGGGGTGCGGCTGTTCACGCCGATGATGCTGGAGGCGGCCGGCCAGGATCCGGCGTGGCAGGGGCACATCGTCAACACGGCCTCGATGGCGGGCATGCTGAATCCGCCCAACATGGGTGTCTACAACGTGTCCAAGCACGCGGTGGTGTCGCTCAGCGAGACGCTGTACCAGGACCTGGCGCTGGTGACGGAGCAGGTTCGCGCGTCGGTGCTGTGCCCGTTCTTCGTGCCCACCGGCATCACGCAGAGCCATCGCAACCGGCCGGGTGAACTCGGCGCCGACAAGCCGACGAAGAGCCAGGTGATCTCGCAGGCGATGACCGACAAGGCCGTGAGTTCGGGCAAGCTGACGGCGGCGGATGTCGCGCGGATGGTGTTCGAGGCGATGGACGAGGAGCGCTTCTACATCTTCAGCCACCCGCAGGCGCTCAAGGCCGTGCAGACACGGCTGGAGGACGTGATGCAGCTGCGCAACCCGACGGATCCGTTCGAGGACAAGCCGGAGATCGGCCAGAAGCTGAAGGCATCGCTGCGGGCCTCGCTCGGCGCCTGAGTCGGAGCGGACGCTGCACGTGAGGTGTCGGCGGCACCTGACACTTCTGACAGGGGACCACCCCTGGATGCGGGAGAGTCCTTCCCCTCCAAAGGGGGAGGCGGGCTCACAATGGATCCGTGGTCCCGTACGCACCCCCCCGAATCTTCCGCGTCCTCCGCCTCCTGCCGCGCCTGCTGCCTGTCCTGGCGGTCGTGCTGGCGGCATGGCTGGCATTGGCGGGGCAGGGACACGCGGACCCGCGTGACTGGCTGACGGCCGAAGAGCGCGCCTGGGTGGCGCAGCATCCGGTGCTGCGGGTCGGCGGATCGGCCAGCTACGGACCGTTCACCTACGTCGACGAGGAAGGCCGGCTCACCGGCCTGTCGCTGGACTATGCGCGGCGCCTGTCGGAACTCACCGGGCTGCGCTTCGAATTCCAGCCGCCGCGCCCCTTCGCCGACAACCTGGACGCGCTGGCCGACGGCACGCTCGACGTGCAGATGTCCCTGCGCGAGACGCCGGAGCGCGCGCAGCGCTTCGGCTTCACGCGCGCCTACATCACGGTGCCGGCGGTGCTGCTTCGCCGCGCGGGCGCGGGCGACGATCCGCTGCGTCCCGGCGAACCGGTGGCGGTGGCGCGCGGCTATGCGGTGGCGGAGTTCCTGCGCGACCGCTATGCGACGAATCCGCTGCAGGTCGAGGTCGACGACCGTACCGTGCTGCGCCGGCTGGCCGGCGGCCAGGTCGGGGCGGCGGTGGTGGACCTGGCCGGCGCGACCTACCTGATGCGGCGCGACGGCATCGGCAACCTGCGGGTAGTGGACGACATCGGCTTCGCGTACGGGCTGGGCATCGGCTACCGGCGCGACTGGCCGATGCTGGGCCGCATCCTGGACAAGGCGCTGGTGCGCATCGGCGACGGCGAGCGTCAGGCCATCGCCGACCGCTGGATCACGCAGGACACGGTGGCGATGCGCTGGCAGCGCCGGGCGCTGTGGGGCGTCGGCATCGCGCTGGCGATGGTGATCGCGGGACTGGGCGTGGCGCTGCTCTGGAACCGCGCGCTGCACCGTCAGGTGCGGCTGCGCGGCGAGCTGCTGCAGCGCGAACTCGGCGAGCGCATGCGGTTGCAGGACGTGGACCGGGCCCGCGAACTGGCCGAAGTCACCAGCAAGACCAAGAGCGAGTTCCTGTCCCACGCCAGCCACGAGCTGCGCACGCCGCTGAACGCGGTGCTGGGCTTCAGCCAACTGCTCGCCCACGATCCGAAGCGACCCCTGGACGAGGTCCAGCAATCGCGGGTCAAGCACATCGACGACGCGGCCAAGCACCTGCTGGTGCTGATCGAGGACATGATGACCCTGTCTCGCGTCGAGGCGAACACGCTCAGCGTGCAGTCGCTGCCCCTGCAGGCGGGGCCGCTGCTGCGCCGCGTGGTGGAGCTGTCGCAGCCCGCGGCCGCGGCGGCCGGGGTGGACCTGCAAGTCGGCATGACGCCGGAGGAGGACAGCACCCTCCCGCTCGTCCAGGCCGATCCGATCCGGCTGGAACAGGTGCTTCACAACCTGATCTCCAACGCCATCAAGTACAACCGCCGCGGCGGGTGGGTGAAAGTCCGCGCCCGCGCGGAATCGCGCGGCTTCCGGATCGAGGTCGCCGACAACGGCATCGGGCTCAGCCCGGAGCAGCGATCCCAACTGTTCCAGCCGTTCAACCGGCTCGGGCGGGTGGATCAACCCGGGCACGGGATCGGGCTGGTCATCTGCAAGCAACTCATGGAACGAATGGGCGGTCGGATCCTCGTGGACAGCGAAAGCGGGCAGGGATCGAGGTTCACGCTGGAATTGCCGGCCGTGCCGAGCACCGTCTAGACCGAGCACGATCGGGACGACCAGGCCCCCCTTTCCTCCATCTCCCTCCTTTGCTTGCCTCCCGGCAAGCAAATTCCCTCCTCAAGTTCCGGAAAGGGGGCCCGGCCGCCCCGATCCGAGCGACCCAGCCGCTCTGGCACACTGCGCAGCCTTGCGCAGTACCCTCCATCCCATGCCTACCTCCGAATCCACCCGTCGCGCCGTCGTCATCGGCGGCGGCCCCGCCGGCCTCATGGCCGCCGAACGCCTCGCCCACGCGGGACTCTCCGTGGACCTCTACGACGCCATGGCATCGGTCGGCCGCAAGTTCCTCCTGGCAGGCAAGGGCGGCCTGAACCTGACGCACTCGGAGCCACGACCCGTTTTCGATTCACGCTACTTCGAGCGCCAGACCCCGGTCGGCACCTGGCTGGACCGCTTCGACGGCGAAGCCGTTCGCGCATGGGCCCAGGACCTCGGCGTCGAGACCTTCGTCGGTACCTCCGGCCGCGTCTTCCCCAAGAACCTCAAGGCCGCACCGCTGCTGCGCGCCTGGCTGTCCCGCCTGCGCGCGCAGGGCGTGCGCTTCCACATGCGCCATCGCTGGCTGGGCTGGAACGAGATCGGCGCGCTGCGCTTCACCTCCCCCGACGGCGACACCGCCGTGACCGCGGCGGTCGTCGTGCTCGCGCTGGGCGGCGCCTCGTGGCCCCAACTGGGGTCGGACGGCGCCTGGGCGCCGCTGCTGGCGGAGACCGGCGCGACCGTGGCACCGCTGCGGGCCGCCAATTGCGGCTTCGATCTCGGCTCGCCTCGCGACGGCGCGGCACCGGGCTGGTCGCCGTTCTTCGCCGAGAAATTCGCGGGCCAACCGCTCAAGCCCGTGGCGCTGAGCGCCGACGGCGTCGACGGCCGGAACTTCTCCCGCCAGGGCGAGTTCGTCGTGACGGCGACCGGGATCGAAGGGTCGCTGGTCTACGCCGCCTCCGCGCTGCTGCGCGAGAAGCTGGAACGCGACGGCCAGGCGCTCGTGCACCTGGACCTGCTGCCGGGCCGCGACGCGTCGTGGGTGCTGGAGCAGGTCGCGCATCCGCGTGGCTCGCGCTCGCTGTCCTCGCACCTGAAGAGCCGCCTGAACATCGAAGGCCTGAAGGCCGGCCTGCTGCACGAGGTGCTCACCAAGGACGAGTACGCCGACACGGCAACGCTGGCACGCACGCTGAAGGCGCTGCCGCTGCGCCTGCGCGCCGCGCGCCCGGTCGCGGAGGCGATCAGCACCGCGGGCGGCGTGACGATCGAATCGCTGGACGAGCGGCTGATGCTCAAGTCGCGTCCCGGCGTGTTCGTCGCCGGCGAGATGCTGGACTGGGAAGCGCCCACGGGCGGTTATCTGCTGACGGCGGCGATGGCCAGCGGTCTGGTCGCCGGAGAGGGCGCGGCGGCGTACCAGCGCTGAACCGGAGCCTTCAAGGTGTCGGCTTGATCCCCATCTTCTCCATCGTCAGCGTCTCGTCCGCGCGGCCCCAGCCGCCGTCGGCGACGTCCTCGACCAGGACCATCGAGTAGGGGCGGGCGCGTTCCCCGAAGTACTCGACGAACATGGCCGTGACGCGGTGGATGATTTCCTCCTTGCGGGCGGCGTCGGCGACGCCTTCGGGGAGCTTGATGTTGGCGAAGGGCATGGTGGCCTCGGCTCCGGTGCCACAAGTTCGCCTCCCGAATGCGACGGGTTGTGAACGGCGTGTGCATGACTTGTTCGCGGCGCGTCGTTTCCTGTGCCAGGGCCTGTAGGACCACGCCGACGGCAGGACGCGTCGCCCGCCTTCACGCGCCGGAAGGCGCCGCGCCTAGGATGAACTCCGTGCCATCGCACCCTGCGAGATACGCAGTAACTTTATGGAGTAGACGATGAACAAGGACCAAGTGAAGGGCGCCGTCAAGGACGCAGCAGGCAAGGTGCAACAGAAGACCGGTGAGGTCGTCGGCAGCACCGAACAGCAGGCCAAGGGCCTGGCCAAGCAGGTCGACGGCAAGGCCCAGAAGGCCTACGGCGACGTGAAGGAAGCGGCCAAGGACGCAGGCAAGCACTGATCGCCCGGCGCCAATGAGAACGCCGGCGGGACTCGCGTCCCGCCGGCGTTTTTCGTTGCCGGATCGTGGATTCCGGACGAAACGGGAATCAGGCCGGCTTGTTCTTCAGCTTGCCCTTGGGCATCACGGCCGTCATCGGCGCGACCGGCCGGGTGGAGACGGAGGATGACTCCTTCGGCGTGCTGGTGTCCTTCTTGGGCTTCTTGTTGGCCTTGTCGTTGCGTTGCTCGCCTTTTGCCATGGCTCGGTTTCCTTCTGGTGGTTCAGGGACGTGATGGCGGCACTCTACTACTGCCGCGAGCTTTCCGTCACTTCGCCAGTGGCCGCGCCACGACGGCCCCGCCGTAACGACCGCCCGCCTCTTCGACACCCCCGTCCCGGATGAAGTCTCGCATCATCGCGAAGTACCCCGGCGCGTAGCGCGTCGGAATGCGCCGGCCGTCCGGCGCGCGCTCGAACTCGGTCATGCCGTGATCGGCGCCGGGATAGACGGCCAGTGTGTAGCGCCTGCCCGCCGCGATCAGCGACCGGATGTCCGCCGCGGCGCCGGCGCTCGGCGCGACGCGGTCGTCCGCGGCCAGCACCCACAGCTGCGGCGTGCGCGAGGTCCGCAAGGTGGGCATCGGGTCGTAGCGGAAGGACACGTCGAACTTGTAGGTCGTGTTCAGTCCCACCAGGATCTGCGTCTTGTCGAGCGGCAGCACCAGGTGCAGGAAGTTGCCGCGCACGTCCTTGAACCACGGCTGCGACTGGTATTCCGTCCGCAGGGCGTCGAATGCCTCGTAGCCCTCCCTGCCGCGTGTCTCGATCACCCGCTGGCCGGCGCGCGTCAGCGCCAGCGCGTTCTCGGTGTCCTGCGAGGAGTGCCCGTGGGTGCGCATCTCGAGTTCGACGCTCTGCAGGTCCTGTTCGAGCATGGAGACCGTCAGACCGAAACTCACGATCGCGAAGTCGACCGGCGCGCGGTCCGCCGCCAGCGGCGCGACCCAGCCGCCCTGGTTGCCGCCTTGATAACCGATGCGGCCGGCGCGCGAGCCCGCCAGGCGTCGCGCTTCCTTCATCGCCAGGACCGCATCGTCCGCCAGCAGGCCGATGTCCTGCGTGTACGCGCCGCCGGAGCGGCCCGTCCCCCGCTTGTCGAAGCCAGGGTCGGCGCAGGCGCCGCCGCGAGCACCGCACAGAGCGGCAGCGCGACCAGTGATGTCATTCGTTTCCTCGAAGCTGGGTCATCGGAGCCCGGAGTCTCGACGTCCAAGCTGGATGACGCGACGTCGAGATGACGTGCCGTCGACGAGTCGGGACGAACTGCAATCCCCGCCGACGAGCCGCATCGCCGACCGCCGCCTGATCAACGATCCGTCATGCGCGACCTCCGCTCCGCATCGGCGCCGATTCGTAGATCACCCGATCCGATTCGTCCGCGTTGTCCGTCACGAGCATCCCGAAGCTTTCGCCGCCGGCCTCCACCCGCACGATCACATGGCCGCGCGTGCTGCGCAGCTTCTGCATCAGCCGGCGGTGCATCAACGCGTTCTCGTGCATCACCTCGGTGGCGAAGACTTCGCGCGGTCCCGCGTAGAGGCGCTCGTTGAACATGTGGTCCAGCTGCTGCAGGCTCGGGTGCGAGATGTGCCAGGTCGGGATGACCCAGGCACTCGGGCGCAGGGTGCGCGCGACGTCGGCGCTGACGCCGTCGTACAGGCCGTGATGGTCCGCCGTGGCGACGTCCACCGGTCCCGCCGCGCGCGCGGCGGCGCCGAGGATGTCCCGCCAGGGGAGGTCGCCGTTGAAGGTGTCGCTGGTCAGGTCCGCGCCGGTGAAATAGCGGAAGGGCCCGGACTCGATGCGTACCGCCGCGCAGCACATGTTCTCGCTCGGACGGTCGCGGTCGGGCAGCGTGGCGGGATCGGGGAAGGTGGCGCGCCGCTCGTCGCCGCGACCGGTCCAGACCTCGCCGTTGACCGCGATGTTGCGCACGGCGAAGTGAGCATCGACGAGACGATGGCCTCGCGGCAGGAACTGCCGATCGGTGCCCGCGTCGAAGCGCTGCACGACACCGCCGCCGGCCTGGCGCGCGGTCACGTACGCGCGATAGTTCGCCGCGAACGGCGCCTTCTCGATGCCGGCGCCCGGATACCGGTAGTCCGGGAAGCCTCGATCGACGAGGGTGCCGATGTCGAGCGCCTCGGCGACGTCCATCACGCCGGTCAGGCGGTAGTCGCCGCGCCGGGACTGAGGCAGCCCCGGTGCGACATCGCCGAGGTGATCGGGATGCAGATGGCTGACGAGCAGGTAGTCCAGACCGCGCGCACCGGTGGGCGTCAGGTGCCGTTGCGCGTAGCGTGCGATCCACTCGCCCGCGCGGCGTTGCGGTCCTGGCCGTGTGGCGACGCTGACATCGGTGGCGTTGGCCGACCCGCCCGCGTCGATCAGCAGGCTGGTGCCGTCGGGCAGGATCACCAGCGTCGCGCTGCCGCGGCCGATCGCGAGGTGGTGGATGTCGAGCTGACCCGGTTGCCAGGGGGCGAGCGTGCGGCCGGCGGAAGGCGCGACGGTGGCGCAACCCGGCAGGGCCGAGCCCGAGAGCCCGAGCAGTCCCATGGCGCCGATCAGGCGCCGGCGTTGTCCGTTGACGTTCATGAGGTCCTCGGGCTCAGAAGCGGAACGCGGCCGTCACGCCGAAGGTGCGCGGATCGCCGAGGTACTCCGCGCGCACCACCTGCGTGGACCGCGTCAGGATGTAGGCGCGGTCGGTCGCGTTCTTGACCCAGACCACGACGCGCCAGCGCCGGTCCGCGGCCTCGAAGCCGGCATTGAGGTTCAGCAGCCCGTAGCCCGGGATCTGCAGGTTGGGATCGTTGGCCGCGCCGGTGTTGTAGTCCGACTGCCAGCCGTAGTTGACCGCGCCGACGGCGAAGCCGCCGCGCACGGGAATACGCCAGTCCGCGGCCACCGAGGCCTTGTTCCGCGGCGACGAGGCCAACGGGTTGCCGGTGTAGTTGATGTTGCCGATCTGGAAGCGGTCGTAGCTGCCGTCGAGGTGACCGTAGGTCGCCGACAGGCCCACCCACTTCACCGGCTTCCAGGCCACTTCGACCTCGGCGCCGCGCACGGTGGCGCGGCTCGCGTTGATGATGCTCAGGATGCCGGTGGCCGTGTTGTTCACGAACTCCTGCTTGTCGCGGTAATCCATGTCGAACACGGACAGGTTCACGCGCAGCCGGTTGTCCAGCCACTGGGACTTGAGGCCGACCTCGCGGTTGGTGACCGTCTCCGGATTGAAGGGCGTCGTCAGCGCGGCCAGCGTGCTCGCATCGGTGTTGAAGCCGCCGGCGGTGAAGCCGCGCGTGACGCTCGCGTAGAGCAGCATCTGCTGCGACGGCTGCCAGTTGAGCGCGACGCGCGGGGTCCACTCGCTCCACGAGGCGCGCAGGCCCTGCGCGGAGAAACCCGCCGTCGGACGCACGAGGTCCGCGCGATCCAGCGAGGCGGTCTTGTGGTCGTAGGTGCAGCGCGCGCCGGCCGTGAGGTCCACGGTCGACGTCCAGTGCCAGGTGCCGTCGGCGAAGACCGACGCGCTGCGCGTGCGCACCTGCTGGTCCGCGAGCGTAGACGCGGTGGGTGCGCCGGTCTTCGCGGCGAAGGACTGCTGTCCGAGGCGGCGCGAGCCGTCCTCGTCGAGGAAGAACACGCCGGCCTGCAGGTGACCCGATTCCCAGCGCGGGCTGGCATAGCGCAGCTCCTGCGACCAGGTGCCGACGCGCTCCGCGTCGCGGGTGACGGCCTGCGCGCCGGTCGCGAGCAAGGCATAGTTCGCACCGACGCCCGAGTAGTCCTCGCGCGACTTCGAATGGCGTAAGGCGGTGATGGACGTGATCTCGCCCCAGGGCCGCGTCCATTCGAGCTTGGCGGACGTGCCCCACAGCGTGCGGTCGAAGCCTTGCGGGACGCCGACCTCGGACGTCCGGCGATCGCCGTCGTCGCCGAAGGTCACGGACGACAGCGTCCGGCCGCCGCTGCTGTCCTCGCCGTAGTCCACGCTGACGAGCGCGTCGACATCGGCGCCCAGGGCGGCGCGCCACTGGCCGCGAAGGTTGCGGCTCTGGAGGTCGTCCTGGTCCCGCCCGGTGAGCCGGTCGCGGCCCGTGCCGTCGCGGTCGCGTGTCGCGACGGACAGCTTGATCGCCTGGTCGTCGCCGACCGGCAGGTTGGCGAGCGCGTCCACATTGACCGCGCCGAAGTTGCCGAGGGTCAGCTGCGTCTCCGCGCTTCGTTCGTTGAAGACCGGCTTGCGCGTGTTCATCACGATCGCGCCGCCGGTGACGTTGCGCCCGAACAGCGTGCCCTGCGGCCCCTTGAGGACGGTGAGGCTTTCCAGGTCGAAGAGCTCGAAGCTGGCCGCGCCGTTGCGGGGCACGAAGACGTCGTCGACGACCACCGCCACCGGCTTGCTCACGCCCATCTGAGAGAAGGTGTTGTTGGCGCCGCGGATCGCGATGGTCGGGTTGGCGACGCTGAACGCGGACACCAGCAGCCCCGGCGTCAAGCGCGACACGTCCTGCAGGCTGGAGACGCGATAGGTGTCCAGCGTCGCGCCGGAGAAGCTGGTCAGCGCGATGGGCACCGACTGCGCGGCCTCCGGCCGGCGTTGGGCCGTCACGGTCACGGTGTCGAGGGCGCTGACCGCGTCGGCGCCTTGTTCGGCGCCAGGCTCGGCGGCGGGACGAAAGATGACCAGCGCGCGCGTGCCGTCGCGCTTGAAGGTCAGCGACGAGCCGTCGAGCAGTTCGCGCAAGGCCTCGTCTTCCGCGCGACGGCCGCGCACGCCCTTGGTCGCGATTCCCAACACGTCATCGGCCTTGTAGAAGATCTGCGCGCCGGTCTCGCGGGCGAAGCGGTCGATGGCGGGCTTGAGCTCGCCGGCCGGGATGTCGAAGTCGAACGCGCGGGTTTGAGCTTGGGCCTGGCCCTGGACGCCGGCGGCGCACAGGACCGCGACGGCCAGCACGGCGGGGCGGAAGGGAATCGGACTGAACATGACGGGATCCTTGGCGGAGGAGAAGGGAGGTGTCTCCCTTCCTTAGACGCGCCGGCTGCGGAGATCCGGCATACATTTTCCGGACTATTTTTCTGCTCGCGCCGTACCGGATCCGGGCGCGTCGTTCGTCCTAGTAGAGGCGGGATCGAATGAATGACGGATGAATGACGGAACGATGACGACCACGATGAATGCGTCGATCAGTGCGATGAGCGCGATGAGCGCGGTCCGCGCCGACGTTGAACGCGAGGACGGGATGTGTCGCTCGATGAGTTGAAACGATGGTTCGTGGAGGAGGTGCTCCCCCACGAGCCGCAGCTGATGCGCTTCCTGCGCAGGAACTGGCGCGACGTCGATGAGATCGACGATCTGCGGCAGGAGGTCTACGCCCGCGTGTTCGACGCCGCCGCGCAACGGCGGCCCGATTCGGCGCCGGCTTTCGTGCTGTCGGTGGCGCGGCACCTGCTGATCGACCGGGCGCGTCGCACGCAGGTCGTCTCCATCGAGGCCTATGCGGACCTGGAGGCCGTGATGCCGACGGCGGACGAGCTCAGCCCGGAACGGCACCTCGCCGGACGGAGCGAGCTGCGACAGCTCGAATCGGCGCTCGCGGCGCTGCCGCCGCGCTGCGGCGAGGTGGTGCGGCTGCGCAAGGTGGAGGGGCTGTCGCAGCGCGAGGTGGCAGAGCGCATGGGCATCACCGAGGACACGGTCGAGCGGCAGGTGTCCAAGGGCATCCGGGCGCTGGCCCAGGCCTTGGGCCGCGGGGACGGCAAGGCCCGCGACGGCCGAGGCGCGAAGGCGCGCGAAGGCCGCATCCAGGACGATCACGAGGCGGCGCAGGACGACGACCTGCCGGCGCGGAAACATTGACGATGAACAGCAATCACAGGACCCCCGCGGAAGACGAAGCGACGACCGCCGCCGGTGCCCGGGCCGTGGACGCCGCGGCGGCGGACTGGCTCGCGGCGCGCGACGGCCAGGGATGGACCCCGGAGCGCCAGCAGGCGCTCGACGACTGGCTCGCGCAGTCGACGACGCACCTGGTCGCGTTCCTGCGACTCGAAGCCGCGTGGACGCGCTCGGACCGGCTGCAGGCGCTGCAGGGGTCGACGCGGACACTCGACGACACGCCGCTGCTGCGCAGCGCTTCGTCATTCTGGTCGCACCGTGTGACACGTTGGGGCGCGGGCGCCGCGGCGGCGCTGGGCCTTGCGCTGAGCATCGGCCTGAGCGAGCCCGGCGGCGTGTGGCCGTGGCACGCGGGCGAGTCCCATGTCACCGCGGTCGGTGAACGCGCAGTGGTGGCGCTGACGGACGGCTCGTCGTTGACGCTGAACACCGACACGCGCCTGCGTACCGAGGTCGATGCGCGAGAGCGCCGCGTCTGGCTGGACAGCGGCGAGGCCTACTTCGACATCGCCCGCGATGCCCAGCGGCCGTTCGTGATCCATGCGGGCGCGCAGCGGGTGACGGTGATCGGCACGCGCTTCTCGCTGCGGCGGGACGGAGACCGGTTGCGCGTGCGGGTCGTGGAGGGACGCGTGCAGGTCGACGGCCAGTCCGGCGCGTCGGCGATCCTGGCGGCGGCCGACGTGGCCGACGTGAGCGGGGCGGCGCGGTCCTCGCTCAAGCTAGCGCATGAGACGCCGGAGGCCGTGGCCGGCGGATTGGCGTGGATGCAGGGCAAGCTGCAGCTGGACGGCATGACGCTCGCGCAGGCAGCGGCGGAGTTCAACCGCTACAACCGGCGGACCTTGCGCATCGAGAACGAGCGCGCGGCGCAGACCCGCATCGACGGCACCTTCGACGTGAACAACGTCGACGGCTTTGCGCGCCTGCTGCGCGCCGGGTTCGGGCTCAAGGTCGAGGAGCGGGAGAACGAGATCGTGATCCGGTGAGCGGTGGCCGCCGGAGGCGCTGTGGCCTTGTCGGGCGGGAGCAAGCATTGAACTGGTCAGCCCGGCAGTCCCGGCCTGATCCCGTACAGCGCCAGCATCCCGAACACATGCCCGATCGCGACGCCGGGTTCGCCGGATTCGATGCGCGCGATGGTCTGGACGTGGACTCCCAGCCGTGCGCCCGCTGCGCCCTGACTTTCGCCGGCCGCCGTGCGCGCGGCCTTGGCCGCGGCGCCCAGCGCCTTGATCGCTTCAAGAGCGCCGTCGTCGATGTCCACGGAGATGCGTTTGCCTTGTGCCATGGGAGGGCATTCTCGCCGGACGGCGACGTCAACCGAATCCGTGCGGATCCGCCACCCTCGGCCAGTAGTCCAGCGACCTCAGCCGATAAGGCGTACTTGCGAAATCGCAGCTCATCGCGCCTGGCGTGGTGACGTAGAGCACCGCCTTGGCGATGGGCGCGAACTCGGCATGGAAGTGCTGCGTCGACTTCACCACGATCAGCGCCTTGTTCTCCAGCGTCAGGCCCAGGCCGGTGAAGGCGTCCGTACCGTAGGTCTGTGTGCGGATCGAGCAGAGCACGATGTGCACGCCGTTCGCCGCCTCGACGCGCACGCAGGTGCCGAGCCGCTCGCGCGTGCCCAGCGCCGACTGCGTGTGGTCCTCGACCACCGCGCGCACCACCACCCGCAGGTCCAGCGGATCGCCGGAGGCCGGTCCGCACTTGCCGCCGATGCGCAGGTCGAGTTCCGCGCCGACGCCCGCGTCGCGGCAGATGTGCACCGCGCCCAGGTCCCACAGCGCGCCGACGATCACGTTGCCGATGCCGCGCTGGACGATGCGGCGCAGGATGAAGGTGCTGTCGCAGGGCGCGCCGCCGCCGGGGTTGTCGGCGATGTCGGCCAGCACCACCGGGCCTTCGCCCAGCGCCAGCGCGCGGTCAAGCGCGCCGTCGACGTCGATCAGCTCGGGACCGATCGCCTCGCGCATCTCCCAGAGCTCGCGCCCCAGTTGTTCCGCGAGTGAGCGCGCCAGCGCGGCGTCGTTGTCGGTCACGACCCAGAGTTTCGCGCCGGCCTCCGGCACGTCGCCCCAGGGGAAGCCGTGGCCGAGCGACACCGACAGCACGCGCGGTTCGCGCTCAAGGGCCAGCATGCGCGCGACGAAGGACTGCATCGGCTCACGCGTCGTGTGCCAGAGTCCGACCATCTTGCAATCGAAGGTCGCCGTGACCGGGCGGACGCGGCCTGCGGCCGTGTCGACGAGGATCCGGTACAGCTCTCGCCCGCGGGGCTCCGCGTCGATGTGCGGGTACTCCTTGAACGCCACGATCGCATCCGCCGAGCGCTGCATCAGCGCCGTGAGATGACAGTGCAGATCGAGCTCCAGCCCGATCGGGACGTCCGGCCCCACGACCTCGCGGATGTGCGCGGCGAGATTGCCTTCGCAATCGTCATACCCCTCTGCCGCCATCGCGCCGTGCAGCAGCAGCTGCACCGCATCGACCGGCATCGCCGCGCGCAGGTCGGCGAGGATCTCGTCGCGCAGCGCTTCGTAGACATGCCGCACCGTGCGACCTGACGGCTGCGCAATGGCGCAAAGACTCTCGGCGACCTCGTGACCTTCCGACTCGATCAGGTCGCGCAGGAAGCGCATGAAGGCGCCGGTGCCCTCGGGATCGCGCCGACTGGCGTCGCCGTGGAAGATCCCGTATTCCTCGAAGCCGCCCAGCCCCGTCGGCGCCGGCGCGAAGGTGTTGGTCTCGGTGGCGAGGTGGGCGATGAAGAATTTCATGGACGCTCAATAGTTGAGGTTGAAGGCCATCAGCTGGCCGACCACGCCGATCCAGACCATGCCCGCCAGGGCCATCGCGACCAGCACGCCCCACACCCGTGACAGACGTGTGGCATCGACGCGGAACAGCTTCCAGGCGACCCACGCGCCGACCAGCGCCGCGGCGATCGCGAACATGCCGCTCAGCTGCATCAGGCCGAACAGCCAGTCGTTGCCGCCGTTGTAGAGGGCCAGGTCGGTGCTGAGCACCGGCATGATGAGCACCAGCCACGCCCCCACCCAGACGAGGTCGACGACGACCGCGATGCGCTGCCAGCGGCGCAGCTTGTGCAGCGCGGGCGACGCGCCGCTGGTGGCGCGATCCGCGCGCCGCAGCAGCGCGCCCAGCGGCCAGGCCGCGAGCGCGCTCGCCAGCACCAGCAGCGACAGTCCCAGGATGCTCAGCGTCAAGGGCGCGGAACGGAGGAAGGGCGCTTCCTGCAACACGGAGACAGGGTTCTCGCTGTCGATCACGGTCTTCACGCCCTCCACCTCGACGAGCGCGAGTTCCTGCATCGCGCCCTGCTTGCGCCACCGCTGCGGCGCCACTTCGCGGAAGGTCGCCATCTCACCGGTCGGGCCCGACGGCGCGAGGATGGTGCCATCGGGATTGGCGGCGATCACCGTCTGGTTCATCAGATACAGCGCGCTGAGGAAACCGTGCTCGACGCGGCGCGAGGTCTGGTAGCGCCCCGCGATCAGTTGCGCGTCCTTGGTCGCGGACGCCAGCACCGGCGCGTCGACGACCGGCTTGCCGGGGAAGTAGCGGTCGAGGAAACCCTCCATCAGCGCCTTGCGCGCGAGGTAGACCGCCGAGTCCTTTCCCCGGCTGTTGAAGGACACGAAGATCCCGACGCCTTCGTCCGGCAGCAGGCTCAGGTCGGAATGGAACACGACGGTGTCGCCGCCGTGACCGAGCAGCGTGCGGCCGTTGCGGAACTCACGGAAGAAGCCGTGCGCCATCACGTTGAAGCCGGGCCGCGCCTGCGCGGACGGGCTGTGCATCAGCGCGGTGGTGGCCGGACTCAGCATCTCGTGGCCGTTGAACCTGCCCTGCTGCAGGTGGGCGAGCATGAAGCGCGCCATGTCCGACGCGGTCGCGCTGCCGCTGCCCGCAGGCGCGGTGACGACGAGTTCGAACGGGGAGGGCTCTGGATCGCTGGCCTGCCGATACCCCTTGGCGATGAAAGGCGCGAACTTCGCCGGCAGCGGTTGCGCCGTCGTCGAATGCAGCATCCCCAGCGGCTGGAAGATGTGGCGGTCGACGTAGGCGTCGAAAGGCTCGCCCGAGACACGCTGCACGATGTAGCCGGCCAGCGCGACGCCGTAGTTGGAGTAGCCCGGTGCCTGCCCGGGCGCGAACAGCATCGGTCGCGGATGCTGCTTCAGGTAGTCCTCGTTGGACGGCGCGAGCTTCGGGTCGTAGGCGAGCAGGTCCTTCAGGCCCTCCTCGAAACCGGCGGTGTGGTTCATCAGATGCCGCAGCGTGATCGGCTTGCCGAAGGTCTGCGGGATCTTGAAGTCGAGGTAGTCGTTGACGTCCCGGTCCAGATTCAGCTTGCCCGCCTGGACCTGCTGCATCACCGCCGTCCAGGTGAACAGCTTGGACGTCGAGCCGGGCCGCACCATCGTGGTCTCCGCGCTCATCGGCACCTTGGCCTTCACGTCGGCGTAGCCGTAGCCCTTCTGGAACAGCACTTGTCCGTCCTTCACCACGGACACCACGGCGCCGGCGATGTCGCCCGCTTCGAGCGCGTACGCGACGCGACCGTCCAGCCAGGCTTCGAGGTCGGTGGCGGTCAGCGCGGCGGCCGCGCGGGCCGCGGAAGCGGACGGCTCGGGCGTGGCGGCGACCTTGGGCGCGAGCGGCTTCTCGGGCGGTATCGCCGCGGGCTGCCCGCTGGGCTGCGAGTGAGACAGCGACGCCGCGGAAATCGCCAGCGCCAAGGTCACCAAGCCGGTGAGACCGGCCTTTTTCATCGGATTCATAGCGCATCCTTCAAGCGAAACAGGCGCGCCTCGTGGGCGCGCCTCGACTCCATCCCGGGAGCCTCGGGGTCAGAAGTTCTGGTTGAAACTCATCAGGTGGTGGGCGGCACCTACCACGATCAGGACCGCGAAGGCCAGCACCCAGACCACGGCCAGCGCCTTGGCCGCCTTGCCGCCGCCGCCCTGGAAGGCGGGCCTCGCCTGCCACAGCGAGGCAAGCAATCCGCCGATGAACGCGACCAGTGTCAGGACTTGCGCGAGGGGCAGGACCACGCTCAGGTCGCCGTCGCCTTCGAGGCGGGTGAACACCAGCGTCCACAGCGCGACCGTCAGCAGGACCAGGACGCTGGCGATGCGCACCGCGAGCAACGGACGGCCCGGCGCCGCGACGCCGTGCCTGCGCCGCAGCACTGCGGCGACCGGCCACAGCAGCGCCGTGAGCAGCAGGGTCACCAGCGCGATCCCGGCCAGCAGCAGCGCCAGGCCGCCCGACAGCGCCGGCACCGGCTCGAACACGAAGGCGAAGACGTAGGGCTCCAGACCCCATCGAACCACGCGGCCGTTCTCGACGATGGCCTGCAGGCGGCGCTTGCCGTGCTCCTCTTCCCACAGATACGGCTTGACCTCGCGGAACACGCTGCGCGAGCCCGCGAGTTCCAGCGCCACGCGGCCGTCGTCCAGTGCCTCCACCTTCAGCGGGCTGAGCAGCGGCAGCAGCGAGAAGAAAGTCGAGTCCTCCCGACGCGTGCTCTGGTACGACCCCGCGAGTTGCTGCGCATGCTGCTTCGCGGTGGCGTCGTCGACCTGGCGCGCCGTCGCCGGGCGGGCGTCCGGCAGGTAGCGGTCGGCGAAGGACTCCAGCACGCGGTCGCGCAACCACTTGCCCTGGCCGTCCTTGCCCGGCGAGTTGACCGAGATGTAGAGCCCGATGCCGTCGTCGACGAACAGCAGCAGGTCGGTGTGGAAGAGGATGGTGTCGCCGCCGTGGCCGACGACGCGATGGCCGTTGATGTCGTGCTGGTAGAAGCCCAGCCCGATGCCGAGCAGGTCCGGCATCGGCTTCGTCAGCTGGCCATGCATCTGCTTCACGGTCTCGGGCTTCAGGAGGCGCGCCTCGCCGAGCTGTCCCTGCTGCAGGAACGCCAGCATGAAGCGTCCCATGTCCGCGCCTGTCGCCGACAGGCTGCCGGCGGGCGCCAGGCTGACGATCTCGAAGCCCTTGCCCGGATCGCCCTGCTTCTCGTAGCCCTGCGACATCAGCGGCGCCAGCGCCGGCGGGAGCGGCTGACGGAAACTCGCGTGCCGCATGCCCAGCGGCGTGAAGATCTTCTGCTCGACGTAGTCGTCGAAGGGCAGACCGCTGACGCGCTGCACGATGTAGCCGGCCAGCGCCGTCGCGTAGTTCGAGTAGCCCGGCCGCGCGCCCGGCTCGTAGAGCGCGGGCGGGATGTAGTCCTTCAACACCTTCGCCAGGTCGGGCGACTTGCCGGTATAGGTGATCAGGTCGCGCGCCGTCTCCTCGAACCCCGTCGTGTGCGTGAGCACGTGCCGCAGCGTCATCGCCTTGCCGTTGAACTGCGGGATCTTGAAGTCCAGGTACTGGTTGAGGTCGGCGTCCAGGTTGAGCTGGCCCTGCTCGACCAGCTGCATCACCGCCGTCCACGTGAACAGCTTGGACACGGAGCCGGGACGGAACAGCGTGCGCTCCGCATCGACGGGGACGCGCCGGTCCCAGTCGGCGTAGCCGTAGCCTTTCTGGATCAGCGGCTGACCGTCCTTCACGATGACGACGACGGCGCCCGGCACCTGCGCCATCTTCAGCGCGGCGGGCATCAGCCCGTCCAGCCAGGCTTGCGTGTCGGCGAGCGTCATCGGCTGGGTGGCCGCCTTCGCCGTGACAGGGGAGGTTGCAGCCGCCGCGGCGGAGGCGGCCGACGCCGGTGCTGTCGCGGTGATCGGCGCGATCGGCGCCGACTTGGGCGTGGTCGTCGGCGTCTGCGCGGAGGCGATCGGCGCGGCGCCGAGCGCGGCCAGCATCAGGGCGCCTAGGCGCAGGGTGAGTGGCTTCATGGGGCGGCGTTCAGAAGTTGTAGGTGACCGAGGCGCCGATCGTGCGCGGCTGCGCCGGCGTCGCGCGCAGCGGACCGCCGAAGGCGGTGAGCGCGGTGTCGGCGCCGAGGATCGCGCGCTTGTCGGTCAGGTTGCGGACGAAGGCCGACAGCTGCCACGCGCCGAAGTCCATGCCCCACTGCGCGTCGACCAGCGTGTAGGCCGGCATCACGAAGTTGGGGATGGAGGTCGTCTCGCTGTCGAAACCGGCATTGCGCTTGCCGACGTGCCGCACCTGCAGGCTCGCATAGGACGGCTTGCCGGCCAACGCAAACGCATAACGCGCGCCCAGCGACACGGACAGCTTGGCGGAGTTGGGCAGCCGCGCGCCGGACGCGCCGAGCGCGGGCGCGTCCTCCTTGAGCTTGCCGTCGGTCCAGGCCAGGTTGCCTTCCAGGCGCCAGTCGTCGTTGATCGCATAGCGCGATGCCAGCTCCAGGCCCTTGACCTCGGCCTTGCCGGCGTTGCCCATCACGGTCGTCGCGCCGAAGGCCAGCGGCTGTTGCAGCTTGCTCCAGCGGATGTCGAAGAGCGCCACCTCCAGCGACAGCCGCCGGTCGAGCAGGTCGGCCTTGTAGCCGGCCTCGTAGCTCCACAGGGTGTCGGCCTCGAAGGAGGTCGGCGCGCCCGGGATGACCTGGCCGTTCTCGTCGATGGCCTGCGGGTTCGGGCCGCCGGGGCGGTAGCCGCTGGCGGCGCGCACGTAGACGCTGCTCTGCTTGTCGAGCGAATAACGTCCCGTCGCGAGGTAGGTGTTCGAACGGTCCTTGGACGTGGCCGGCGTCTCGAAGTCGGGCACGTCGTTGGTCAGCGTCTCGTAGGCCTGCTTGTTGCGGGCCACGCGCGCGCCCAGCGTGAAGGACAGCGCCGAGGTCGGGTTCCAGGTCACGTCGCCGTAGACGGCGTTCTCTTCGTAGCTCGCGGGCTGGCCGACGCGCACCAGCTCCATGTCCGCGTCCGCGCCGGTGGGCAGGCCCCACAGGCGCTGGTTGTAGTTGTTGCGCTCCTTGTTGTGATACAGCCCGACCAGCCATTCGATGGTGCCGCGCGCCGAGGTCAGGCGCAGCTCCTGCGTCTCCTTGCGCAGCCTGGTGCGGTTGTCCAGCTGGACGAAGTCGAAGGCGCCGCCGCCGAGGATCTCGGTGGCGTCGAGCAGCGTGTCGCCGTTGAAGCGCTGGCTGGAGACGATGGCGTTCAGGCGCGCCCAGCCGAAGTCGTAGTCGACGTCGGCGGACAGCAGCCGCGTGCGGATGCTGTAGGGCTCGGAGATCGACAGGTCGTGCGTCAGGTCGCCGTGGATCGGCTGACCGGTGGCCACGTCGTACTGGACCACGCCGGTGCCGTCGCGCTCGATCTTCTGGTCGACTGCGGAAAGGCGGATCTTCATCTTGGACATCGGCTCCAGCAGCAGCGCGACCCGTCCGCCGCGCGTGTCGCCGTCGTTGACGTGCTTGCCCGGCGCCAGGCCCGAGGCCTTGATGTAGCCGCCATCATGGTCGTTGAACGCCGCCACGCGCAACGCGGCGACGCCGGCGCTGAGCGGCACGTTCACGACCGCGTTCTCGGTGTGCCCCAGCGCGCCGCCCTTGATGCCGCGCACGCCGAAGCCGACCTTGCCGGAGAACTCCAGGGTGTCGGGCTCGTTGGTGACGTACTTCAGCAGGCCGCCCATGGCGCCGGCGCCGTAGAGCGTGCCCTGCGGGCCGCGCAGCAACTCGATGTGGTGCAGGTCCAGCAGCGACATGTCGAGCGCGGCGACGGCGGCGCCGCCGAAGGCGGTACTGGAGCCGTAGGCCACTTCGTCCACATAGGTGCCGACCGTCGCCGTGCCCGCGCTGCCCACGTTGACGCCGCGGATGCTGACCTGACCGCGACCGGGACCGCCGTCGCTGCTCACGTCCACGCCGGGCAGGTTGCCGACGTAGTCGACCAGTGAGCCGGCGCCGGAGCGCTCCAGGCCTTCGGTGCTGATGGTCTCGACGCGCAACGGCACGTCCCGCAGCGGTTCACGGCGGCGCGTGGCGGTGACGGTCACGACTTCCAGCTTCTCCGCCTTGACCGCGGCGCGCTCGTTGTCCTTCTCGACCGGTGTCGCCGCCGTCGCCGCGGAGGCGGCCGGCGCGGCGGGCGTGGCGGACTGGCTCCAGGCCGGCATCGCCTGCATCGCGGCCAGGCAGGGCAGCAGCAGCGGCGCCAGGGCGAAGCGGCGCACGCCGGGCGCGGGGCGGCCGGCGCGGGGGGAGCGGACTGACCGGATTGAACGGGCTGGGCGGGGGGCGGCAATCATTCGGTGGACTCCTGGCGGGGCGGGCGAAGTGGAGCCACAAGTTTCCAATTTGGAAAAAGCTTTCACATTGGTGGAAACCTTAGATGCCATCGCGCAAAGCGTCAACTCAGGGTGATCGCGGTGGTCCGCCGGGGAGGCCTTGCTAAGATCGAAGCACTGTCTGCCTCCCTCGACCATGGCCATCGATTCGAACCTTCCTGGTGACCACATCCGCAGCGTGCGACGCCGCCTGGGCCTGACGCTCAGCGACGTGAGCGGTCGGACCGGCCTGGCGGTGTCGACGCTTTCCAAACTGGAAAAGGGCAACATGTCCCTGTCCTACGACAAGCTGATGCTGCTGAGCAAAGGCCTGGGCGTGGACATGGCGGAGCTGCTGGCCGACGTGCCCGGCTCGCGCGCCGCGCCGGGCGGCGGCGGGCGTCGCATCGTGGAGCGCGCCGGGGAAGGGCAGCAGGTGGTGACCGAGAGCTACCAGCAGCTCTACCTCGCGACGGAGCTGCTGAACAAGCGTGTCACGCCGCTGATCGCCGAGGTCAACGCGCGTACGCTGGAGGAGTTCAAGGCCGAGTTCGGCGACCTCATCCGCCATCCCGGCGAGGAGTTCGCGTATGTGCTCGAGGGCGAGATCGCCTTCCACTGCGAGCTGTATGCGCCGGTGGTGCTGAAGACCGGCGACTCGATCTATTTCGACAGCGAGATGGGGCATGCGTACCTGAAGGCCTCCGACGCGCGCTGCCGCGTCCTGGCGACCTGCGCGCCGCGCAGCAGCGGCACGCCGGACGGGTTCAGCCAGCATTTCATCGATGTGTCCAAGCGTCTGCAGGAGCCGGCACCGGCGCCGAAGGCAGCCAAGGCAGCGCCTGGAAAGGCGCGCGGATCGAAGCGCTGAGTCTTTCTTACTCCCTCTCCCGCTTGCGGGAGAGGGCTGGGGTGAGGGCCAGCTGACGTGGCAGTGATCAATCCTCCAGCTTCCTGAGCATCGGCGTGAGCGCCAATAACGCGATCGCCGAAGCTGCGGCGAGCGCTGCGAGCAGCACGAAGAATCCTGCGGGTCCGAGCCACTCCCACGCACGACCCACGACCCCCGACAGCAGGTTGCCCGCGAAGGCCGCGAGGAACCACGCCGCGATGACCGTCGCGCCCATGCCCGACGGCGCCAGTCGCGCGAACAGTCCCAGCCCGACCGGCAGGATGTAGAGCTCGCCGACCGTGTACACCGCGAAGAACACCACCAGCAACAGCCCGCTCACCGGCTTGCCATCGGACATCGCGGCCATCGCCGCCAGCAGCAGGTAGGCGGCGGCGACGCCGGCCGCGCCGATCGCCATCTTCCGGACCGGCGCGGGCTCGCGGCCCTTCACGGCCGCGCGGCGCCACGCGCGGATCAGCAGCGGCGTGAACAGGAAGACGAACAGCGGGTTGAGCGACTGCACCCAGGTCACCGGGATCGCGAAGCCGAACGCGTGCAGGTCGACGCTCGTGTCCGCCCACAGCGCCAGCGTGTTGCCGCTGTGCGCGTACGAGCTGCGGAACACCATCACCGCCAGGGCCACCAGCAGCAGCGGCACGACGATCGCGGCCGCGCCGGGCTTGCGCCGCGCGCTGCCGTCGACCGGTTCCGTGGTGGTCGTCGATCCCGCGGAGCCGGCCGCATCGGGGCTTGCGGCATTGGCGGCGCGCGCGGAGGTTTCGCGCAGACGGTCTTGCGGCAGGTGTCGCCCTCCGAGCAGATAGATGCCGAGGCCCACGCACATGCCGACGCCCGCGGCCCCGAAGCCCCAGTGCCAGCCGTAGACCTCGCCGAGCGTGCCGCAGACCAGCGGCGCGATCAGCCCGCCGAGGTTCACGCCGACGTAGTAGACGTTGTAGGCGCCGCCGCGGCGCGGATCGTCCTCGCCATAGAGATCGCCGACCTGGCTGGGCAGGTTCGGCAGGAAGAGGCCGTTGCCCAGCGCGATGAGCACGAGGCTCGGATAGAACAGCGCCTCCCAGCTCAGCGCGAAATGCCCGACCGCCATCAGGCTGCCGCCGATCACGATCGCCAGGCGCCGCCCCAGCCAGCGGTCGGCGAGGTAGCCGCCGGCGATCGGCGTGAGGAACACGCCCCCCGTGTACAGCCCGTAGATCAGCGACGCATCGGCCTGCGTGAAGTGCAGTTGCTTGGTCATGTAATAGACCAGCAGCGCGCTCATCCCGTAGAAGGAGAAGCGCTCCCACATCTCCGTCAGGAACAGCACGGTGAGCCCGCGCGGCTGGCCGAACCAGGTGGCGCGCGAACGCGTCGCGGAGCGATCGACGCCGGTGTCGCCGGCGTTCCCTGCGTTCCCGGGGATCTCGGCGTTGGCGGATGTGGTGCTGGGGGTGGTCATGGTGGCGCTCATCGTCGCGGTCCTTCCGGCGGAAGTTCTGCGGGTCTTCCCGTGTCAAACAAGGTTGTGCATCGAGTTGTCCGGATGGTAGAGTTATTTTCCAAATTGGAAAGTAGCTAAAAACCATGAGTGAGACGACCGCCCGCAGCGTGGATTGCCTGGTGATCGGGGCCGGCATCGCCGGGGCGTCGATCGCGGCGAACCTCGCGCCGCACCTGACGGTGGCCGTGCTCGAAGCGGAGGCGCACGCCGGGTATCACACCACCGGCCGCTCCGCGGCGCTGTACTCGGCGCTCTACGGGAACGCGCCGGTGCGCGCCCTGACGCGGGCCAGCCGACCGTTCTTCGACCGGCCGCCGGCCGGTTTCGCCGAAGTGCCGCTGCTGCGGGCGCGTGACACGCTCTATCTGATCGGCGCCGGGCAGCAGGCCATCGCCGACCGCTTCGCCGCGGACGAGGACGTGCGCGCCCACACGCGGCGCCTGGAGCCAGACGAGGTGATCCGGCGCATCGGGATCCTGCGACGCGAGCGGATCGAAGGCGCCTTGCTCGACGACACCTCCGCGGACATCGATGTCGACGCGCTGCATCAGGGTTTCCTGCGCCTGGCGCGCGCCGGCGGCGTGCGGGTGCACCTGGGGGCGTCGCTGCGCGAGCTGGTGCGCGGGAAGGCGGGCTGGCTCGCCCGCACCGACAGCTTCTGCCTGCGCGCGCCGCTGGTGATCAACGCGGCCGGCGCCTGGGCGGATGCGGTCGCGCAGATGGCCGGCGTCGCGCCCTTGCCGCTGCAGCCGCTGCGGCGTACGGCGGCGCTGATCGACGTGCCGGCCGGCGTCACCGCCGCGGAGGCCGCCGACTGGCCGGCGGTCATCGCCATCGACGAGAGCCACTACTTCAAGCCCGATGCGGGCCTGCTGCTGATCTCCCCGGCGGACGAGACGCCGAGCCTGCCCTGCGACGCGCAGCCCGAGGAACTGGACGTGGCCATCGCCGTCGACCGTTTCGAAACGCTCAGCGGCCAGCGCGTGGCGCGCGTGCGGCATCGCTGGGCAGGGCTGCGCGTGTTCAGTCCCGACCGCACGCCCGTCGCGGGCTTCGATGCGACGGCGCCGGGATTCTTCTGGTGCGCGGGGCAGGGCGGCTACGGCATCCAGACCGCGCCTGCGCTGGCACGGGCGGCCGCGGCGCTCGCGCTCGGCCAGGACCTGCCCGACGACATCGCCGACGCGGGCGTCCACGCCCGGGATCTCTCCCCCCAGCGTTTCCGCAACGCCTGACCCTTCCTGCCGAGTTCCTTCCCCATGCCCCGCCTCCAACTGTCCACCCATGTCGAGCAGCTCGTGCTGCGCGAGCCCTTCGTCATCTCCGGCTACCGGTTCACCGAGATGCCTGCGATGCGCGTCGTCCTGCGGGACGGCCCGTTCGAAGGACGCGGCGAGGCTGCCGGCGTCTATTACCTGAACGATCGCCCGGGGGACATGCCGGCGCAACTCGAAGCGGTCCGCGACGCGATCGAGGCCGGCATCGGCCGCGAGGCGCTGCGGCACCTGCTGCCGCCCGGTGGCGCGCGCAACGCGGTCGACTGCGCGCTGTGGGCGCTCGAAGCCCGGCGCACCGGCCAGGCCGTGTGGCAGATGGCTGGGCTCGGCGAGCCGCGCCCGCTGACCACGACCATCACGCTCGGCGCCGACGAGCCCGGCGCAATGGCGACGAGGGCACTGGCGCTCAGCGGCATGAGGGCGCTCAAGCTGAAGCTCACCGGCGATACCGATGCCGACATCGCGCGGGTTCAAGCGGTGCGCGCGGCGCGACCCGACGTCTGGCTCAGCGTCGACGCCAACCAGGGCTTCACGCCGGCCACCATCGAAGCCTTGCTGCCGGTGCTGGTCGCCTGCGACGTCAGCCTCGTCGAACAGCCGTTCACGCGCGGCCGCGAGGCCGACATGGCGCTCGTCGACTTCCCCATGCCGACGGCGGCGGACGAGAGCTGCCTGACGCTCGATGAACTTGAGACGCTGCCGGGGCGCTTCGACGTGCTCAACATCAAGCTCGACAAATGCGGCGGCCTGACAGAAGCGCTGCTGATGGCGCACCGGGCGCGCGTGCTCAAGCTCGGCGTGATGGTCGGCAACATGGGCGGCACCAGCCTGGCGATGGCGCCGGCGATGCTGGTCGGCCAACTCTGCGACATCGTCGACCTCGACGGGCCGACGATCCTGGTGCAGGACGTCGTGCCGGGGGTGAGGTACGGCGAGGGGAAGGTGGACTGTCCGGTGACGGTCTGGGGGTAGCCGCCAACGAGATGGACAGTCGCCCGGGTCCTCGCTGCGCCGATTCATAATGAGGTGCACAACCACTCGGAGGTCTTTTTGAGGCTGACGCGGATCAAGCTGAAGAACTATCGTCGCTTCGACGAGTTTGAGATCAGCCTTCACCCCGAACTGACGGTCATCGCGGCCAGAAATGGTCAGGGCAAGACCACCATCCTTGAAGCGATCGCAGCATCGCTCGGCCCCTTCGTCGGCGCGTTCGACGCAGGAAAGTCCGAACACATCCGCCGCACGGACGCCCGCTACGGGCCGGTCGGGAATGGTCTGGAGAACGAACAGAACTTTCCCGTGCTCATCGATGCAGCCTTGATCGAGCCGGCTCACATCGAATGGCAACGTGGCTTGTTCAGCGCCAAGGGCCGGACCACCACGAAGGAGGCTGTGCAGCTGGCTCGTTTGGGCTCATCGTTGCAGACGCAGTTGCGCCATGCTGCCGAGACGCCGTTGCCGGTCATCCGCTACTACAGCTCGAAGCGGCTATGGGTCAGCCACAAGAGTTCGTCGACCAAAGCGACGCTCACTGAAAGTCGGACGGTGGGTTACGAGGACTGCCTATCGTCGCTGTCCAGCTTCGTGCAACTCCAGGAGTGGATGCGAAAGGCTTCGTTGGCCGTCGTTCAGCAGCGCGACCAGCCTGGCTATGAGGGGTCGGACCTGCAACCCCGTCTGCAGGGCATTGCTGATGCGGTCGATGTCGTGATGACAGGCGAGGGTTGGAGTCATTTCCATTACAGCCTCGTGTTCGAAGAACTCGCCATGGTTCACCCGGAACACGGTGCCCTGCCCATCAGTCTGCTCAGCGACGGTGTGCGCGCCATGATCTCCCTGGCGGCCGATCTGGCCCTGCGTTGCGTGCGTCTCAATGGGTTCTTGAGGGAGCGGGCGCCGCGCGAGAGCGCCGGCGTCGTCCTGATCGACGAGGTCGACCTGCATCTGCACCCTGCCTGGCAGCAACAAGTGATGCAGAGCCTGAGGAATGCCTTCCCCAAGCTGCAGTTCATCGTCAGCAGCCATAGTCCGCAGGTGCTCTCCACGGTGAAGCGGGAGAACATTCGGGTCGTCTTCAAGGACACTGAAGGCCACTGGCAGGCTCCAGCTCCCGATCAGGAGATTCTTGGATTGGAAAGCGCGGTCGCGCTTAATGACGTGATGGGCGTGAACCCCATCCCGCCCGTGCAGGAGGCTCAACTGATTGCCGACTACACCGCAGCGATTGAGCGCGGACAGCACGACACTGCAGACGGCCGAGCACTGCGCAATCGGCTCTTGGCCATCTATGGCACGGGGCACCCTGTTTTGATCGATGCCGACAGGCTCATCCGATTCCAGGGCTTCAAGCTCCGTCAATCGCAGGAGACGTAGGGCTGATGCACAAGCTTGATCGTGCAGGGGTGACGCCTCCCACGTGCCTGACGGGCTATAGCTATCCCACGCACAAGTGGGAAGACCTGGGACGCGAATGCAAGCGTGAGTTGCGAGCCGCACTCGTGTTGATGCAGGGAGAGCCGGGAGTCACGACGCAGGACGCCAACGAGTACGGTCTGCGATGTGCCTACTGCGAGGGCAGGGTGCTCCACGAAGGGCATATCGAGCATTTCCGTCGCAAGAATCCCCTCCACTTTCCTCAACTGACCTTCGCCTGGGACAACCTGTTTCTCGCATGCGGTTCGAATGATCACTGCGGGCACTACAAGGATCGCAATGGCGCCTCCTACAATCCGGCGGCACTCCTCAAGCCAGACCAGGACGAGCCTGACGACTACCTGCATTTCCATTCGTCCGGGGAAGTCCGTGTGCGTGAAGGGCTGGAGCAGGCTGACGCGTATCGAGCCAGCGAAACCATCCGTGTGTTCGGGTTGGACAATCCCACATTGAAGGGAGCCCGCGCCAAGGCCTTGTCGGTCTATAAAAAGAAGGTGGTGGGCGATCTCGATGAACTGGCTTCGTGGTCACCTGCCGACAGGCTGGCGTATCTAGCCGGCGAGATCGCGGAAACGCGATACGAGCCGTACGCGACCACCGTCAAGCACTTCCTGCAACGCTCCACTTAGAGATCGCTCGCAAGCCTGGTGAATCGCATCACCCAGTTCGTCTCCCAAGTCGTCCCGCCGTCGGCCGAGAACGCCTGCTCCCAGCGGGGTTCCTGCGCGTTGCGCTTGTCCCACGTGAATCGCACCTTGATGTCTCGCCCGTCGAGCACGTGGTCGGCGAAGAACAGTCCCATCGGACCGTCGAAGCGGCCCTTCACCGGCACATCGAGCGCGTGGGGCGCGCGGCCGTCCAGCCACCAGATCGCCCACAGGCCGCTCTTCGGATCGAAGGAGCGCAGCGCCACCGCGCGGTAGCGGCCTTCCGGCAGATCGAGCTCGTTGTCCTCGATGTTGCCGAGCCCGCCGAGGATGGGCCGCGTGGTGCAACGGCCTTCAAACTCGGTCCAGTCCTCGCAGCCGCTGAGGCGGCGATTCAGCCGGCGGTGATGGATGGCGAAGGCGCCGAATTCGAAGTCGAAGTCATCGGCGCCTGCAGGGGAGGGCATGTGCATGGGTGGCCTCGGGTCGGGTGGTCGACCCGGGCAGTCTCCACGCGCGGCTGCCCAGTCCTGGCAGCAGGGCCGGCGTTCAGGACCGGTGCGCGAGGGCGAAGTCCAGCGCCGCGCGCACCGCGGTCACCTGTGCCTCCACGCATTCCTCGGGATTCGTCCGCGGACTGTCGGGATACACCTCGGTGGTCGTCGTGAACGGCGCCCGCGTCACGCACGCGCACAGGCCGGAGTTGCGGACGGGGAACTCGATGACGCCGCGCGCGCTCAACGGCGCGCCGATGATGCGGCCGTCGGCATCGGGCGGCGCGATGTGGGTGACCTGCTCGACCGCGCGGATGATCGCTTCCTGGAAGTCCAGCCGCGTCGTCTCGCTGTCGCCGACGAGGTAGAAGCCGTCGGGCACCGATTCGGGCGCCAGCGGCTGGCCGTCGCGCGAGGCCTTCGCCAGCCGGAATTCGGTGACGTCGGTGTCCGTCGTCTCGTGCAGGTCGATGTGCAGCAGGAACCGTCCCGCGTACGGCGCGAGCAGCTCGATCAGCGCCGAGGACTCCGCGGCCTCGCGGCTCGCGCCGAAGTTCCGGTTGGGATCGACCGCGTGGTAGTTCCAGCGGCACACGCGCTCGTAGGCCCACGGGCTCACGCAAGGCACGACGATCACGTTCACGCGATCGCTGAAGGCTTCGGCGTGTTCCTCGGCGAACCGGAGCGCGCCCAGCACGCCGCTCGTCTCGTAGCCGTGGACGCCGCCGGTGACCAGTGCCACCGGCCGCGCCGGATCCCACGAGCGGCTCTTCAACGCGAGCAGCGGGTAGACATCGTCGCCGTAGGTCAGCTGTCCGTAGCGGACGACCTCGAAGCGGTCGGCCAGGGCCTCGACGCGCGTGACGACGTCGTCCTGATAGCGCCGGGACACGACCTGGCGCTCGCGCCAGGCGGTGCGTTCCGCGTCACCCCAGGGGACGCCGGGAATGCCGATGGGATAGAAGTGCGCTGCGCTCATGAATGCTCCGAAGCATTTGCCGAACCCGGGGAGGGTCATCCAGTCGACGAGTGTCTCCCATCCGCGATGGTCGACTATCCTGCGCCGGCATTGTTCAACCAGGAGCTGCGCGCATGAAGACCACCAAGCTGGGCAACACGGGACTGGAGGTCTCGCGGCTGTGCCTGGGATGCATGACCTTCGGGGCGGCGGATGTCGGCAATCACAGCTGGACGCTGGACCTCGACGCCTCCCGTGCGATCTTCCGCCGCGCGGTCGAGCACGGCATCACCTTCTTCGACACCGCCAACAGCTATTCCGGCGGCACCTCCGAGCAGATGGTGGGCGTGCTGCTCAAGGAGATGACGCGGCGCGAGGACGTCGTGCTCGCGACCAAGATGTACTTCCCGTACGAGACACCGGAGGGCGTCAGGCATCGCCGCGGCCTCTCGCGCAAGCAGGTGCTCGCCGAGATCGACGCGAGCCTGGCGCGGCTGGGCACCGACTACGTCGACCTGCTGCAGATCCACCGCTGGGACCCCGGCACGCCGATCGAGGAGACCATGGGCGCGCTGAACGACGTGGTGCGCTCGGGCCGGGCGCGTTACCTCGGCGCTTCGTCGATGTACGCGTGGCAGTTCGCGAAGGCGCAGGAGGTCGCGCGCCGCAACGGCTGGACGCCTTTCGTGAGCATGCAGAACCACCTCAACCTGCTGTACCGCGAGGAAGAGCGCGAGATGATTCCGCTGTGCGCGGACCAGGGCGTGGGGTTGATCCCGTGGAGCCCGATGGCACGGGGCCGTCTGACCCGCCCGGCGGACGAAGCCACGCCACGGCTGCGGACCGACGACGTCGGCAAGCGGCTTTACGACAAGTCGGGCGATCAGGACCGCCCGGTCATCCAGGCGGTTCAGGACCTCGCGGCGAAACGCGGCGCGAAGATGGCGCAGATCGCCCTGGCGTGGGTACTCGCGAAGCCGGAGGTCACGGCGCCCATCATCGGCGCGTCGAAGATCGAGCAGCTGGACGACGCCGTCGGCGCGCTCGAGCTCGCGTTGGCCGACGACGAGATCGTCGCGCTGGAAGCCCCCTACCTGCCGCACGCGATCAGCGGACACGAGTAACTCCGGGTCGCATCACCGGCGGGTCGCACTACCCTTCGGTCCCGGACCAGATTGCCCACGATCGTTGGCGGCGCGAGAGAGAGCCTCCACAACACCGGAATGCATGCCGCGCAACAGGCGCAGGGGGGGCGCGATCCTGCTCGTCGACGTCGACGTCGACGTCGAGACCGGCACCGAGTTCCGCATCACCCTGTCGATGGGCTCGCCGGAAAAGCAGACGGCGCCCTGACTTGCGTCGAGGGCGCCGTGCTGTCGTCATCGATGACGGGCATCGAGGACCGCGCGCCGCCGAGGCGGCGCGACGTCGATCAGATCGTGCGGATGTTCGAAGCCTGCAGGCCCTTCGGGCCTTCCTTGGTTTCGAACTCGACCTTGGCGCCTTCGGCCAGGGTGCGGAAGCCGCCGTTGTTCTTGATTTCGCTGTGGTGGGCGAAGAGGTCCTTGGAGCCGTCGGTCGGGGTGATGAAGCCGAAGCCCTTGTCGTCGCTGAACCACTTCACGGTGCCGGTCTGAGTCGTCATGGTGTTTCCTTTTGGAATGAATGAACAGGAGAACCCGGCGCGCTGATGCGGGCCGGGACAGAAACACTCAAGAACTTGCAGCGGGGGGGTGTTGCTGAAGCAGTCCGCTCGCGCGAGGGGCCCGGAGAAGGCCGGCGGCGGCTGCAGAGAAGACCTCAGAAGAAAGGTCTTGTGCGAATCTATCCTGCTAATGTAGCACGGATGTGTCATTCGTAGCACTGCTGAGTCAGCCGCCCCTCAAAGGCTACTTCTGCGGGTGGTAGTCGTTGACGTAGGGCATGGCAATCCAGCGGTATCCCCTGCCATCGGCTTGCAGGTGCCCGACGCCGGGGAAGGCGACGTGGTCGCCCGCGACCCAGTAGCGGCCCTTCAGCGCATCGGCGAAAGCCTGCTTGCGCGTGGCGGCGGCCGCCTTCGGATCGACGTCGAAGGCGACGGTCACGTCGGGCCGGGGCAGCTGCACGTCGGCCACGTGGAGCAGGTCGCCCCAGAACACCAGCTTCTCGCCATGGCTCTCCAGCACGTAGAAGCTGTGGCCCGGCGTGTGCCCCGGCGCCGGCAGTGAGCGGATGCCCGGGAAGAGCGCGGTCTCGCCGCTGAAGGTCTTCACGCGGCCCGCGTCGACGTAGGGCTGGACCTTCGCCAAGGCCTGGTCGAAGTAGACCTTCAAGGCTTCCGGCGCGCGCTCGCGCTGGCCGGCACCCAGCCAGTAGTCGAGTTCCTTGCGTTCGAGGTGCAGCGTCGCGTTGGGGAAGGCGAGGCGCGACCCCTCCATCAGGCCGCCGGTGTGGTCCGTGTGGATGTGGGTGATGAGGATGTCGGTGATCTGCTCGGGCGCGTAGCCGGCGCCCTTCAGGCTCGCGCTGATCTTGTTGAGCGTCGGGCCGTAGAGCTCGCCGGTGCCGGCGTCGACCATCACCAGGCGGTCGCCGGCCTTGATCAGGTAGGCGTTGATCGAGGCCTCGACCTCGGTGCCTTGATAGGTCTTGGCCAGGTGCTTGGCGACCTCGTCGGCGCTGATGCCCTTGAGCACCTGCTGCGCCGGGATGGGCAGCGTGCCGTCGGACAGCGCGATGACTTCGAATGCGCCGATCCTGAAATGCTGGTAGCCCGCCTGGATGTGGCTGAGCTTGGGTGCGGGCGCGCTCGCGCCCTCTGCGTGGACGGCGGGCGCCACGGTGGCGAAGGCGGCGGCGATGGTCAGGGTGAGGAATGAACGATTCATCATGGTCTTGTGGACGTCGAGGTCGGAATGGAAGGTGATGGCGGAGCGGTCAGGCGGTCAGGCGGTCGCGGCGGTCGGCAGTCCGTGCGTGAACAGGCTGGCGCGCGTCTGCGCGTCGGTGTCCTGTTTGAAGTCGAAGCACGCCGGCAGCGCGGCGACGCGTTGCGCGGCGGGACGCTCGTTGATCTCGTGGAAGAGCCGCGCGACGTTCGGATACCGCGACCAGGCGTCCTGGCCGAGCAGGTACTGCAGCCCGCGGCACCAGCCCCACAGGGCCATGTCCACGATCGAGTACGCGTCGCCGGTCAGGTAGCGGCGCGCGGTCAGACGAGCTTCCACGATCGCCCAGTGGCGGTCCGCCTCGAAGCGGTAGCGATGCGCGCCGTAGGCCTCGCCGGCGGGCGCGTAGTGGGTGAAGTGGATGGCTTGGCCGGTGAACGGGCCGATGCCCGAGGCGATGAACATCAGCCAGGACAGCAGCTCCGCCTGGCCGGCCTCGGACGGATCACCGTTGAAACGCCCGGTCTTGCGGGCGAGGTGCAGCAGGATCGCCGAGCTATCAAAGATCGCGATGCCTTGATCCACGAGGGCAGGCACCTTGCCGTTCGGATTGACGGCGCGGAAGGCGTCGCCGTGCTGCTCGCCCCTGGCGATGTCGACGGGGAGAAGCCGGTAGTCAAGACCGCTTTCCTCCAGGAATAATGCGACCTTCGACGGATTCGGCGTCGGGTGGTAGTAGAAATCGATGGGTGACGGCATGGACGCTCCGTGGCGGGGCTGGCTTCTGAGGAAGCGAAGCGTAGGACCGGAGCGACAACGGGTGTGAGTCGTCAAAGTCGATGGGAGGTATCGGAATCGTGGATATGAGACGTTCGGATCTGCACCTGCTGATCTCGCTGGACACCTTGCTCGACGAGCTCAACGTGACGCGGGCCGCGCAGCGCATGCACATCAGCCAGCCGACCTTGTCGGGGCATCTGGCCAAGCTGCGCGAGCTGTTCCAGGACCCGCTGCTGGTGCCGTCGGAGACCGGTCGCGGCATGGTGGCGACGGAGCGCGCGCTGGCCTTGCGGCCCGCGCTGGCGCAGGCGCTCTCGCAGTTGCGCGAGGCGGTCGCGCAGCCCCACGACTTCGATCCGGCGACGTCGGCGCGGACCTTCACCGTGGCGGCCAACGACAGCGTGTTCACCATCCTGGCGCTGGACGTGATGGCCGAGGTGATGCGCCACGGCAATCCCGGGCTGAAGATGGCCGTCGTGCCGGCCTACGACACCGGGCTGGTCGAGCGCATGGCGCGCGGCGAGGTCGATCTGTTCCTCGGCGACATCGACAAGGTGCCGGAATCGTTGAAGGCGAGGTTCCTGCTGAGCGCCGACTTCGCGCTGGCGCAGCGCCGCGGTCATCCGCGCGGGAGCAGGCCGCCGAAGCTCGATGAATACTGCGATCTCGGCCACGTCATCGTGTCCGCGAGGGGCGAGTTCTCATCGCCCGTCGACGACGTGCTGGCCAAGCTCGGCCGACACCGCCGCGTCACCGCGGCGGTGCCCAGCTACAACCAGGTCGCGCTGGTGCTGTCGCAGACGGACCTTGTCACGACGCTGCCGCGACAGCTGCTGCAGCGCTACGAGTCCTTCGTCGAGCTGCTCGAACTCCCCTTCGAGCTGGCGCCGTTCCGGCTCGCGATGGCGTGGCACCCGCGATCGCAGAACGACGCCGGCGGGAAGTGGCTGCGGGACTGCTTTACTGCGGCCGGTAAGTGACCTTCAGCTGGTAGTTCCCCGCCGAGTACCCGTACACCAGCACGTACACGTCGCCGTTGGCCGTCATGGCCACGGTGCAGGTCTCGGCAGCCGACGAGCCGTTGGAGCGGCAGGTGTAGGTCGACGTCGTCGGCACCGCGCTCTTGCGGACGTAGAGGTCGATGTCACCGGTGCCGGTCGTGCTCGCGGCGAGGCTGCCGCCGTTGGCGACCTTGAACGGGCCGAAGCTCTTGCTCGCGCCGCGCGCCAGGCTGCCGCTGAAGTTCTCCGTCTTGTCCGTGGGCGGCGGCGTGCCGGGTCCGTCGCTGCCGAGTTCCACCGCATACGCCGCGGCCATGCGCGCGAACTTCAGCGCGTGGTCGGCCTGGCTGCCCATGTTGGCGTAGGTGTCGTTGGCCGTGTGGATGTACGGGTTGTCCGCGCTGAAGCTCGACTCGAAAGGCATGCTCGCGAAGAAGCCCTTGGCGTTCCACGACGCATGGTCCGAGCAGGCGTAGCCGCAACGGTCCGTCCCCACGCGCAGCGTCGGCAGGTAGGTCGCGATCACGTTCGTCAGGAAGGTGTTCTGCGCGCTGTCGGTGTAGTCGGTGAAGATGTAGATGTCGTTGGCCGCGCCCTTGTAGTTGGTCATGTCCAGCTGCAGCACGCCCACCACATTGGTGTTGGCCGCGGCGAAGCTGTTGGCGATCTCCTGCGAGCCGCGCAGGCCGACTTCCTCGGCCGCATAGGCCATCAGCTTGATGGTCCGCCGCGGCTTGTAGTTCGCCTGCACCAGCGCGCGCAGGACCTCGGTCAGGCTGGCCACGCCGGAGGCGTCGTCGTCGGCGCCCGGCGCGCGCATGGTCTCGCCCGAGCCGCCCGACTGGTTGATCGAGTCCAGGTGCGCGCCCATCACGACCACTTCGCTGCCGTTGTCGCTGCCCTGGATCGTCGCGATCACCGACTTCTGCGCCCAGCCCGAATGGGTGAACTGCTCGACGGTGATGTCGCTGCGTCCGGCGCCCAGCGTCGTCCACTTCTGCTTGAGCCAGTTGGACGCGGCGACGCCGCTCGTGCTCGTGTAATAGCGGTTGATGTTGGCCGACAGGTCCACGATGGTCTGGCCGATGTTGCTGGCCTGCATCTGCGACAGGATGGGCGTCACGACGGCCTGCTGGTCGATCGTGTAGCTGGGTCGCGTCGCGACCAGCGCGGCGGCCAGCTGCTGCGAGGCGATCGGCGTGCTGTGGCGCTGCAGCGAGGCCAGGCCGGCTTCGCGGCTCGGGTGGTACATGTAGCCGCCGCAGCGGCGCAGCTCTTCGTGGATCGAGTGGCTCAGCGAGGCGAGCACGTCCTCGTCGACCTCGACCAGATGGATGCCCTCTGGCCTGGCGGCGAAGGACTGCGCCGACGTGTCCTGCGCGGCGTCGGCCTTGACGCTGGCCACGGCGCGCGCGGCCGGACGGTGTTTCTGCAACTGGGCCAGCGCGGCGTCGCCGAGGCTGATCCAGACCTTGTCGCCCGCGTAGGCGGGGGTGAGCGCGGCCAGGCCGACGCACACCGCGGTGATGGTGAGGAATGAACGCATGGGTGTTCTCTCCGGAATCGTTCCAGGAATGGCGAAGCCGGCGCGCCGCGCGGGGCGGCGCGCCGGATCGATCAGACGGGGGTCAGCCGATGATCAGTAGGTCCCGACCAGCGTCGCGCTGGTGACCTTCGAGTACGCGCTGACCAGCACGTAGTACACGCCGGCCGTCGGCGCCGAGAAGGTGATCGTCTCGGCGTTGGTCGAGCCGATCGAGCGCTTGTCGTAGCTCGAGGTCGTCGGCGCGGAGCCGCGCTTGACGTAGACGTCGCCGTCGCCCGTGCCGCCGGACAGCTTGATCGTCAGCGTGGAGCGGCCCGACGGGACGGTGATGCTGTAGAGCTTCGTCGCGCCGGTGGCCAGCGAGATGCCGGTCACCGGCACGCCGGAGGTCAGCGGGGTCGCGGTCGGGGGCGGCGTGGTTCCCGAGCAGCTCACGCCCACGCTGGCGAAGGCGGCCGTCACGTCGGCCTTGGCGTAGCCGCGGTTGGTGGCGGCAGTCTCCACGCCGCAGGCGCCCTGGTTGAAGGTGCTGTTGGCGGTCCAGTACAGGCGGTTGGCGTCGACCATCACCTCGAAGGCCTTGCGCGTGTTCCATCCCGGCTTGGTCGCCAGCAGGTAGAAGGCCTTGTTGTAGACGCCGCTCGAGTAGTGCACGTCCATGCCGCTGCGGTAGTCGGCCGCGTTGCCGATGGAGCTGCCGTCCTTGGTCGGATCGTCGAAGTAGCGCAGGGCGCCCGAGCCCTTGAAGATCTGCGCGCCCACCAGCCAGTCGTTGCTGCCGTTGTTGCGGTAGTACTCGGCGGCTTCGCCAGCCATGTCGGAGAAGGCTTCGTTCATGCCGCCCGACTGGCCGGAGTAGGTCAGGCCGGAGTTCTGCTCGGTGAAGCCGTGGCTCACCTCGTGCGCCGACACGTCCAGCGACACCAGCGGGTAGAAGGTGGTGCGGCCGTCGCCGAAGCTCATCGCCGTGCCGTCCCAGAACGCGTTCTCGTAGTTGCTGCCGTAATGCACGCGCATGTAGAGCGTCCCGGTCAGCGGGCGGATGTTGAACCAGTCGCCGTACATCTTGAAGATGATCTCGCCGAAGTAGTGCGCGTCGTTCAGCGGCGAGTAGGCGCCGTTGATCTGCTTGTACTCGTTGCGCGAGCAGGTGAACTGGAACGGCGTGTTGCTGGCGCCGGTGCTGCCGTTGAGGTTGACGGTCACGACGTTGCCGGAATTCATCTGGCAGGTGTCCGTCACCTTCAGCGCCGGGTAGTCGGTGCCGTACTCGTAGCGGCCGGTCTTGGCGTTGCCGCCGGGGCCGGTCGCGTCCTTGTGGGCCAGGCCGTCCCAGCGCTCCAGCACCGCGCCGGTGGTGGCGTCGATCATGAAGTGCGGGCGGCTCGGCTGCTTGGCGTCATGGCGCACGAAGGACACCAGGTAGAACAGCTGCGCCTTGTTGTTCTGGTTCAGCCGGACGTAGAGCTTGACCTGCTCGTTCTCGGTGATCGCGGCGTTGATGGCCCCCTTGGCCTGCGCCAGCGCGCCTTGCGAGGTCAGGCTGGCCTGCGTGGTGGCGAGGTCCTGCTGGATGTTGGCCAGCATGCTGCCGGAGAAGCGCGAGGTGCCGGCGTTGGTGTCGAGCTGCTCGACCACGCCTTCACCCCACACGGGGACGCCCTGGTAGTACTGCTGGTGGCGCGTGACGACCTTGCCGCCGGCATAGGTCTGGCTGCGCACGGCCTGCAGGTCGTTGGCCGCGAGGCCGAGCGACGTCGCGGCGGACTGCGGCGCGGCGCTGGAAGCGCGCATCTGGGTGTTCACCGGGGACGTGTCGTCCAGCAGGACGCGGTCCGCGGCGATCGCCTGGCAGGCGGCGGTGGCCGCGGCGGCGACGAGGGTGGCGCGAATCGCGCGCTGGATGAATGCCTGTGTGGAAACGTTGGACATAAGCCTCTTTCATTCGTGATGGATCGATCAGATCTCCCGATGAAATGGCCGTACGCGCTCAGGTAAGAACGGGACGGCCCCCTCTGCTCGCGACCCGGTGGTGGGGCCGTGTCAGATGTTGTTGGAGGTGCGGCTGGCGCCGCGTCCCGAGGTGTCGCCGGGTGCCTCGGAGGTCCCGAGGTCGGTTGTGGGTGGTCCAGACGACTGGGCGAATGTAGGGGCTGCGCGGGCCGGTTCGGCCTGTCAGGCCTTACAGCCGGTGTAACCCTTGCAACCAGATTTCCGGGCACGGCCCTGGCTGGCGGGCGCGCGATAGGCGAGGATCCCGATTGCCGCGACCCCGATCCAGAGGACATGCTCGAAACCGGTGACGTATCAGGAGACGCACACCATGACGCCCATGGAGACCAACCCCACGCACACCGCCGCTGATGTCGACCGGCAGGTCGGCGCCGCCCCGGCCCCCCGGTGGCGCACCCACGAGGTGGCCAATCAGGTCGATGAGCTCAGCGGCTATTCGCTGCTGGAGACCGACCCGGCGCTGAAGGAGGCGCTCGCGCGCGCTGGCGCCGAAACCTTCGCGCCGGGTCTTGCCGCGTATGCCGAGGCGCTCGGCCGGGCCGAGACCTTCGCCCTCGCCGAGCGCATCAACCGCGTCACGCCGACGCTGGACAGCTTCGACAAGCGCGGCCGACGCATTGATCGCGTCGAGTTCGACGCGGGTTGGCACGAGCTGCTGGCGATGTACCGCCGGGCGGATCTGGTCGCGATGCCGTTCCGCGACGAGCGCCCCGGACGTTGGGCCGTGTGGGCGGCGGGCTTCTACCTGCACGGGCAGGTCGAGGCCGGCACCTTGTGCCCCGCGACGATGACGCAGGCCAGCATCCCGGTGCTGCGCCGCGAGCCGCAGTTGTGGGATGCGCTGCGCGATCAGCTCTTCAGCACGGCGTACGACGGGCGCGACCTGCCCCTCGCGCAGAAGCGCTCGATCTGGCTCGGCATGGGGATGACGGAGAAGCAGGGCGGTTCCGACGTGCGCGCCAACACGACCCGCGCCGAGCCGGTCGCGCACGCCGGCAGTGGCAGCGGCGGCGGTCGCGGCGGCGAGTACCGGATCACGGGACACAAGTGGTTCTTCTCCGCGCCGATGTGCGACGCGCACCTGGTCGTCGCCAAGACGCCGGACGGCGCACCGGGTTGTTTCTTCGTGCCGCGCTGGCGGCCCGACGGGACGAAGAACGCCGTCAACGTGCAGCGCCTCAAGGACAAGGTCGGCAACCGCAGCAACAGCAGCTCCGAAGTCGAATTCCAGGACGCCTACGGCGTGCTGATGGGCGAGGAGGGCCGCGGCATCCCGACCATCATCGAGATGGCCACCTACACGCGGCTGAACTGCGTCGTCGGCAGCGCCGCGATGCTGCGGCAGGCGCTGGTCCAGGCGTTGCACTACACGCGGCATCGCCGGGCCTTCGGCAAGCGGCTCGTGGAACAGCCGCTGATGCGCGCGGTGCTCGCCGACCTCGCGCTTGAGAGCGAGGCCGCGATGCAGCTGAGCCTGCGCCTGGCGCACGCCTTCGAGCACCAGGACGATCCACGCGAGCGCACCTGGATGCGGCTGGTCACGCCCGCGGCGAAGTTCTGGGTCTGCAAGCGCGCGGTGGAACTCACTGGCGAGGCCATGGAAGTCCTGGGGGGCAACGGCTACATCGACGACGGCATCATGGGCCGGCTGTATCGCGAGGCGCCCGTCAACTCGATCTGGGAAGGATCGGGCAACGTGATGTGCCTGGACGTCATGCGCGCCGTCGCGCGGGATCCGCAAGCCTTCCTGGCGCTGCTCGACGAGGTCGAGGCGGACGTCGGCGACGAGCGGGTGCTTCGCGGCGAGCTCGATGCCTTGCGCGGATGGCTAGCCACGCCGCCGGACCAGCTGGAAGCGCTCGGCCGTCGTTTTGCGTCCCGGCTGGTGCTGCTCGCGCAGGCGGCGCTGCTGCGCCGGCACTCGCCCGCGTTCGTCGCCGACGCGTTCATCGCGAGCCGGTTCGACCCGCGTTGGGGCGCGGTCGCCGGCGCGTTCGACACGCGCAGCGTCGACGTCGACACGCTGTTGCAGAGAGCCTTCCCCGCGTGACCTAAACTTGCCCGCTTTCGTTGCTCTCTGGGCCCTGGGCCCGTCGCTGTTTTGGACAAGATCCTGCTTCAGATTGCCGCCGAACTGAAGGTTCGCCCGGCTCAGGTCAACGCGGCCGTGGAACTGCTCGACGGCGGGGCCACCGTCCCGTTCATCGCCCGCTACCGCAAGGAGGCCACCGACGGCCTCGATGACATCCAGTTGCGCGAACTCGAGGCCCGCCTGAGCTATCTGCGCGAGCTCGAGGACCGCCGCGAGGCCGTGCTCAAGAGCATCGAGGAGCAGGGCAAGCTCACGCCCGAACTCGCCGCCGCCATCGCCGCCGCGCCGACCAAGCAGGAGCTGGAAGACCTCTACCTCCCGTACAAGCAGAAGCGCCGCACCAAGGGCCTCATCGCGCGCGAGGCCGGCCTGGAGCCGCTCGCCAACAGGCTGTTCGCCGATCCGACGCTCGATCCGATGAGCGAAGCCGGCGCCTTCCTCAACCCGGATGCCGGCTTCGCCGATGCGTTCGCGGTGCTGGACGGCGTGCGCGACCTGCTGTCCGAGCGCTGGGCCGAAGACGCCCTGCTGATCGGCAAGCTGCGCGAATGGCTGTGGGAAGAGGGCCTGTTCAAGTCCAAGCTGATGGACGGCAAGGACGAGAACCATCCCGACATCGCCAAGTTCCGCGACTACTTCGACTACGCCGAGCCGATCCGCACCGTGCCCTCGCACCGCGCGCTGGCCGTCTTCCGCGGTCGCACCCAGGAGTTCCTCGACGCCAAGCTGGCGCTCGACGAGGAAGTGGTCCTCGGCCAGCCCTCGCTCGCCGAAGGCCGCATCGCGCGCCACCTCGGCTGGAGCCACGGCAAGCGCGCCGGCGACGAGCTGATCCGCAAAACCGTCGCCTGGACCTGGAAGGTCAAGCTCTCGCTCAGCCTGGAGCGCGACCTTTTCGGGCGCCTGCGCGAAGAGGCCGAGAAGATCGCCACCAAGGTCTTCGCCGAGAACCTGCGCGACCTGCTGCTGGCCGCGCCGGCCGGCAAGCGCGTCGTCATGGGCCTGGACCCGGGCATCCGCACCGGCGTGAAGGTCGCCGTCGTCAGCGATACCGGCCGCGTGCTGGACACCTCGACCGTCTATCCGCATGAGCCCAAGCGCGACTGGGAAGGTTCCATCCATACGCTGGGCCGCCTGTGCGCGACGCACGGCGTCAACCTGATCGCGATCGGCAACGGGACGGCCTCGCGCGAGACCGACAAGCTCGCCGCCGACCTCATCAAGCGCATCCAGGCGATGGCGCCGGAGACCGTCATCGACAAGGTCGTCGTCAGCGAAGCCGGCGCCTCGGTGTATTCGGCATCTGAATTCGCCTCGAAGGAACTGCCCGACCTGGACGTGTCGCTGCGCGGCGCCGTGTCCATCGCCCGTCGTCTCCAGGATCCGCTGGCGGAGCTGGTGAAGATCGATCCCAAGTCCATCGGTGTCGGCCAGTACCAGCACGACGTCAACCAGAGCGAGCTCGCCCGCACGCTGGATACCGTCGTCGAGGACTGCGTGAACTCAGTCGGCGTCGACCTGAATACCGCGTCCGCGCCGCTGCTGTCGCGCGTGTCGGGCCTGTCGACGACCGTCGCGAATTCCATCGTCCGCTGGCGCGATGCCAACGGCGCGTTCCGCAACCGCAAGCAATTGCTGGACGTCACCGGCCTCGGCCCGAAGACCTTCGAGCAGGCAGCAGGATTCCTGCGCATCCGCGACGGCGACAATCCGCTGGATGTCAGCGGCGTCCACCCGGAAACCTATCCGGTCATCGAGCGCATCCTGGCGCAGGTCCAGCGGCCGATCGCCGACGTCATGGGCAAGTCCGACGTGATCCGCGCGCTGAAGCCGGAGGCTTTCGCGGACGAGCGTTTCGGTGCGATCACGGTCAAGGACATCCTTGGCGAACTGGAGAAGCCGGGCCGCGATCCGCGGCCGGACTTCAAGGTCGCGCGCTTCAACGAAGGCGTCGAGGACCTCAAGGATCTGAAGGAGGGCATGGTGCTGGAAGGCACGGTGTCCAACGTTGCGCAGTTCGGTGCCTTCGTCGACCTGGGTGTCCATCAGGACGGCCTGATCCACGTCAGCCAGCTGGCCAACAAGTTCGTCAACGATGCCCGCGAGGTCGTCAAGACCGGCGACATCGTCAAGGTGAAGGTGCTGGAGGTCGACCTGGCCCGCAAGCGCATCTCGCTGACGATGAAGCTTGACGCCCAGGCGCCGCGGGGCGGCTCCAAGCCGGACAACAGCTTCCGTCCTGCGGGCCGCAACGAGCGTCAGGGCGGTGCTCGCCCGTCCGGCGCGCGTGACGCCCAGCCGGCTGGCGGCAACGCGATGGCGGCGGCGTTCGCCAAGCTCAAGCGCTGACTTGGCGGGCGCCTCGATGCCTCGGATCGGGGCGACCGCAGCCCCTTTTCGGAAGTATTAGGAGGAATTCGTTACCCGGGAGGGTAACGAAGGGGGACATGGAGAAAAGGGGCTGCGGTCGACCTGATCGTGCGCGGTCGACGAAATAGTTCCCCTTCCACGGCGTCGGATCGCATTTGATCCCACATTTTTCGCGGCTGGTCGCACCTGAGGTGTCAGGACGGTCGGCGTGCGGCTACGCTGCGCGCCGTTCACAGTTCAAGACAAAAGTCGACATGACAAGCGCATGTCGACACGAATCCTCGGGAGTGCCCTTTGAAGACCCACGCCATCGCCAGGGCTTGTGCCCTCGTCTGTCTGTCCGCGTTCGCGCCTGCGACGGTCGTTCTCGCGCAGGAAGCGCCTCCCGGGATGGGCGGTGAGCCGACGTCGGGCAAGCGGCTGGATCGGGTGGAGATCAGTGGCCGCAACACGGATTCGGAGCTGCGTCGTCGCGCGCCGGTCGCCAAGCAGATCTACGGCCGCGACGAGCTCGACAAGTATGGCGATACGAGCGTGGCCGACGTGCTCAAGCGCCTGCCCGGCGTCAACGTGTCCGACGGCGCGCCCCGCATGCGCGGCCTGGGGTCGGGCTACACGCTGATTTTGATCAACGGTGACCCTGCGCCTCCTGGCTTCAAGCTGGACCAGCTGGACCCGGCGCAGGTCGAGCGCATCGAGCTCACCAAGGGCCCCAGCGCCGACCAGAGCGCGCAGGCCGTCGCCGGCGCGATCAACATCATCCTCAAGGAAGCGCCGAAGATGTCCCAGCGCGACCTGCGCGTCGGGGCGGGCTACAACATCAACCACCCGGTGCCGTCCGCCACCTTCACCTACGGCGAACGTTTCGGGCCGGTGTCGGTGTCGGTGCCGCTGTCGGCGTTCCAGTGGCTGCAGGAGATGAAGTCCACGACCGAGCGTAGCGCCACCGATGTGGACGGCGATCCTGTCGTCGCCATGCAGCACGGGAAGATGCGCAACTGGGGCCACGGCTTCAACTCGGCGCCACGCGCGACCTGGAAGCTCAGCGACGACGAGACGGTGTCGCTGATCGGCTTCGCGCAGAAGGGTTACTGGAACAATTCGGTGCGGCTGACCCAGGACGCGGTCTACAGCGACGGCACGCGACTGGACGACAACGCCGACAACCAGGGCACCTGGCAGATGCTGCGCGCCAACCTGGCGTGGAACAACCGCTTCAGCGAGACGCAGAAGTGGGAGCTCAAGGCCGGTGTGCAGGACGCGAAGAACCACATCGAGAACCGGACGCGTCCGGTCGACGATCCGGTGGAGGCGCTGCTCGACAGCCGCGACCGCAGCCTGACGCAGGCCGGCAAGTACAGCCACATCCTCGGCGAGGAGCACACCTTGACCGTCGGGTGGGACTTCGAGTTCCGCAAGCGCGACGAGATCCGCAACACGCTGGTCGGCGGCGAGGAGCAGCTCCCCGGCCTGAACGGGGAGAACTTCGGCGCGCGCATCCGCCGCCAGGCCTACTTCATCCAGGACGAGTGGGAGATCACCCCGCAGTGGTCGACCTATTTCGGCCTGCGTCACGAGCAGATCGTAACGACGAGCCGAGGCGTCGGCACCGACGCGCGCAACAGCTCCAGCGTGCTGTCGCCGCTCTGGCACCTGACCTACAAGCTGGATCCGAAGGGCCGCGACATGATCCGCGCCAGCATCACCCGCAGCTACAAGGCGCCGGAGTTGACGCAGATGCTGGGTCGCTACACGCTCAACAGCAAGTTCCAGAAGCCGGACGGCACCAACGACGAGTTCAATCCGGACCGCGTCGGCAATCCGTCGCTGAAGCCGGAGCTGGCCACGGGCGTGGACGTGTCCTACGAGAAGTACCTCACCGGCGGCAGCCTCTTCAGTCTCGGCGTCTTCCATCGCAACATCAGCCAGTTGATCCGCAACGTCGTCACGCTGGACGCGCCCACCGCGCTCGTGCCGTTCCCCCGCTACGTGATCCGTCCGATGAACTTCTCCAGCGCCACCACCAGCGGCATCGAGATGGAATTGAAGGGCCGCGCCGGCGAGCTGTTCCCGTCGCTGTTCGAGCCCAAGCTGCCGTTGAACCTGCGCAGCTCGGTGAGCTTCTACCGCTCGCGCGTGAAGGCCGTGGACGGGCCGGACAACCGGCTGGACCAGCAGCAGCCCTGGACTGCCAACCTCGGCTTCGACTACCGCTTCAGCAGCGTGCCGGTCACCACCGGCGCCAACCTCAACTACACGCTGGTCTACACGGTCCGTCAGACCGATCGGCAGAGCGTGGAGTACTCGCGCAACCGCGGGCTGGACGTTTTCGCCCAGTGGATGGTCAGCCCCAAGACCTCGGTGCGCTTCTCGGCCAATAATCTGTTCCCGCTCGACGCCCGGGCAGAGACCCAGTTGCCCGGTGACCAGTTCTACGCTACCGGCCGCGGTCTGAAGCCGTGGTTCCAGTTGAACCTGGAAATGAAGCTCTGAATCCCTCCGTCGGAATCGAGGGATCGGCCGCGTCGGGCGCCTCCGTTTTGAAAGGACGACCCGCCCGATGCAGGCCTTGCAGATCCTCGCCGGACCCCGTGCGCGCCAACGGCTGCGCGACCATGGCCTGCGCGCCGCCGACGTCCGCGTCGTGCCCGGCGCCGCGGGCGGACCGAAGGGGCTGGTGCTCAGCGCGCTCGACGCGCATCTCTTCGGCGAGTTCCTGCCGTCGGGCGGCCAGGAGGTGCACCTGCTAGGCGCTTCCATCGGCGCCTGGCGCATGGCGACCGCCTGCCTGACCCGCGACGCCGCGCAGGCGAATGCCGAGTTCGAGCGGCTCGCCCACGATTACGCCCACCAGGATTACGAGTCGGCGCCCGGCAAGCGGCCCACCGCCGCGACGGTGTCGCGCGCGTTCTCCGAGAAGCTCGGCGAGATCTTCGGCGGCCGCGAGGCGGAGGTGCTGTCGCATCCGCAGTTCCGGCTGCATGTGTTCACCTCGCGCGGCAAGCATGTGCTCGGGCGGGAAGGGCGGCTGCGCACGCCGCTCGGCTACCTGGGGGCGTTCGCGGCCAACGCGATGTCGCGCCGTGCAATGGGCGTCTGGCTGGAGCGGGTGGTGTTCTCGGACAAGCGCTCACCGCTCCCGATGCCGCTGGCCGACTACCGCAGCCGGCAGGTGGCGCTCGACGCGGGCAATCTGAAGCCGAGCATCCTGGCGAGCTGTTCGATCCCGTTCTGGCTGCAGGCGGTGCACGACATCGAAGGCGCCCCGGCCGGCGCCTACTGGGACGGCGGCATCACGGACTACCACCTGCACCTGAACTACGCCGCGATGGTCGGGGACGGCATCGCGTTGTATCCGCACTTCCAGGCCAGCGTCGTGCCGGGCTGGCTCGACAAGGCGCTCAAGCACCGGCACCGGACCAGCGCCTTCCTCGACAACGTCGTGCTGCTCACGCCCAACCCCGAGTGGGTGAAGACGCTGCCCAACGGCAAGCTGCCCGATCGCAACGACTTCCAGCGCTACCTGAACGACGTTCCCGGCCGCGCCCGCGACTGGCTGCGCGCCGTCCGCGAGGGCGAGCGGCTGAGGGACGAGTTCCGCGAGGCCTGCGCCCGTCCGACCCTCGACATCCAGGCGCTCTGAGCTACACTGGCCGCCTCATTTTCTTTTTCCAACAAGGACCGGGAAAGGCGACATGGTTATGACACCGCGGACTACCCCCTCCACTGCGAAGGTTTGAGCGACCGCGGCTCGTCACGTCTTTCATCAGCTGTCCGGAAAAAGTCAGCACCCCAGAAAAAGCGCGGCACCTGGTCGCGCTTTTTTGTTTTCTGGAGTTCCCCCACATGTCCAACATCTCCATCCAACTGCCCGACGGTTCCAAGCGCGAGTTCCCGCAACCGGTGACCGTCGCCGAAGTCGCGGCCTCCATCGGCACGGGCCTGGCGAAGGCGGCGCTCGCCGGCCGCGTCGGCTCGGGCGACGCCGCCAAGGTCGTCGACACCAGCTTCCTCATCGACAAGGACACGCAGCTGGCCATCGTCACGGACAAGGATCCGGACGGGCTGGACGTCATCCGCCATTCGACGGCGCACCTGCTGGCCTACGCCGTCAAGGAACTGTTCCCTGACGCGCAGGTCACGATCGGCCCGGTCATCGAGAACGGCTTCTATTACGACTTCTCGTACAAGCGCCCGTTCACGCCGGAAGACCTGGCGGCGATCGAAGCCAAGATGGGCGAGCTCGCGAAGAAGGACGAGAAGGTGACGCGCTCGGTGCTGCCGCGCGATGAAGCCGTCGAGTACTTCAAGGGCATCGGCGAGGCCTACAAGGCCGAGATCATCGCCAGCATCCCGGCGGACCAGGACGTCTCGCTGTACGCCGAGGGCGGTTTCACCGACCTGTGCCGCGGCCCCCACGTGCCGTCCACGGGCAAGCTGAAATTCTTCAAGCTGATGAAGGTGGCCGGCGCCTACTGGCGCGGCGACCATCGCAACGAACAGCTGCAGCGCATCTACGGCACGGCCTGGGCGACCAAGGACGACTTGGCGAACTACCTGCGCATGCTGGAGGAAGCGGAGAAGCGCGACCACCGCAAGCTCGGCAAGGACCTGGAGCTGTTCCACATCGACGAGCACGCGCCGGGCGTCGTGTTCTGGCATCCCAAGGGCTGGACGGTCTGGCAGGAGGTCGAGCAGTACATGCGCCGCGTGTACCGCGACAACGGCTACCAGGAGGTGAAGGGCCCGCAGCTGCTGGACAAGACGCTGTGGGAGGCCACGGGCCACTGGGACAAGTACCGCGACAACATGTTCACGACGGAGTCGGAGAAGCGTGATTACGCGCTCAAGCCGATGAACTGTCCCGGCCACATCCTGATCTTCAAGCACGGCATCAAGAGCTACCGTGACCTGCCGCTGCGCTTCGGCGAATTCGGCCAGTGCCATCGCAACGAGCCGACCGGCGGTCTGCACGGGATCATGCGCGTGCGCGGCTTCACGCAGGACGACGGCCACATCTTCTGCACGGAGGACCAGATCCTGGCCGAGTGCGTCGCCTACACGGCCCTGTTGCAGAAGGTCTACAAGGACTTCGGCTTCGACAACATCATCTACAAGGTCGCGACGCGCCCCGACGCGCGCATCGGCTCCGACGAGGTGTGGGACAAGGCCGAGTTCGCGCTGATGGAGTCGCTGCGCGCCTCCGGCGTCGAGTTCATCATCGCCCCGGGCGACGGCGCCTTCTATGGTCCGAAGATCGAATACACGCTCAAGGACGCGATCGGCCGCCAGTGGCAGTGCGGCACGATGCAGGTCGATTTCTCGATGCCTGCGCGCCTGGGCGCCGAGTACGTCGGCGAGGACGGCGAACGCCACACGCCCGTGATGCTGCACCGCGCGATCGTCGGCAGCCTGGAGCGTTTCATCGGCATCCTGATCGAGCAGCACGCCGGCGCGCTGCCGGTCTGGCTGGCGCCGACGCAGGTGGTTGTCGCCAATATCACCGACGCCCAATCGGACTACGTTTCCAGCATTGTGAAAACGCTGCAAAAACAAGGGGTTAGGGTTCAGGCAGATTTGCGCAACGAGAAAATCACGTATAAAATCCGCGAGCATTCGCTGCAAAAGGTGCCGTTCATCCTCGTCGTCGGCGACAAGGAAAAGGCGAACGGCGCCGTCGCAGTGCGCGCCCGAGGCAACCAGGATCTGGGCGTGATGTCGCTGGAGGACTTCGTTTCGAAGCTCTCGACCGCCATCGCGGACAAGGCCTGAGTCGGGCGCTTTTTGCGTTGTACTGATCATTAACGGACCCTTGCCAAGGCCCGCCTAAAGGTAACCACCATCGCTACTTTTGCTGACCGTCGTGCGATTCCGGAGCGCAAGCACCGCCTGAATCGCGAAATCATCGCTTCTGAAGTCCGTCTCAATGGCCCCGAGAACGAGCCGATCGGCATCGTCTCGATCCAGGAAGCGCTCCGGATGGCCGGTGACCTGGACGTCGACCTGGTTGAAATTGCCGCCACCGCAGTCCCCCCGGTCTGCCGCTTGATGGACTACGGCAAGTTCAAGTACCAGGAGCAGAAGCGCGCCGCGGAAGCCAAGTCCAAGCAGAAGGTCATCGAGGTCAAGGAAGTCAAGTTCCGTCCGGGCACGGACGAAGGCGACTACCAGATCAAGATGCGCAACCTGCGCCGCTTCATTGCGGAGGACGGCGACAAGGGCAAGGTCACGCTGCGCTACCGCGGCCGCGAGATCACCCACCAGGACATCGGCATGCGCATGCTGGAACGCATCCGCGATGAGTTGTCCGACGTGGCGGTGGTCGAGCACATGCCCAAGCTCGAAGGCCGTCAGATGATCATGGTGCTGGCGCCGAAGAAGCGCTGAGCATCTGAGAGAATGCCGGCGGGGCCGATGAGGCCCCGTCTCAGTTTCAGCCCGTCGATCTGGTCGTCGGCGGGTTTATTAGTCTCCTGCAGGCCGGTCAAGTACCGCGGTCACCCGCGGTCGCCTGGAGGGACGCCCATAGAAGGAGCAGTCATGCCCAAGATGAAGACCAAGAGCAGCGCGAAAAAGCGTTTTCGCGTTCGTCCGGGTGGCACCGTCAAGCGCGGTCAGGCGTTCAAGCGCCACATCCTGACCAAGAAGACCACGAAGAACAAGCGCCAGCTCCGCGGCGCCACGACCGTGCATGAGACCAACATGGGCCACATCGCTTCGATGCTGCCCTTCGCTGGTCTGTAATCCAGCAGTAGACAAGGAGATACAACATGCCTCGCGTCAAACGTGGTGTAACCGCCCGTGCTCGTCACAAGAAGGTCCTGGCTCTGGCCAAGGGCTTCCGTGGTCGTCGCAAGAACGTCTTCCGCATCGCCAAGCAGGCGGTGATGAAGGCGGGCCAGTACGCCTACCGTGACCGCCGTGCCAAGAAGCGCGTGTTCCGCCAGCTGTGGATTGCCCGTATCAACGCGGCAAGCCGTGGCCTGGGTCTGAGCTACAGCAAGTTCGTGGCCGGTCTGAAGAAGGCCGAGATCGACATCGACCGCAAGGTCCTGGCCGACCTCGCCGTCAACGACCCTGCTGGTTTCGCCAGCATCTTCGCCAAGGTGAAGGCCGCTCTGGCTTGATAGCCATGGTCCACTCGCCGGTGCTCGCCGGCGGGCGGACTGGCCGCTCCGGTCCTGCCGGGGCTGCCCTTTTCAAAGGCCGACACCCCGGTGTTCGGCCTTTTTTCATTCCGGCGCAAGGGAGCGTGATGGTGCGATGTTCGCCATCCAACCGCTGCGCCATCCGACTTCCGCCAACGCCGCCGACGCCCCGTCGACGCCCCGCGATGAACGACCTCGATCAATTGCTGCACCAGGCGACCGGCGAATTCGCCGCCGCCACGACTCCCGCCGACCTGGAGAATGCCAAGGCGCGTTTCCTGGGCAAGACCGGCCAGGTCACCGAGCTGATGAAGGGCATGGCCAGCCTGCCCGTCGAGGAGAAGAAGACCCGCGGCGCTCAGATCAACCAGCTCAAGCAGGGCATCGAGGCGGCACTGACCGCGCGCCGTCAGGCGCTGGCGGACGCGGAACTCGAACTGCAGCTGAAGGCCGAGGCGCTGGACGTCACGCTGCCCGGCCGTCAGCGCGGCACCGGCGGCCTGCACCCGATCACGCGTGCGATGGAGCGCATCGAGGCGATCTTCGGCTCCATGGGTTTCGACGTCGCCGACGGCCCCGAGATCGAGAACGACTGGTTCAACTTCACCGCGCTGAACACGCCGGAAGATCATCCGGCGCGTTCGATGCACGACACCTTCTACATCGAAGGGGGTCATGTCTTGCGCACGCACACCAGCCCGATGCAGATCCGCTACGCGGTGCAGCACGTGAAGAAGCATCGCGCCGCCATCGATGCCGGCCAGCCGATGCCCGAGATCCGCGTGATCGCGCCGGGCCGCACCTACCGCGTCGACAGCGACGCGACGCATTCGCCGATGTTCCACCAGGTCGAAGGCCTGTGGGTGGGAGAGAACATCAGCTTCAAGGACCTGAAGTCCGTCTACGTGAACTTCATGCAGCAGTTCTTCGAGACGACGGACATGGAGATCCGTTTCCGTCCGAGCTATTTCCCGTTCACCGAGCCCAGCGCCGAGATCGACATGATGTTCGGCTCCGGACCGCTGAAGGGCCGCTGGCTGGAAGTGTCCGGCTCCGGCCAGGTGCATCCGCAGGTGATCCGCAACATGGGCCTCGATCCCGAGCGCTACATCGGCTTCGCTTTCGGCTCCGGCATCGACCGCCTGGCCATGCTGCGCTACGGCGTCAGCGACCTGCGTCTGTTCTTCGACGGCGACCTGCGCTTCCTGTCGCAGTTCAAGTAATTCGAGCCCCCGGTCGCCTAGAGAGCAAGAGAGAACCCCATGCAATTCCCTGAGTCCTGGCTGCGGGCCTTCTGCAACCCCGCGCTGAACACCCAAGAACTGGCCGAGCTGCTGACCATGTCCGGCCTGGAAGTGGAAGAGCTGCGCCCGGTGGCGCCGCCGTTCCACGGCATTGTCGTGGCCGAGATCGTCGAGGCCGTGCAGCATCCGGACGCCGACCGCCTGCGCGTCTGCAAGGTCGACGCCGGTGGTCCGGAGCTGCTGCAGATCGTTTGCGGCGCGCCGAACGCGCGCGTCGGGATCCGCGTGCCGCTGGCCACCATCGGCGCCGAACTGCCCCCGGGCGAGGACGGCAAGCCGTTCAAGATCGGCAAGGGCAAGCTGCGCGGCGTCGAGAGCTTCGGCATGCTGTGCTCGGCCCGCGAGCTGAAGCTGGCGGAAGACCACGGCGGTCTGCTGGAACTCGCCGCCGACGCGCCCATCGGCGAGGACATCCGCAAGCACCTGAACCTGGACGACACGCTGTTCACGCTGAAGCTGACGCCGAACCTGGCGCATGCGCTGAGCGTCCACGGCGTCGCGCGTGAGGTGTCCGCGCTGACCGGCGCACCGCTGCTGGCGCCGGAGATCAAGCCGGCCGCCGTCGCCACCGAGGCAAGGCTGCCGGTGCGCGTCGACGCCGCGGACCTGTGCGGCCGCTTCTCCGGCCGCGTGATCCGCAACGTCGACACGACCGCGAAGACCCCGCAGTGGATGGTCGACCGCCTGGCCCGCTGCGGCCAGCGTTCGGTGTCGCCGCTGGTGGACATCTCGAACTACGTCATGTTCGAGCTGGGCCGCCCGTCCCACATCTTCGATCTCGACAAGATCCACGGCGAGCTGATCGTCCGGTGGGGCAAGCCGGGTGAACAGCTCAAGCTGCTGAACGGCAACACGATCGAAGTCGATGCGAACGTCGGCGTGATCGCCGATCGCGAACAGGTCGAATCGCTGGCCGGCATCATGGGCGGCGACGCCACCGCCGTGTCCGACGACACGAAGAACATCTACGTCGAAGCCGCGTTCTGGTGGCCGAAGGCGGTGATGGGACGCTCGCGCCGCTTCAACTTCTCGACCGACGCGGGCCACCGTTTCGAGCGCGGCGTCGATCCGGCCGGCACCGTCGATCACATCGAGCGCATCACGCAGCTGATCCAGTCGATCTGCGGCGGCGAGGCGGGACCGATGGACGACCAGACCACGCAACTGCCCGAGCGCAAGCCGGTCGCGCTGCGCGTCGAACGCGCCGCCAAGGTCATCGGCATGCCGGTGACGCAAGCCGACTGCGAGGGCGTGTTCAAGCGTCTGGGCCTGGAATTCACCTCGGCCCCCGGCGTGATCACGGTGACGCCGCCGACCTTCCGCTTCGACATCCAGATCGAGGAAGACCTGATCGAGGAAGTCATCCGCGTGCTGGGCTACCCGAAGCTGCCGTCGACGCCGCCGCTGGCGCCGGTGGTCGGCAAGGTGGGTTCGGAATCGCGCCGCGCGACGCACGCCCTGCGCCATGCGATGGCCGGCCTCGGCTACTTCGAGACGATCAACTTCAGCTTCGTCGAGGCGCGCTGGGAGCAGGAGCTCGCCGGCAACGCCAACCCGATCCAGCTGCTCAATCCGATCGCCGCGCCGCTGGCGGTGATGCGCACCTCGCTGATGGGCTCGCTGGTGCAGGTGCTGCGCAACAACCTGGCGCGCAAGTCGCCGCGCGTGCGCGTGTTCGAGATCGGCCGCGTCTTCCTGCGCGACGCATCGGTGCAGGAAAGCGACACCACCATCGCCGGCATCGCGCAGCCGATGCGCCTGTCCGGCCTGGCCTGGGGCCCCGCGGACCAGCAGCAATGGGCGCAGAAGGATCGCGCGGTCGACTTCTTCGACGTGAAGGGCGACCTCGAGGCGTTGTTCGCGCCGCGCGTGCTGAGCTTCGAGGCGGCCGACCACCCCGCGCTGCATCCGGGCCGCAGCGCCCGCGTGCTGCTGGACGGGCAGGCCATCGGCGTGGTCGGCGAGCTGCACCCGAAGTGGCGCCAGGGCTACGAGTTGCCCAGCGCGCCCATCCTGTTCGAGCTGTCGCTGGACGCCGTGCTGGCGCGCACGCTGCCGCAGGGTCAGGGCGTGCCCCGCCTGCAGGCGGTGCAACGCGATCTGGCGCTGATCGTCAATGAGCAGGTGACCTATGACTCCCTCATCCGGGCGATCGAATCCAGCGGCGAAGCCCTGGTACGCTCTGCGCGTTTGTTCGACGTCTTCAAACCGGCGCAGCCGACGGCGGAACTGAAGGCCGGCGAACGCAGCCTGGCCGTGCGCCTGTCGCTGCTCGATGACGAGAACACGCTGACCGACGAGCGCATCGAACAGGCGGTGGCGAAGGTGGTGGCGCAGCTGGGCGAACGTCTCGGCGCGCGCCTGCGAGGCTGAGGGAGGGGAGGACACCCATGAGTGATGACGATCTGAAGGAGCAGGCGCGCGTGCTGCTCGGCAGCCTGGAGACGCCCACGCTGACCAAGGCCGAACTGGCGGAACTGCTGTTCGACAAGCTGGGCCTGAACAAGCGCGAGTCCAAGGACATGGTCGAGGCCTTCTTCGACATCATTCATCAGAGCCTCTCCAGCGGCCGCGAAGTGAAGCTCTCGGGCTTCGGCAACTTCAACATCCGGCGCAAGGCGCCGAGACCCGGCCGCAACCCGCGTACCGGCGAAGCGATCCCGATTGCGGCCCGCAACGTCGTGACGTTTCATGCCAGTCACAAATTGAAAGAAGCCGTCCAAGGCAACACGCCTTCGACAGGTGACTTCGAGTAGAGTCTGACCCTCCCTGCCGCTGCCGGAGCCGCTGATTCCCATGGACGTCCAGCTTCCCGCCATCCCTGCCAAGCGCTACTTCACCATCGGTGAGGTGAGCGAGCTGTGCGGCGTGAAGCCCTACGTGCTCCGCTATTGGGAACAGGAGTTCACACAGCTCAAGCCGATGAAACGGCGGGGCAACCGACGCTATTACCAGCACCACGAAGTGCTGCTGATCCGGCGCATCCGCGATCTGCTCTACGACCAGGGCTTCACGATCAGCGGCGCGCGCAATCAGTTGATCGATTCGACGCACACGGCGACCAACGCGCAGGAGTTCCGCGCGGAAGCGCTGGCGTCCGCGCAGCTCGATGTCTATCGCCATGCCGGCGACCATCGCGAAGCGTCGCGCGCGCTGGCCGCGGACGTCGCATACAGCGCGGCGCACACGACGGTGTCGCTCGAGAAGCTCACGCTGGAGCAGGTCCGGGACGAATTGCTGGCGATTCGAGAGAGTCTTCTTGCCTGAGGGCAGAAATTGCGTATAGAATCACAGGCTTAGTCGGGGCGTAGCGCAGCCTGGTAGCGCACTTGCATGGGGTGCAAGGGGTCGCGAGTTCGAATCCCGCCGCCCCGACCATTTATAAGAAGAATCAGGAAGCCCGGTATCGAAAGATGCCGGGCTTTTTGCTTTCCGGGCTGAGCGGACCGAGGCCCATCCACGGACGCAGCGCGTTGATGCGCATCGCCAGCAACGCGGCGAGCAGGCAGCCCAGCGTGGTGATGGCGACCACGGCGGTGGCCTCGATGGCGAGCGGCCACTGACGTGGTGCGAGCAGATGTCCCGCGATGACCGTCACCGTCTGGTGGACCAGGTAGAAGGGGAACACCGCCAGCGTCAGCCAGCGCAGCAGCGGGGAATCGCGGTCGGCCAGCCACTGGCGGCCGAATCCCAGCGCCGCCACGATCGGCAGCCATTGCTTGCCCGCGTTGAGCGCGCGCAAGGCCATCAACAGCCACTGGGGGAAGTCATCGCCCTGGGCGAGGCGCCACTGGTCCGTGAGCGTCTGCGAGAGCAGTTGCACCACCACGAAGCCGACGAGCGCGATCCAGCGCAGACGCCGGGCGGCTTCCCACGCGCCGTGACGGTCGTCGCGGTCGCCATAGAGCGTGAAGCCGAGCAGGAACACCGCGAAGTAGACGCCATGCTGGTACCAGTCGTGGGTCAGGTCGTGCGTGGCGGGGAAGCGGTCCAGCAGGTGCTGGCGCAGGATCGCGAACGCGAGCCACGGCACCCACAACAGGCGCCCGCCGCCCACGACGCCGCGCCAGCCCGGATGCGAGAAGAAGCGGCGCACGAGACCCAATCGCAGCGCCAGCAGCACGATCAGGGTGTAGGTCCAGAGGTAGGGCAGGAACCAGAGGTGATTCCAGGTCGGGAGCTTGAGACACTCGTCGCCGCGGCAGAAGCCGTGATAGGCCTGGAAGTAGAGCTTCAGGAAATCGCCGTAGCTGCCGGCGTAGTGGAGCTTCTCGACGACCTCCAGATAAGCCTGGGGCGGGACGATCACCGTCATGCCGAACAGCAGCGGCAGCAGCAGCCGTTTGCTGCGCATGGCGATCAGTGCTTGGGTCCCGTCGACGCGCGCCGCCATCAACGCGGTCGCCGCGCCGGAGATCAGGAAGAGCAGCGACATGCGCCAAGGGTTCAGCCACAGCATCCAGGATTCGAGCGCGGGGATGAGTCGCGGCGACTTCACGTGCCAGTCCCAGCTCACATAGAACATGCCCGAGTGATAGAGGATCAATAGGCCGAAGGCGAGCACGCGGAGCCAGTCCAGCTCGGTCAGGCGGAAGGCCGGAGTCGCGCCGCGCGGGGGGAGGGAAGTGGTGTTCATGAAGCGCAGCTTCGTCTCGAACGGCGCTCCTGCCGAGGGAATGTGACGAACCGCCCCCGCCCGGTGACGACCCGCCCCGTCCCAGGGGCCGCTCGCGCGGGGGGGCGGAGCGCGGCAAGAGCGCGGCAAGAGCGCGGCGAGGGCGCGGGGAGGGCGCGGCGAGGGCGGACACGCGCCTACACTGCGCCGCCATGACCGAGGACAAGTGGCTGGGGATCTATCTGAAGCGGCGGCGCTGGGTCGAGCGCGCGATCTGGAGCGCGCTGCTGCTCGGCTCGGCGCTGGCGAACACGATCACGACGAACCTGGACATCCGCCGCGCCGGACTGCGCTTCGACGTCTGGGAACCGGCGGTCTGGGAGTTCTCCAGCGCGATCGCCTGGATGGTGCTGATCCCGTGGATCGTCCGCGCGGCGGACGCCAAGCCGCTGCGCTGGGGCGTGCTGAGGCGGCATCTGCCCTGGCACGTGCTGTTCGCGCTCCTCACCAGCCTGACACATGTGCTGGGCATGGTGGCGCTGCGCAAGCTGGCGTATGCGACGCAAGATGCGGTCTACGACTTCGGGAACTGGCCGGTCGAGTTGTTCTATGAAGCGGTGAAGGACGTCCGCAGCTACGCCTTCATCCTGGTGGTCGTCGGGTCGTACCGGCTCTTCGTGCGGCGGTGGCAGGGCGAGGCAAGCCTGCTGGCGGAGCCGCCTGAGCCCGCCCCCGCGCCGTCGCCGTCGCCGGCCGAGCCCTCGCCCTCGCCGCTGGCGCCCGCGTCCGCGCTGCCCGAGCGGCTCCTCGTGAAGAAGCTAGGCAAGGAATTTCTGCTGCCGGTGGACGAGATCGAGTGGGTGCAGGCCTGCGGCAACTACGTCAACCTGCGCCGCCAGCAGCACGACTACCCGTTGCGCAGCAGCCTGGGCGCCTTCGAGCAACGCCTGGACCCGGCGACGTTCGTGCGCGTGCACCGCGGCTATCTCGTACGGCTGAGCCTGATCGAGGCCATCGAGCCGACCGAGGCCGGCGACGCCCACCTGCGCCTGCGCGACGGCAGCCGGGTGCCCTGCAGTCGCACCTATCTGGAGCGACTGCGACAGCGTCTTGTCTGACGGGGCGAACTCCTGTCCGCCCGGTTCACCGGAGCGTCTTCGCCCGGCTATGCTCTGACCCCAATGGACGCCCCTCTGGAACCCCGCGACGTCGCCGACCCGTCAGACCCGTCAGACCCGTCAGACCCGTCACCGCGCCTGCTGCGCTCGACCGGGGAAGGCGGACGCCTGCAGGCACGGCTGGAGGGCGACTGGACGCTGCTGGCGCTGCGCGAGCGCGTCGAGGCGCTGCGCGGCGAACTCGGCGACGTGCCGACCGCCAACGTGGCCTGGGACCTGAGCGCCGTGCGGCGGCTCGACCCGACCGGCGCGCTGCTGCTGTGGCAGGCCTGGGGCCGGCGTCAGCCGGAAGACCTGCGCTGGCCGCCGGCGCCGATGGCGGACATGTTCCAGGCGCTGTTCGCCCGGCTGGGCAGCAAGCAGGGCAAGCCGGCCAAGCCGCCGCGCAGGCAGAACGTGCGCCAGTTCGGCCAGGGCCTGCTCAACCTGGCCAGCCACCTGCTCGACGCCACCGCGCTGCTCGGGCAGGTGACGCGCGACCTCGGCACGCTGATCCGCCATCCCGACCTGATCGCGTGGAAGGACATCTCCGCCCACATCTACCGCAGCGGCGCGCAGGCCCTGGGCATCACGGCGCTGGTGGGCGTGCTGGTCGGCATCACGCTGTCCTACCTGACCGCCAAGCAGCTCCAGAGTTACGGCGCCGACATCTACGTCATCAACATCCTCGGCATCAGCGTCTGGCGCGAACTGGGACCGTTGCTCGCGGCGATCCTGGTGGCCGGACGCAGCGGCTCGGCGATGACGGCGCAGCTCGGCGTGATGCGGGTGACGCAGGAACTGGACGCGCTGTCGGTGATGGGGATCTCCCACACCATCCGGCTGGTAGTGCCCAAGATGGTGGCCCTGGCACTCTCATTGCCCCTGGTGATGACCTGGACCAGCAGCATGGTGCTGCTGGGCGGCATGCTCGCCGCGCGGGCGACGCTGGGGCTGGACTACATCCAGTTCCTGCAGGGCCTGCCGGCTGCGGTGCCGGTGGCCAACCTGTGGCTGGGATTGGCCAAATCGGCGGTGTTCGGACTCATGATCGCGTTCGTGGCCTGCCATTTCGGGCTGCGGATCAAGCCGAACAGCGAAAGCCTCGGGACCGGCACCACCGATTCGGTGGTGAGCGCGATCACCGTGGTCATCATCGTGGACGCGATCTTCGCGGTGATGTTCTCTGACCTGGGGATCAAGGGATGAGCGGTTGCATGGATCCGACCTCGGCGGAAGCCACCGGGGAACTGAACGTCCAGCCGGGTGATCCGGTGATCGAGGTGCGCCACGTCGGCACGGTGCTCGGCGGCGTGCGCATCCACAAGGACCTGAGCCTGGAAGTCACTGCCGGCGAGGTGGTGGGCATCATCGGCGGCTCGGGCAGCGGCAAGACGACGCTGCTGCGCCTGATGCTCGGCCTGGAACGTCCCACCGAAGGCGAGGTGCTGGTCTTCGGCCACAAGCTCGGCAACTGCGAGGCGACCGACCTCGCGCAGGTGCGGCACCGCTGGGGCGTGCTGTTCCAGCAGGGCGCGCTGTTCTCGGCGCTGTCGGTGTTCGACAACGTCGCGTTGCCGCTGCGCGAGCTCAAGAGCCTGCCCAAGGATCTGATCGCCGAGCTGGTCATGACCAAGCTGCAGCAGGTCGGTCTCAAGGCCGAGGACGGCATCAAGATGCCGGCGGAACTGTCGGGAGGCATGATCAAGCGCGTGTCGCTGGCGCGCTCGCTGATCATGGATCCGCAGCTGCTGTTCCTGGACGAGCCGACGGCGGGTCTCGATCCGGCGAGCTCGAAGAATTTCGTGCAGCTGATCGAGAGCCTCCGGCGCGAGATGGCGTTGACGGTGGTGATGGTCACCCACGACGTGGACACGCTGTTCGCGATCGCGGACCGCGTGGCGGTGCTGGCGGACCAGCACCTGATCGCGCACGGGCCGCTGGAACTGGTGGTGAAGCAGAAGCATCCGTTCATCCGCAACTTCTTCCTCGGCCACGCGGACCGCTGCGCGGCGGACAACCTGCGCAGCTACCGCGACGCGCTGCAGCACCGCGACGAGATGCCCGCCTGAGCGGGCGCCGCCGTCGACGGCCTGTTCCGGCGGCAGACGACGACCAACGACCAACGACAACCTACAACAAGGATTCGGGCGAGCACATGGAAAACAAGGCACATGCATTGGCCACGGGCCTTTTCGTGCTGCTGCTCGGGGCGGCGCTGGTGGCGGTCATCCTGTGGTTCCGCGACGACCGCGGCGACACGCAGACCTTCACCGTGGTGACCGCTTCGGGCGTGCCGGGCCTCAACGTCAAGGCCCCGGTGAAGCTGCGCGGCGTGCAGGTCGGCAAGGTCGACACCATCCGCTTCGATCCGGCGCAGCCCAAGCAGATCCTGGTGGGGATCGAGGTCGACGCCGACGCGCCGATCGCGCCCGGAACCGTCGCCAAGCTGGGCTACCAGGGCATCACGGGGCTGTCGTTCATCGATCTGTATGACGGGCAGGATCCGGCGGATCCGAAGTTGAGCGTGCTGGAGACGCGGCGCATCCAGCTCTCGCCGGGCTTCCTCGACCAGTTGCAGGACGCGGGACCCAAGCTCGCCGCAGGCGCGCTGGCGACGATGGACCGCATCCAGAAGGTCCTCAGCGACAGCAACCAGCAGCAGGTGAGCCAGACGCTGGCGCAGTTGAACGAGGCTTCCGCCGGATTGAACGAACTGGTCAAGGAACTCCGGCCCACGGCGCAGGCGCTGCCGGGCCTGGTGAAGCACACCGACGGCCTCGTGGTCGCGGGTCGGAACACGCTGGGCAACGTCGACACGCTGGCGAAGCAGGGCGGCGAACTCGTCGACGAATACAAGGGCAAGGCCGCCGCGATCGATCAGTTGGGCGACGCCGCGGTGCAGATGCAGCGCACGCTGCGGCGCGTGGAACTGTCCCTCGTCGGTTCGGCCGACAAGCCGCGTCAGCGCGCGGTGCTGGATGATCTGTCGGCGGCGGCGCGCGCCCTCGAGCGCGCGGCGCAGAACATCGGCGACCAGCCGCAGAGCCTGATCCTCGGCCCCACGCCCGGCGCGCCCGGCCCCGGTGAAACCGGCTTCGAGGCGGGAGCGAAGAAATGAACGACCACATCGAACTTCCAAGGACCGGCGGCATGCGCCGCGCGGCGCTGCTCGGCGGACTGGCGCTCGCAGCGATGCTCAGCGCCTGCGGCAGCCGCCCGCCGCCACCCACGCAGATGGACCTCGGTCCCTCGCCCGTATGGCCGCAGCAGGCCGCGCTGTCCAAGCGCGTCGAACTCCAGGCCGTCACCGCACCGGAAACGCTGCAAGGCACGGGCATCGCGTATCGCCTCGCCGACTCCGATCCTTATGCGCGGCGCATGTACCGCGACTCGCGCTGGGCCGCGCCGCTGCCGGTGCTCGTCGGGTCGCGGATGCGTCAGCAGATCGCCCGCGCGCCCGTGGCCGCCGGCGCCGATCCCCAGGTGGTCATCGGCGTGACGCTGGAGCTCGAAGAGAGCCTCCAGAACTTCTCCAGCGCCTCGCGCAGCGACGTGCAGGTGAGGGTGATGGCGACCGCCGAGGACGGCACCCAGCGTGCGTTCGACCGGTCGGAGCCCGCCGGGGCGAGCGCCGAGGGCGCGGTGAAGGCGACGGCGGCGGCGGTCGATGCGCTCGGGCCGGAGATCGCGGCGTGGGCGGCCACCTTGTCGCCGCGGGTGCCGCAGCCGGGGCGCGGTCGACGTTGAAGCGTCAGCGGCGGCGCGGCGTCAGTGCGACGCCGCGATCCCGCCGCCCATGCGCTGCTGGCGCTGGCGCAGGAAGGCCTCGGCCATGCTGGATTCGGGCTGCAGGCGCTGCCCGATGTAGAGCTCCTGACGGCGCTCGGTGATCTGCGCGCGCAAGCGGTTGGCCATGATGCCGAGCGGATCCAGGCCGCGCTTCTCGGCGCGCTCGATCGACTCGCCCAGCTCATGCATCGTGTGGTTCTTCAGCAGCGCCAGGTGGGCCTGGACGACGCGCAGCCGTCCCTGCACCGAGCGCTCCGCACTGCGCAGCCATTCCATGACCGCGTCCGCGTCGCCGCCGCGCACCTTGACCATGCTTTCGCCGGCGGCCAGCAGCAGGGCTTCGAGGCGATCGCGGTCGCAGGCCTCGTAGGCCTCGTTGACCTCGGCCATCTTGCGTTCGCGGTGCATCCGCTGGGCGTCGTCCGGCGCGAGGTCCGGATGCAGCCGCTTCGCGGCGCGGCGGTAGAGGGTCTTCAGCGGCGGCGGACCGACCTGCACCAGACCGCCTTCAGGCTCGGCCGGCAGCGGCGCGCCGGCCGGCAGCACGGGCAGAAGCGGCATCGTCGTGGCACGGGGCGACTCGGGCGCGCGGGCATCGAGGCCGTTGCGCGCCAGCGCGTCGTGCAGGTAGCGCATCGCGCAGTAGAGCTGCGATTCCAGCGCGTCCAGCTCCATGTACAGCGGGCCCAGCGCGGCGACGTAGCGGTCGACGAAACGCTGCATGCGCTGGCGGCAGTCCGCGTACTCGGTTTCCTGCGACGCCAGGTAGCGCTGGAGCTCGGCCAACTGCTCGCGGCGGCGTTCGAATTCGCGCGGCGTGATGGCCTGGCTGAGCATGTTGGGTGGAATCCCTGGATGTTCTGTTATTGACTGCCGATTCTGCCGTGTGCGCATGTCCCTTCAAAGCCCAAACAGCCCCTCCCGGGGCTGTTTTTCTCAGCGTTTTCACCGAGGACCGGGCGAGCGTCGCCCAGTCGGTGTGATCGTCTCCTGCCGGTCTGGGCCATTCAGCGCGGTTCAGGGAGCGGATGCCGCGCTGGCCGCCTCGGTCGGGCCGCTGGCCAGTGCGTCCGGCACGCCGATCGGCGCGGAGGCCGGCATGGAAGCGTCGGTCGCCGGCGCAGTCAGGGCCGGCGGCGTGTGCGCCCCCGCCGCGGGACCGCTGATGCCGACGGCCGGCAGCAGCGGCACGATCAGCAGGGCGACGATGTTGATGATCTTGATCAGCGGGTTGACGGCCGGACCCGCCGTGTCCTTGTAGGGGTCGCCCACGGTGTCGCCGGTGACGGCGGCCTTGTGGGCCTCGGAGCCCTTTCCGCCGTGGTGCCCGTCCTCGATGTACTTCTTGGCGTTGTCCCAGGCGCCGCCGCCCGTGCACATGGAGATGGCGACGAACAGACCGGTGACGATGGTGCCCATCAGCAGCCCGCCCAGCGCGGCCGGTCCGAGCACCAGTCCGACCACGACCGGCACGACCACCGGCAGCAGCGAGGGCACGATCATTTCCTTGATCGCGGCGGCGGTGAGCATGTCCACCGCGCGGCCGTACTCGGGCTTGCCGGTGCCTTCCATGATCCCCTTGATGTCGCGGAACTGGCGCCGCACTTCCTCGACGACCGCGCCCGCCGCGCGTCCCACGGCCTCCATGGCCATCGCGCCGAAGAGGTAGGGGATCAGCCCGCCGATGAAAAGCCCGACGATCACCATGTGGTTGCTCAGGTCGAAGCTGACCGAGAGTCCGCGCTGTTCGAGCGCGTGGGTGTAGTCGGCGAAGAGCACCAGCGCCGCCAGGCCCGCCGAACCGATGGCATAGCCTTTGGTGACGGCCTTGGTGGTGTTGCCGACGGCATCCAGCGGGTCGGTGATGTCGCGCACGCTGGCGGGCAGGTCGGCCATCTCGGCGATGCCGCCGGCGTTGTCGGTGATCGGGCCGTAGGCGTCGAGCGCCACCACGATGCCCGCCATGCTGAGCATGGCCGTCGCCGCGATCGCGATGCCGTAGAGCCCGGCGAGCTTGAAGGCCACCAGGATGGCGACGCAGACGAAGAGCACCGGCCAGGCCGTGGAGCGCATGGACACGCCCAGCCCCGCGATGATGTTGGTGCCGTGACCGGTGGTCGAGGCCTGCGCCACGTGCTGCACCGGCTTGTAGTTGGTGCCGGTGTAGTACTCGGTGATCCACACCATCGCCGCGGTCAGCACCAGGCCGACCAGGCAGGACAGGAAGAGGGCGGTGGCGCCGATGGTCTGCCCGCCCGGCAGGGTCAGGTCCTGCGGGAACAGCGCGCGGGTGATGAACCAGAAGGCGATCGCCGAGAGCACGCCGGCGACGATCAGGCCCTTGTAGAGCGCCGGCATCACGTTCTTCATGCCGGGGGTGGCCTTGACGAAGCTGCAGCCGATGATGGACGCGATGATGGACGCGCCGCCCAGCACCAACGGATACACGATGGCCGCGATCGACATGCCGCCGAAGGTCAGCGCCGCCAGCGCCATCGTGGCGATCAGGGTGACGGCGTAGGTCTCGAAGAGGTCGGCCGCCATGCCGGCGCAGTCGCCGACGTTGTCGCCGACGTTGTCCGCGATCACGGCGGGGTTGCGCGGATCGTCCTCGGGGATCCCCGCCTCGACCTTGCCGACGAGGTCGGCGCCGACGTCGGCACCCTTGGTGAAGATGCCGCCGCCCAGCCGCGCGAAGATCGAGATGAGCGAGGAACCGAAGGCCAGCCCCAGCAGCGGCTTGAGGGTCTGGCTGTCCGCGCGGGTGCCGCTCTCGCTGACCCACAGGAAGAACAGGCCGACGCCGAGCAGGCCCAGGCCCACGACCAGCATGCCGGTGATGGCGCCGCCCTTGAACGCGACGTTGAGCGCCGGCGCCATGCCTTGCGTCGCCGCCTGCGCGGTGCGCACGTTGGCGCGCACCGAGACGTTCATGCCGATGAAGCCGCAGGCGCCCGACAGCAGCGCGCCGATGAAGAAGCCGATGGCCGTCTTCCAGTCCAGCGCGAAGCCGATCAGGAGACCGAGCACGACGCCGACGATCGCAATGGTGCGGTACTGCCGCGCCAGGTAGGCCGCGGCGCCTTGCTGGATCGCCCCGGCGATCTCCTGCATGCGGGGATTGCCGGGATCCTGGCTCAGGATCCAGCTGCGTTGGATAAAGCCGTAGAGCACCGCCGCCAGCCCGCAGGCCAGCGCGAAGTACAGCGCCAAACTCGTCGACATAAGGTTGTCTCCTCTCGCTGATTCTTTGATCCGTGAGACGGTTCCATCCAGCGGGCGCCGGGCCTGCGCGCACGCAACAGCAACAGTCCGTCGAACGATGCTAAGCCCGTGAATAGTGCATGGCATGAGCGTTTACCAGCGGATCGACGGGGTTTGCAAGGCGGGTGTCAGGCTTTGCAGGGGCGAGCGGCGGGGGCGGGCAACAACTGGCCCCGGGCATGTCGTGTGCCTCGCCCCGTAGCCTTTACAGGCGCTTGGAGCACGGCGCCCGAAGCCGGCGGAGCCGGTGCCCCTCGCCGCTCACAGTCTTCGCTTCGCTCAGGGTTCGCTTCGAGGGGCACCGGCTCCGCCGGCTTCTCCGGACCGGGGACCGCCGTCAGCGCTTGCGACGTTCCTTGCGAGGATCGAGGGGCCGCGCGGCGCTCGGACCGATGTAACGGCCGCGCGGCCGGATCACGGAATCGATGGCGAGCTGCTCCATGCTGTGGGCCAGCAGACCGACGCTGCGCGCAATCGCGAAGATCGCGAAGCCCGCGTCCGGCGGCAGCTTGTAACGCGCGACGAGCGCCGCCAGCGCCACGTCCATCGACGGCGGCAGGCCGGTGAGCGCGACGACGCGCTCGATCAGGCGTGCGATCGCAGCGGGCGGCTTGAAGTCCGCCATCAGCGACGCGGCGCGCGGATCGCCTTCCGGATAGATGTGATGGCCGAATCCGGGCAGCGGCATCGCGGCGGCCAGGTAGCGGTCGACGACGACATCCGCACCGTCGCGCTCGACCTCGTCGAACAACGTGCGCACGCGTCCCGAGGCGTCGCCGTGCAGCGGGCCGGAGAAGGTCGTCAGACCCGCCAGCAGGCAGGCCGGCAGCGACGCGCCGGTGGACGCAGTGATGCGGGCGGAGAAAGCCGAACTGGTGATCTCATGATCCGCCGCCAGCACCAGCGTCTTGCGCAGCAGCGCGGCCACCGCGCGCGGCTGCCCCCAGCCGCGTGCGAGGCGCTCGTGCAGCGGCAGCGATGCTTCGCCCGTGGCGCCGAAGGCGACGGCCAGCCGTCCGACCAGCGCCGAGGCTTCCTCGATCAAGACGCGGGGCACGCGCCCGCGCGTCGAGTGTCCCGTGGCGGTGAGCGCCGCCAGTTCGGCGAACGCGCGGACGCGACCGCCCGGCAGCGCGGCGACGACCTCCAACGCCGCGCGCGACGACGAGCCTGGAGCGACCGCGGGACGTGGAAACGACGGCGTCGTTTCGGCATTCCACAGCAGCCGCGCCGCGTCCTCCAGCGTCGCGGTCGCGGCCAGCTCGACGACGTCGATGCCACGGTAGAACGGACGTCCGTCCGAGAAGGTCGAGACTGCCGTCGGAATGCTGGGTTCGGCGCCGAACAGCGTCGTCGCGGCGAGCGTCTCGCGCGTGCGCCCCGTCTCCTTGCGCCGCAACAGCGCCTTCACGTCCTCGGCGCGGTAGAGGCTGCGGCGCGAGTCCTGCGGATCGGGCTCCACGCCGATGCGCCCGCGACTCACGTAGGCGTAGATCGTCTGCGCTCGCACCCCGAGCGCGTCGCGTGCTTCATCCAGCGTCATCCAGGCGGCCATCGGGTCGTCGTCTCGCTCAGCGTCATTGATGCGTCAATGTATTCGTCAACATTCAGCTTGTCCACGCATCGACCATCACTCCATACCCGTCGACTATTGCGAAGGAATAAGGCGATGAATCCGTCGTCGACGCTTCAGATTGATATTGATCGTCAATATTGACCCTGCATGTCTCCGCTGCCAGCATGAGCCCACGCGACATCGACGGAGTCCGACCAGAAGCCTCCGCGATGCCGGCCCTCATGCCCCTTTCATGGAGACAACCGCATGAACCGCATCCACAGCTTTCATCGCTTTCAGCCTGCCCGACGCCGCACCGCGCTAGCCTTTGCCGGCGCCGCCGCCTTCGTCTTCCTCGGGTCCTCCGCCTCCTTCGACGCGTTCGCGCAGGGCGAGGCCTTTCCGTCCAAGGCGATCACGATCGTGGTCGGTTCCAGCCCCGGCAGCACCACCGACGGCCTGGCGCGCGCCATCGGCGCGGAGATCACCGCCGCGACCAAGGTGCCGGTGATCGTCGAGAACAAGGCCGGCGCCAGCGGCGGCATCGCCGCGCAGGCGGTGGCGCGATCGCCCGCCGACGGCTACACGCTGTTCATCACGACCAACACGACGCAGGCCGCCAACCCGCACCTGTTCCGCAAGCTCGCGTACGACCCGGTGAAGGACTTCGCCCCCGTGGGGGCGCTGGTGAAGGGCTACCTGCTGCTGGTGACGAATCCGCGCATCCCGGCACGCAACGTGACCGAGCTCAGCGCGATCGCGAAGCAGCAGCAGCTCACCTTCGGCGCGGGCAGTTCGTCGGCCCGCGTGGCGGCGGAACTGTTCCAGCAGATGACGCAGACGCAGCTGACCTATGTGCCGTACAAGGCCAACCCGCAGGCGATGGTCGACCTGGTCGGCGGTCAGGTCGACCTGATGATCGTGGACCTGACCACCAGCCTGCCGCAGGTGAAGGCCGGCAAGCTCAAGGCCCTGGGCGTCAGCAGCCCCAAGCGTTCGCCGCTGGTGCCGGACCTGCCGACCATCGCGGAGGCAGGCCTGCCCGGTTACGAGATCAGCTACTGGAACGCGGTCTACGCGCCCGCGGGCACGCCGGCGCCCGTGGTCGAGCGCATCAACGCGCTGATGCAGAAGGCGATGACCGCGGAGCCGGTGAAGCGCTTCGTCGAGCAGAACGGCATGGAGCCCTTCACGTCGACGCCGGCGGAGCTCGCCAGCTTCCAGGCCGCCGAATACAAGCGCTGGGGCGCCGTCATCAAGACGGCCGGCATCCAGCCTGAATGACACCCGATGAGCTCATCCGATGAGTCCGAAGAACTCGGTGCGCTCGAGCGACACCTTTCCGATCCTTCCTGAAGTAGAGAGCGCCATGAAGCCGAACATCCTGCAACTCAACCCCATCCTCGTGCCCGCGATCAACGCGGAGCTGGACGCGCTGTACACGATGCACCGCCTCTACGAGCAGGCCGATCCGGACGCCTATCTCGCGACGCACGGCGCGACGCTGCGCGGCGTGATCACCGGCGGGCACACCGGCATCTCGCGCGCGATGATGGAGCGGCTGCCGGCGCTGGAGGTCGTCGCGGTGAACGGCGTCGGCACGGACGCCGTGGACATCGCGTACGCCCGCTCGCGCGGGCTGCCGGTGACCGGCACCTTCGGCGCGCTGACCGAGGACGTCGCGGACATGGCGCTGGCGCTGCTGCTGGCGACGGCCCGCCATGTCGCCTCGGTGGACCGCTTCGTGCGCGGCGGCCTGTGGCCCAAGTTCCCGCAGCCGAACGCGATCCCGCTGGCGCGTCGCGTGAGCGGGATGCGCGTGGGCATCGTGGGTCTGGGGCGCGTGGGGCGCGCGGTGGCGGAACGCGTCGGGGCCTTCGGCTGCCCGGTGCGCTACACCGACCTGAAGGAGATCGCCGGCGTGCCGTGGGCCTTCGAGTCCGATCTCGTGCAGCTGGCTCGCGACAGCGACGCGCTCATCGTCTGCGCCGCGGCGGACAGGGCCCGCGACCTGATCGACGCCCCGGTGCTGGACGCGATCGGGCCGCGCGGTTTCCTGATCAACGTCGCGCGCGGACGCCTGGTGAAGGAATCCGACCTCGTGAAGGCGCTGCAGGAGCAACGCATCGCCGGGGCGGGACTGGATGTCTTCGCGGACGAGCCCAACGTGCCGCCGGCGCTGCTGGACCTCGACAACGTCGTGCTGCAGGCGCATCGCGCCAGCGCGACCGAGGAAACCCGCGCCGCGATGGGCCGGATGGTGCTGGAGAGCCTGGCGCAGGCGCTGGCCGGCCAAAGGCCGGCGCACAGCCTGACGACCTGATCGTCAGGGCTGGAAGGCGGTGACCATCACCGCGTTGCCGCCGGTCATGGCCAGTTGGCCGTTCGACAGCACGGCGACGCCTTCCACGGTGTTCAGGTTGGCGGGCAGCCAGCCGGGCATCGTGCGGCGGCTGTTGTCGCTGGCCAGCACCTTCTCGAGCCAGCCATCGGTGCGCAGGCGCAGCACGCCATTGAAGGCGGCGATGTAGAGCTCGCCGCTGACCGGATCCAGCGCCAGGCCCATCGGCGCCCAGGCGCAGTTCGCGCCCAAAGGTCCGTCCACGTCGCAGTAGTATCCGTTGGCCCGTCCGGCGATCGTCGTGACGACGCCGGCGGGCGTGATCTTGCGGATCCGGGCATTGCCGTAATCCGAGACATAGACGGTGCCGTCCGGAGCGGCAGTCAGGTGGCTAGGGAAGTTGAAATACGCGCCGTTGCCCGTGCCGTCCTGGAAGTTCGGATAGCCGCCGATGCCCGCGATCGTCGAGACGACGCCAGCCGGCGTGATCTTGCGGATCGCGTGATTGAAGTCGGCCACGTAGACGTTGCGCGCGGCGTCGACCGCCACGCCCAGCGGCGAGTAGAAACGCGCCTGCGCCGCGGGACCGTTGGCGTAGCCCATCGTGCCTTCCTCGCCGGCCAGCACGCTCTGCGTGCCGTCGGGCGCAACCTTGCGGATCACGTTCATGAACGCATCGGCGACGTAGACGTTCTCCTGGTCGTCCACCGCCACGCCGCCCAGGCGCGGGATTGATCGCAGGTAGGGCGTCGTGCCGTAGACCTGCACCGAGTTGCTCGAGAACACCGCCAGCGTCGTGACCTGGCCGCTGGACGAGATCTTGCGTAGAGCGTGGTTCATGCCGTCTGCGACATAGATCGCGCCGCTCGGACCTTGCGCGATACCCGACGTGCCCCAGAACGCAGCCGCGTTGGCGGCGCCGTCGATCCGCGCGAAGGCGGGCGGCTTGCCGGCGAGGGTGGTGAGTGAGAAGTCGGCGTTGACGCGCTGGATGATGTTCCGATAGCCGTCGGCGACGACCACGGTGCCGTCCGGCGCGACCGCGATCGCGCGCAGCGAACCGTTGGACATCACCGGCAAGGTGCTGACGGAGCCCGCCGGCGTGATCTTGCGGATCTTGCCGTCGTCCTGCAGCACGTGGACGGTGCCGTCCGCGGAGACCGCGATGTCCCGGATCCAGGTGAAGTCGGCGGCGGCGCCCTGGCCGTCCGTGGTCTGGTTCGGCAGTCCGTTGTAGACCCGGCCGGCGACGGTGGTGACCGTGCCGTTCGCACTGACCTTGCGGATGCGGTTCGATTCCGCGACATACAGCGAGCCAGCCGCGTCATAGCCGATGCTGTAAGCGCCGTTGAAGTTGGCCGCGATGCCCTGGCCGTCGGCGTTGCCTGACGCGTTGAGCACGCCCGCCAGATAGGTGACGGTGCCGTCGGTCTCGAGGCGGCGGATCACGTTCGATCCCGCGAACGCCAGCGCGCCGTTCGGCGCGCGCGCCATGCCGCTCACCGACATGTCGGCGCCGGCCGGCGTCGTGCTCCACGTGGGAGTCGGATTGAGGAGGGTGCCGTCGGCGGCGAAGCGCTGCAGCCCGCCGCAGGCGATGAGCAGATCGATCGCGCCGTTGTCGTGCGGCGCCAGGTAGGCATTGGTGTCGTCACCCCAGTAGCCGCAGCTGTCGTAGCGCAGTTTGATCGTCGAGACGACGCCCTGCGGCGTCAGCTTGCGTACGGCGGAGTTGCCCGCGTCGCCGATGAACAGGTTGCCCGCGGCGTCGAACGCCAGGCGGTTGGGCGATTTGAACTGGGCCTGAAGCGCGGGGCCGTCGACGCGGGTCTCGCTGACGCTTTCGCCGGCCAGCTGCTTGAGCACCTGGCGCGGTCCGACGCTGATCGTGCCGGTGGCGGTGGAGAGGAGGCCGTAGCGGTTCTTGACCGTCAACGTCACCGTGTAGGTGCCCACCGCCGGGAAGACGTGGGTCACGCTGCTGTAGTTGGTGGCCACCGGACTGCCGTCGCCGAAATCCCAGCGGTACTCCTGGACGGAGTTGCTCGGATTGGTGATATCGCCGGAGACGCCGCCAGACAGGGTGACGGACGAGCTGGCCTCGCCGGGTTTCACCTGCGACTGCGACACGGACAGGGTCAGGCCCGAGACCGCGGTGGGCTCCTGCACCGTCACCGAGAAGGTCGCGACCGCCGTGGCGCCGGTGGCGTTGCGACGGGTGGCTTTCACTTCGTAGGTGCCCGTCTTCTTGAACCAGACGTTGTTGTAGGTGTCGGACACCGACGAGAAGACTTGTCCGTCCACTTCGAGCGACACGTTTTCGCCGGCCGCGAGCGCGGGCGCGAGGTTCAGGGGCACGCCGTTGTCCAGGTAGACCAGCGTCGGCGCGGAGATGCTCAGCGTCGGCGCGTCGGTGGAGACGTTGACGGTCGTGCTGGCGCGGCGCTTGATGCCGTTCTCATAGGTGGCGACCACCGAGATGGTGTACTGCCCCTTGGCGTCGTAGGCGGGCTGGGGGTTGGCGCCTTGCGCGGTACGCCCGTCACCGAAGTCCCAGTCGAACTGCACGGGGGTGAGCGGGAAGCTGGATGCCCAGACCGTGACGGGCTGCCCGACGGAGTAGACGCCGGCATTGGCGGCCTGGACGCTCAGCCCGTCGGGGCTTTCCACGACGACGAAGGTCGAGGCCTCCGCGCGCTTGCCCGCAGCGTCCGTCACCGTGAGCAGCACCGAGTAGCGCGACGCCGAGGCGAAGGCGTGATCGACGACTGCGCCGGCCGCGGCGCCACCGAGGGTGACGCCGTCGCCGAAGGCCCATTGGTAGGTGTAGGGGGCCGTGCCACCAGTGGCCGCGCTGGTGAACTTGATCGAGCCGCCGGTCACCGTCGCGGCGGGTGCCACGCCGGAGATGGTCACGCCCAGCGGCACCGGCGGCGGTGTGCCGTTCGCGCCTGCGTCGGATCCACCGCCGCCGCCACCGCCACCGCATGCGGCAAGCGCCATCATGAGCACGACAGCCAGCAGTCGCGCCGCCCAGGCGGGCGCGCGCAAGACATTCATCCCGAGCATCCTCAACTCCCTCGCAGGCGCGCATCCGGCGCCGAATCCGTCTTGTTTGTTTCCCGCGTGTGACGACATTGGCACATCGCGGCGGGCCGGATTCTGCATGAGCGGCGCCGCGAAACTCTCCGGCCGATGGGGGATGTCGGCCCCGCGAACGCGGGGGGCAGGGCCGTCGTCAGGCCGGTATCAGGCGAACCTCTAGAATCGCGGCTTCTCCGGATCGCTCCGGAATCCCCTGCATCCACCGCTGTCCACCACCATGAGCCTGCACAAAGTCACCCCCGGCGCGAAGGCGCCCGAGCAGTTCAACGTCGTCATCGAGATCCCGATGAACGCCGACCCGATCAAGTACGAGGTCGACAAGGAAAGCGGCGCGCTGTTCGTCGACCGCTTCATGACGACGGCGATGCACTATCCGTGCAACTACGGCTACGTGCCGCAGACGCTGGCCGACGACGGCGATCCGGTCGACGTGCTGGTGATCACGCCCTTCCCGCTGACGCCGGGCGTGGTCGTCACCTGCCGCGCCATCGGCGTGCTGCAGATGGACGATGAAGCCGGCGGCGACGCCAAGCTGCTGGCCGTGCCCACCACCAAGATCCTGCCGATCTACGAGCACTGGACCAAGCCCGAGGACATCAACCAGATGCGCCTGAAGGCGATCCAGCATTTCTTCGAGCACTACAAGGACCTCGAAGCCGGCAAGTGGGTGAAGGTCAAGGGCTGGGAAGGCCCGGAACAGGCCAAGAAGGAAATCACCGACGGCATGGCCAACTACGCGAAGGCGCAGCAAGGCTGACCGACGAGGCCTCCCAGGGAGGTCTGAAGTGCAAGAACAAGGCGCCCCGAGGGGCGCCTTGTCGTTGCTTGTCCCGACACGCCCACCGCGGCGTCCGGGTCGCGCCCTTCAGGCGACCGCGTCGTCAGGCGGTATCGCCTTGAACGGCTGGTGCCGTTCCAGTTCGTCGATGTACTCGTTCATCGCCTCGCCCTCCTGGGTGAGGAAGTCCGCCACCGCCTCGCGGAACTGCGGGTGCGCGAGCCAGTGCGCCGAGTGGGTCGCCACCGGCATCAACCCGCGCGCCATCTTGTGCTCGCCTTGCGCGCCGCCTTCGAAGCGGCGCCAGCCGTTCTCCAGGCACCACGCCAGCGGCTGGTAATAGCAGGCGTCGAAGTGAAGGTTGGGGATGTAGCGCGTCGAGCCCCAGTAGCGCCCGTAGGCCGCGCGCTGCGATTCGTCGATCGCCACCAGCGAGGCGGCCACGCGTTCGCCCGCCGCGTCCCGCGCGACGAACATCAGCCAGTGTTCCGGCATGTCCGCCGCCATCCGTGCGAAGAAGTCGCGCGTCAGGTAGGGCTTGTTGCGGTGCGCGAGGTAGGTCAGCGTGTAGCACTCGTAGAAGAAGTCCCAGTCCTCGGCGGTGATCGCCGCGCCGCGCAGCGGCTCGAAGCGGATGCCCGCCTCGACGACCTTGCGCCGCTCCTGCTGGATCTTCTTGCGCTTCTCCCGCTGCAGCGTCGCGAGGTAGTCGGCGAAAGGGCGCGGCACGCCATCGCCGGTCCAGTGGAACTGCACCTGCTGCCGCGCGAGCCAGTCGTCGCCGGTGAGCGTGCGCTGGTCCTGGTCGTCGCCGAACAGCACATGCACGGAGGAAAGCTCCGAGCGCGCCGTCAGGGCCCGCAAGGCCTTCACCAGCCACGCGCGCGCGGCGTCGTCCTTCGCCAGCAGGCGGCTGCCGGGCACCGGCGTGAACGGCACGGCCACCAGCAGCTTCGGGTAGTACGCGAGCCCGTGCCGCTGATAGGCATCGGCCCAGGCCCAGTCGAACACGTACTCGCCATACGAGTGGCCCTTGAGGTAGGCCGGACAGGCGGCGATCAGTTCGTCGCCGTCCCACACGCTGAGGAACTGCGCCTGCCAGCCCTTCTTCGGCACCGCGGAACCCGACGCGTGCATCGCGCTCAGGTACTCGAGCTTCATGAACGGCGACGGCAGCGGCGAGGCGGCGAGCAGCGCGTTCCATTGGTCGCGGGGCAGCGCGGCGGGGTCGTCGTCGACGCGGATCAGCGGCTGGGCACGGTCATGCACGGGCTCGTGCCCGTGTGCGAATTCGGACGCGTCAGCGGCGGGGGAAGGCGAGGGTGGGGCGGTCATGCGCGGCAAATCTTAGGCGCAAGCTCAATCCCTTCGCTTTGATGGCAGGATGCTTGCCATGCAAGCGACGACGACTTCCCCCCCGACCGGTCTGTCATTCGACAACCTCTACGCCCACGACTTCGCCCGCATCGCCGTCGGCATCCCGTTGTGCCGCGTGGCCGATCCGGTCTTCAACGGCGAGCAGACCGCGCAGCTGCTGCGCGAGGCCGCCGCGGACGGCGCCGCGGTCGCCGCCTTCCCTGAGCTCGGACTGGCCGCGTACACGAGCGACGACCTCTTCCACCAGCGCCCGCTGCTGGACGGCTGCGAAGCAGCGCTGGCGCATCTGCTGACGGTGTCGCGCGACCTGCCTACCGTCGCGATCGTCGGCCTGCCGCTGCGCATCGAGCACCGGCTGTTCAATTGCGCGGTGGTGTTCCAGCGCGGCCGGCTGCTGGCCGTGCTGCCCAAGACCTACCTGCCCAATTACGGCGAGTTCTACGAGGCGCGCCAGTTCAACGCCGCCGACGAGGCGATCTCCGAAGAGATCACGCTGCTCGGCCAGCGCGTGGCCTTCGGCACGCGGCTGGTGATCGCCGCGAGCGACCAGCCGCTGCTGCGCCTGCACGTCGAGATCTGCGAGGACGTCTGGACGCCGATCCCGCCGTCGTCGTACGCCGCGCTGGCCGGCGCGACCGTGCTCGTGAACCTGTCGGCCTCTAACATCACGGTGGGCAAGTCGGGCTATCGCCATCAGCTCGTCGGCCAGCAGTCGGCGCGCTGCCTGGCGGCCTACGTCTACACCTCCGCCGGCGCCGGCGAGTCCAGCACGGACCTCGCCTGGGACGGCCAGGCGCTGGTCTACGAGAACGGCAGCTTCCTCGCGGAGAGCGAACGCTTCCAGCGCCGCTCGCAGCTCGTGTCGGCCGATGTGGACCTGGAGCGCGTGTCGCGCGAGCGCATGCGGCAGACGAGCTTCGGCGATTCGGTGCGGCACCACGCGCCCTTGCTGAAGACCTTCCGCACCGTCGAGTTCGAACTGGGTGTCGATCGCGGGCTGCCGCTGCCGCTGCGACGTCGCGTCGAGCGTTTCCCGTACGTGCCGTCGGACCGGCAGCGCCGCGACGAACGCTGCAATGAGGTCTTCCAGATCCAGGTCCAGGCGCTGGTGCAGCGGCTCGTGTCCAGCGGCATCCACAAGCTGGTGCTGGGAATCTCGGGCGGCCTGGATTCGACGCACGCGCTGCTGGTCGCCGCGCGCGCGATGGACCAGATGGGGTGGCCGCGCACCAATATCCTCGGCGTCACGATGCCAGGTTTTGCCACCGGCACGCGTACCCGTGACCAGGCCTTGCGGCTGATGCGCGAGATCGGCTGCGAGGCCCGCGAGATCGACATCCGGCCGAGCTGCGAGCAGATGCTCGAGGACCTCGGACATCCGTACGCGGCGGGCGAGCCCGTCTACGACGTGACCTTCGAGAACGTCCAGGCCGGCGAGCGCACCAGCCACCTGTTCCGCCTGGCCAATCACACCGGGGCGCTGGTGCTGGGCACCGGCGACCTGAGCGAGCTCGCGCTGGGCTGGTGCACCTACGGCGTCGGCGACCACATGTCGCACTACAACGTGAACGCCTCGGTGCCCAAGACGCTGATCCAGTACCTGGTGCGCTGGGTCGCGGAGACGGCGCAGCTCGGACACGCGGGGCAGGAGGTGCTGCTCGACATCCTGAACACGGAGATCAGTCCGGAACTCGTGCCGCAGGACGCGCGCGTGGAGGGCTCCGGGCTGCAGAGCACCGAGGACAAGATCGGTCGCTACGAGCTGCAGGACTTCAACCTCTTCTACACGATCCGCCATGGCTACTCGCCGGCCAAGATCGCGTTCCTCGCGCGTCATGCCTGGGGCGACAAGGCACGCGGCGACTGGCCGGACGGCGAGCACGTCCAGCGCAACGAGTACCCGCTCGCCGAGATCAAGCGCGTGCTGCGGATCTTCGTGAGCCGCTTCTTCCGCGGCAGCCAGTTCAAGCGCAGCTGCGTGCCCAACGGGCCCAAGGTGGGCAGCGGCGGGTCGCTGTCCCCGCGCGGTGACTGGCGCGCGCCCAGCGATTCCGAGCCGGAGGTGTGGCTGGCCGAGCTCGACCGCATCCCGGATTGAGGCGACGGATCGGGCGATGCCTCCCTTCTCCGATGGCGGGCGTTCAATTGAAACGATCCGTGCTTAAATCACAGCCAGTCCTGCCCGCCAATCCCCTTTCGGAGCCCCGTGATGAAACAGATCACCGCCATCATCAAACCGTTCAAGCTCGACGAAGTCCGCGAAGCGCTGGCCGAGGTCGGCGCCTCCGGCCTGACCGTCACGGAGGTGAAGGGCTTCGGCCGCCAGAAGGGTCATACCGAGCTGTACCGCGGCGCCGAATACGTCGTGGACTTCCTGCCGAAGGTGAAGGTCGAGGTGGTCGTGAAGGACGACGAGGTGGAGCGCTCCATCGACGCCATCCTGAAAGCCGCCAAGACCGGCAAGATCGGCGACGGCAAGATCTTCGTCACCGCCGTGGAGCAGGTCATCCGCATCCGTACCGGCGAACAGGACGAAGCCGCGGTCTGACCGCGCGGCCCCGACGGGGCCAGAAACAAGGAAGGGCGGGCGCCGGTGGGCGTCCGCCCTTTGTCATTCAGGCGCTCAGTCAGACGCCCGTCAAGCTTCAGCCGCGGCGTCAGCGCAGGTGTTGCCAGAGGGCCGCCGCCCAGATGCCGCCCGCCAGCACCAGCGACAGCAGCACGGCGGCGCTGGCGATGTCCTTGGCGCGCTTGCTGAGGTCGTGCAGCTCGAACGACACGCGGTCGACGACCGCCTCCACCGCCGAGTTCAGCAGCTCCACGATCAGCACCAGGATCAGCGAGCCGGCCAGCAGCGCGACCTGCACCCAATCCCGCCCGAGCCAGAAGGCCAGCGGAAGGCCGATGATCGTCAGCCAGGTCTCCTGGCGGAAGGCGCTCTCGCCGCGGTAGGCGGCGCGCAGGCCGTCCCAGGAGTAGCCAGCAGCGTGCAGGATGCGATCCAGGCCGGTGCGGCCCTTGTGGGGGTTGCTCATCGTCGCAATCGTCGCAATCGTCGCAATCGCCGAGATCGTCGAAATCGGCGCAGAGGGGGGTCAGGAGTCTGCCGGCAACGCGGTCGCCTTCTTCGCGCGGGGCGGCGGCAATTGCGTGATCAGGCGGGTGCCGCAGATCACGTCGTGCAGGAACTGCCGCTGCGGGTGCAGCCGTGCCAGCAGCAGGTAGCCGGCGATGCCGGCGAACATCGTGCCGAAGATCGCCCCGGTGCTGTGGTCCAGGCCCAGCGCATGCACGCTGGCCAGGGCCGGCAGGAACCACAGCCAGGCGGCGAGATAACGTGCCGTGGCCCGGGCCTGCGTGAGCGTCCGGCCCTGGGCGTCGACGACGCGCAGGTGCCAGGCCCGCATGGCCACGGTCTGGCCGCCACGCGACCAGAACCAGATGAAATAGATGCCCAGCACCAGGAACAGGAAGGCCTGCAGGCCGTGTTGCCCGACCAGCGCGTTGCGCTGCTGGGTGAGCGTCGAGTAGAGCCAGCCGGCGATGAAAACGACGCCGAACAGGACGACGCCTTCATAGATGAAGGCGGCGAGGCGGCGCATCAGGCCCGGCGGAGCGACGTCGCCGGCAACGGGTGCGGAGGTCATCGGGCCAGTTTAGCGGCTGGCGGCATCGCGTCGGGGGAGCAGCGTGTCCGGGTCGAGCTTCGCGTCGCGCGGCGAGCGGATCGGCCGGCCGCGCGCGGCGCTGGCGCCGGCCAGTGGCGGCTGGGCGCGCTGCGTCATCAGCACCGTGGTCGCGCCGGGCTGGGCCTGGACGATGGTGGGGCCGGTCGTTGCCGTCAGCGGTGTGCGCTGGATGGGCGCCTTCGCCCGCGTGGGCGCGGCGGGCACGTCGCGACCCGCGGCCGAGGCCTTTTCCGCTGCGCGTTCCACCAGGCGCTGGCGCGTCTCCGGGGGCAGCGCCTGATAGGCGTCCCACTTCTCGCGCATCCTCGCTTCCTGCTCGGGCGCACGGAGCTCGTTCGCGTGCTGGTAGCCGATGCGGGCGCGCTGGCGTTCCGCCGGCGACATCCTCGTCCACTCGACCATGCGTTCCCGCAGGCGCTGCTGATGCTCCACCGGCAGGGTCGGGTAACGGGCGGCGATCTCCAGCCACTTGCCCTTGCGGGCACCGTCGAGTTGGTCCCATTCCTTGGACAACGGGGCCAGCGCTTCCTTCTGGGACGCGCTGAGCGAAGCCCAGTTCTGGCTGCTGGTCAGCGCGCCCGGCGTGGTCGTCGGCGCCACCGGTCTCGGGGGCGACGAGGCGTGCGGCGCGGCTGTCGCGGGGCGGCCGTCGAGCGGCGCGGAGGCGGACGTGTCCTGCGCCGAGGCGGTTGCGGCTCCCCACGCCAGCGCGCCGCAGGCGGCCACCAGGCTCAGGCGGCGCACCCAGCCGCGCGAGGCGGCACGATCAGGGAAAACGATGGGATCTCCCGCTGCGAGCGGGAGCGGGCGGAAGGAACTGACCACGCACCGCCTCACTGCGACGATTTGGCTTCGTCGGACTTCTCGCCGTCGGCGGCGCCGTTCGGATTGTTGGGGTCGGTCTGGTTTTCGTTCAGGTACTCGCGGAAGCCCGGATCGCTGTACGCCGCCGGCGGCAGCGGCTTGGAGAGCATCTCGGTGTCGAGTTCGGCCGCGCTGCGGATCTGCTCGTACCACTGGCTGTGCTGGATCAGCAGCAGGCCACCCAGCAGCAGCGCCAGCGGCAGCAGCGCGGCGGCCTTTCTCCAGCGCGGGGTCTTCTCGCCGCCGCCCAGTGCCAGGGTGCCGCCGCCGACCTGACGAGCGTCGGACACGGTCTGCGCGGGCGCCGCGGCGCGCGCGGCCATCGCCTTGGCCAGCGCCTGCTCACGCGCGAAGCGCAGCCGTTCCTGGATGTCGCCGGAGAGGGTCTCGCTCTGCTCGGTCAGTCCCGCGGCCACCCGAAGGCCGAAACGGGTCACGCGCGCATCCGCCTCCAGCGGCAGCGGCGTTCCTGGCGTGTTCTTCTTCATAGCGAGATTCCCTTGGCTTTCAGCGTTTTGGCCAGCGCATGCACGGCGCGGGAGCAGTGTGTCTTCACGCTGCCCTCCGAGCAACCCATGACCGCTGCCGTTTCGGCGACGTCGAGTTCCTCCCAGTAACGCAGCAGGAAGGCTTCCCGTTGACGGGCCGGCAAAGCGGCCACTTCCTCTTCGATGGCGGCCAGCACCTGGACACGCGACACCTCGTCCGCGGCCGACAGCGCCCCCATCGATCCTTCCCGCGTCTCCAGCGATTCCAGCAGGTCGAAGTCGTCGCCGGGATCGGCGCCTTCGAAGTCCGACAGGTTGCTGAAGAGCGCGTTGCGCACCTTCTGCCGCCGGAACCAGTCCATCGTCGCGTTGGACAGGATGCGCTGGAACAGCAGCGGCAGCTCCGCCGCCGGACGGTCGAAATACTTCTCGGCCAACCGGATCATGGCGTCCTGGACGATGTCCAGGGCGGCGTCCTCGTCTCGCACCATGTAGACCGTGCGCTTGAAGGCGCGTCGATCGGCGGTCTTGAGAAAGTCGTTGAGTTCTTTGTCTGTGGCCAAGGGCTGGCGCCATCGAAGGCGATCTGGCTGAGGGCGGTCTGGCGGAGGGCGGTCCAGCGGGCAAAACGGCGCGGATTATCGCATCAGCGCTACAGACCGCCATCGGTTCCGAACCTCTGCGGGTTTGCGTGCATAATCAGCGGCTCGCACACCGCATTTTCTGTCTCAAGTAGGCCGCCCAACCGGGGCGCCCCTGTTTTTGACGCGACGTTTCAAGTCCGCTTCAAAAGAGCGAGAGGAGAGACACCGATGGTTTTTCGTCAGAGAAAAAACTCAGAGGTTCGACATATGGACATGTCTGCCGCGGACATCAAACGTGCAGCGATCACGGAAGCTCGCTCACAACCGCACCCCCATTCCGTCAGTTCCGGTCAGGAACTGAATGGCTCCGAAATCCTGGTTCAGAGTCTTCAGGCCGAAGGCGTGAAGTTCCTCTGGGGCTATCCAGGCGGCGCCGTCCTCTACATCTACGACGCGCTCTACAAGCAGGACGCCATCCAGCATGTGCTGGTACGCCATGAGCAGGCCGCCGTCCATGCCGCCGACGGCTATGCCCGGGCGACTGGCGAGGTCGGCGTCGCGCTGGTGACCTCGGGTCCGGGCGTCACGAATGCGATCACCGGTATCGCGACGGCGTACATGGACTCGATCCCGATGGTGATCATCACCGGACAGGTCCCGACGCCCGCCATCGGCCTCGACGCCTTCCAGGAATGCGACACCGTCGGCATCACGCGTCCGATCGTCAAGCACAACTTCCTGGTCAAGGACGTGCGTGACCTCGCGACGACGTTGAAGAAGGCCTTCCACATCGCGCGCACCGGCCGTCCCGGCCCGGTCGTGGTGGACATCCCGAAGGACGTGTCGCTCAACCGCACCGCGTTCCACTACCCGGAGCGCGTCGAGATGCGCTCCTACAACCCGGTGAAGAAGGGCCACAGCGGCCAGATCCGCAAGGCGGTCCAGCTGCTGATGGGCGCCAAGCGGCCCTACATCTACACCGGCGGCGGCGTCATCCTGGGCGAGGCCACGGCGGAACTGCGCCAACTGGTCGAACTGCTGGGTTACCCCTGCACGAACACGCTGATGGGCCTGGGCGCCATGCCCGGCAGCGATCCGCGTTTCCTGGGCATGCTCGGCATGCACGGGACCTACGAAGCCAACATGACGATGCAGCACTGCGACGTGCTGCTGGCCGTCGGTGCGCGCTTCGATGACCGCGTGATCGGCAACCCGAAGCATTTCTCGTCGGTCGATCGCAAGATCATCCATGTCGACATCGATCCGTCGTCGATCTCCAAGCGCGTGCGCGTGGACATCCCGATCGTCGGCGATGTCAAGGACGTGCTGCAGGAGCTGATCGCGCAGATCAGGGAAGCGCAGGCAAGACCTGACGCCGAGGCGATCAATGCCTGGTGGAGTCAGATCAACGACTGGCGCAAGCGCGACTGCCTGGCCTACAAGCAGTCCAGCGAAGTCATCAAGCCGCAGTACGTCCTTGAGACCTTGTGGAACCTGACCCGCGACCGCGACGCCTACTTCACCTCGGACGTCGGCCAGCACCAGATGTGGGCCGCGCAATTCCTCCGTTTCAACGAGCCGCGCCGCTGGATCAATTCCGGCGGCCTGGGCACGATGGGTGTCGGCCTGCCGTACGCGATGGGCATCAAGCTGGCGAAGCCGGAGTCGGATGTGTTCTGCATCACCGGCGAAGGCAGCATCCAGATGAACATCCAGGAGCTGTCCACCTGCCAGCAGTACAAGACGCCTGTGAAGGTGGTCTCGCTGAACAACCGCTACCTCGGCATGGTGCGGCAGTGGCAGGAGCTGGACTACGGCAAGCGCTACTCGCACAGCTACATGGATGCGCTGCCGGACTTCGTCAAGCTGGCCGAGGCCTACGGGCACGTCGGCCTGTTGGTGGAGAAACCTTCGGACGTGGAGCCTGCGCTGCGGGAGGCGATGCGCCTGAAGGACCGCACCGTCTTCATCGACGTGCGCACCGACCCGACCGAGAACGTCTGGCCGATGGTGCAGGCGGGCAAGGGCATCTCCGAGATGCTGCTGGGGTCCGAGGACCTCTGAGACCGTTGACGGCCTGAAGCCGTCCGGCGTGACGCGCGTTACCGCGCGCCTCGCGACCGGCGGCGGACGGCTCGAAGCGTTCGGAGCGAACCGGCCTGATTCCTAGATCGAAGAGCGTGGCCAAGGGCTGACCGGTTACCGCCGGCGGCCTGAAGAGCGCGAAGGACGAGATTCCATGAAACACATCATTGCTTTGCTCATCGAGAACGAGCCGGGGGCGCTGTCGCGCGTCGTTGCGCTGTTCTCCGCCCGGGGCTACAACATCGAGAGCCTGACCGTGGCGCCGACGGAAGACCCGTCGCTGTCGCGGATGACCATCGTCACCAGCGGCAGCGACGACGTGATCGAGCAGATCACCAAGCACCTGAACCGGCTGATCGAGGTCGTCAAGGTCGTCGACCTGACCGAGGGCCGCTACATCGAACGCGAGCTCATGCTGATCAAGGTGCGCGCCGTCGGCAAGGAGCGCGAGGAGCTCAAGCGCACCTCCGACATCTTCCGCGGCCACGTCATCGACGTCACCGAGAAGACCTACACGATCGAGCTGACCGGCGACGCCGGCAAGCTCGACGCCTTCATCGACGCGATCGACCGCAGCGCGATCCTCGAGACGGTGCGCACCGGCACCAGCGGCATCGGCCGCGGCGAGCGCATCCTGCGCGTCTGAGCGCCGCGACCACTGAACATCCTTCACCGAACAACCCCTGACCTGTTTTCCCCGGAGAGACCACCATGAACGTGTATTACGACAAGGACGCCGACCTCAGCCTCATCAAGGGCAAGAACGTCACCATCATCGGCTATGGCTCACAAGGCCACGCCCATGCCCAGAACCTCAACGAGAGCGGCGTGAAGGTCACCGTGGGGCTGCGCCGTTCCGGCGCGTCCTGGGCCAAGGCGGAAGGCGCCGGTCTGAAGGTCGCCGAGATCGCCGACGCGGTGAAGGCCGCCGACGTGGTCATGATCCTGCTGCCCGACGAGCAGATCGCCGACGTCTACAAGAACGAAGTCGAGCCCAACATCAAGCAGGGCGCGTCGCTGGCCTTCGCGCACGGTTTCAACGTCCACTACGGCCAGGTGCAGCCGCGCGAGGACCTGGACGTGTGGATGGTCGCCCCGAAGGCCCCGGGCCACACGGTGCGCAACACCTACAAGCAGGGCGGCGGCGTGCCCCACCTGATCGCCGTCTACGCCGACAAGACCGGCAAGGCGCGTGACCTGGCCCTGAGCTACGCGGCGGCGAACGGCGGCGGCAAGGCCGGCATCATCCAGACCTCGTTCCGCGAAGAGACCGAGACCGACCTGTTCGGCGAGCAGGCCGTGCTGTGCGGCGGCGCCGTCGAGCTGATCAAGGCGGGTTTCGAGACGCTGACCGAAGCCGGTTACGCGCCGGAAATGGCCTATTTCGAGTGCCTGCACGAGCTCAAGCTGATCGTCGACCTGATCTATGAAGGCGGCATCGCCAACATGAACTACTCGATCTCCAACAACGCGGAGTACGGTGAGTACGTGACCGGCCCGCGCGTGGTGACCGCCGCGACCAAGGACGCGATGCGCCAGTGCCTGAAGGACATCCAGACCGGCGAGTACGCCAAGTCCTTCATCCTGGAGAACAAGGCCGGCGCCCCGACGCTGATCAGCCGCCGCCGACTGACCGCCGAGCACCCGATCGAGCAGGTCGGCGAGCAGCTGCGCGCGATGATGCCGTGGATCAAGGCCAACAAGCTGGTCGACAAGTCCAAGAACTGATCCACGCAGATCGCGTCAGATCAGTCCAGAAGGCCGCGCGGGTCGCACCGTGCGGCCTTTTCCATTGATGCGCTGGGTTATCCTCCCGCCCCATGAATCCAAGTCAGAACAAGAGCGTGGACCTGCTCGACGAGGACGAGGCCGATGGCCTCGACGTCCCGCAGCGCCCGCGCCACAAGGGCATCTACCTACTGCCCAACCTCTTCACGCTGGCGGCGTTGTTCAGCGGCTTCTACGCGATCGTGATGGGCATCGGTGGCCGCTTCGAGCAGTCGGTCTACGGGATCTTCGCCGCCATGGTGCTCGACAGCCTGGACGGACGCGTCGCGCGCATGACCAACACGCAGAGCACCTTCGGCGAGCAGATGGACTCGCTGTCCGACATGGTTTCGTTCGGCGCGGCGCCGGCACTGATCATGTATTCCTGGGCGCTGCAGGGCCTGGGCAAGTGGGGCTGGTTCGCCGCCTTCGTCTACATCGCCGGCGCCGCGCTGCGTCTGGCGCGCTTCAACACCAACATCGGCGTCGTGGACCGGCGCTTCTTCCAGGGCGTGCCCAGCCCGACCGCGGCCGCGCTGGTGATGAGCCTGATCTGGGCGTTCGACAGCGCCGGCTACAAGGACATCCACCGCGATCCCGCGCTGGCGTGGCTGGCTTTCGGCTTCACGCTCTACGCGGGCCTGACGATGGTGACCAACGCGCCGTTCTACAGCTTCAAGGACATCACCTTCAAGCGTTCGGTGCCGTTCATCGTCCTGGTCGTCATCATGCTGGCCATCGCGGCGATCAACATCGACCCGCCGCGCGTGCTGTTCGGCGTTTTCTGCGCGTACGGCATCTCGGGCTACATCGTCTATGCGGTCCGGCGCGCCAAGGGCAAGCCGGCCAGCGTCATCGCGATGTCGACCGATGAGCCGGATGAAGCAGGGCTTCACCGATAGCGAACGCTCGCCGGCCAGGTATTCGCCCGGCGGCGTTGACGGGCTGGATGCCGCGCCTCTATATTCAACCGCTATGACGTTCTTCCGCGAAACCGCCAGCATTACGCTGCTACTACGAGGTGACCTTCGGGTTCGCTAGATCGCGCACGTCCGTCCATCCAGACGCTCTTCCCAGATCAACGGCCCGAATGCAACTCGCAACGGGCCGTTCCTGTTTCTGGAGAGTCTGCGAGTTGCGCCCCTGAACCCACAGGAACGCTCTCATGCTCAAGCAACCGCAGACCAAGTACCGCGCCTTCGCCCCCATCGCCCTCCCGGACCGCCGCTGGCCCGACGTGCAGATCACGAAGGCGCCGCTGTGGCTGAGCACCGACCTGCGCGACGGCAACCAGGCCCTGATCGAGCCGATGGACCCCGAGCGCAAGCTGCGCATGTTCCAGATGCTGGTGAAGATCGGCTTCAAGGAGATCGAGGTCGGTTTCCCGTCCGCGTCGCAGACCGATTTCGACTTCGTGCGGCTGCTGATCGAGCAGGGCCATATCCCCGACGACGTGACGATCCAGGTGCTGACGCAGGCGCGCCAGCCGCTGATCGAACGCACCTTCGAATCGCTGGTCGGCGCCAAGCGGGCCGTCGTCCATCTGTACAACGCGGTTGCTCCGGTCATGCGTCGCGTCGTGCTCGGCATGAGCGAGGACGAGATCGTCGACCTGGCCGTCACCCACACGCGGATGATCCGCGAGTTCGCCGGGAAGCAGCCGGAGACGGACTTCCGCTTCGAGTACTCGCCGGAGATGTTCTCCAGCGCCGAACTGAGCTTCTCCAAGCGGGTCGTCGATGCGGTGACTGAAGCCTGGGGTGCGACCCCCGAGCGCAAGATCATCATCAACCTGCCGTCGACGGTCGAGCACTCCACGCCCAACCTGTTCGCCGACATGATCGAGTGGATGGGTCGCAACGTCGCACGGCGCGACTGCATCGTGCTGTCGGTGCATCCGCACAACGACCGCGGCACCGGCACGGCCGCGGCCGAGCTGTCGATCATGGCCGGTGCGGACCGACTCGAAGGCTGCCTCTTCGGCAACGGCGAGCGCACCGGCAACCTGGACCTGGTGAACGTCGCACTCAACCTGTACACGCAGGGCGTGCATCCGGAACTGGACTTCTCCGACATCGACGAGATCCGCCGCTGCGTCGAGCATTGCAACCAGCTGCCCGTGCATCCGCGCCATCCGTACGTCGGCGAGCTGGTCTACACCTCGTTCTCGGGCTCGCACCAGGACGCGATCAAGAAGGCCTTCGCCGCCCGCAAGGAGGGCGACATCTGGGAGATCCCCTACCTGCCGGTGGATCCGAAGGACCTGGGCCGCAGCTATGAAGCGGTGATCCGTGTGAACAGCCAGTCGGGCAAGGGTGGCATCTCGTATCTGCTCGAAGCGGAGTACGGCATCGAACTGCCGCGACGCCTGCAGATCGAGTTCAGCCAGATCGTCCAGGGCGTGATGGACACGAATGGCAAGGAACTCGGCGCGGCCGACCTGTGGCGGATCTTCGATCGCGAGTACGGCGTGAAGCAGGCACCGTCGCTGCATCCGCAGATCGACACCGCCGAGGACGGCCAGACCCGCGTCCAGGCGCAAGCCGACCTGTGCGTGCGCATGGTGAAGATCGACGGGCAGGGCAAGGGACCGATCGACGCCTTCGTCGAGGGCCTGAACAAGCTGCTGAAGACCCAGGTGCGGGTGCTGGACTACCACGAGCACGCGATGGGCAGCGGCGCCGATGCGCAGGCGGTGGCCTACCTGGAGCTCCGCGTGGGCGAGGCCACGATGTTCGGCGTCGGCATGGACGGCAACATCGCGTCGGCCTCGCTGAAGGCGATCGTTTCCGGCCTGCGTCGTGCGTCGCAGCGCGGCGTGCTGAAGCTGGCCGACCGCATCGCCGCCTAAACTCACCGATCGGGCCGCTTTCCGGCCCGCGGCCCGGCCCGCCACCGCAAGGAAGCCCCCTCATGTCCGACCACCTGATCATCTTCGACACCACCCTGCGCGACGGTGAGCAATCGCCCGGCGCGTCCATGACCAGGGACGAGAAGCTGCGCATCGCGCGGCAGCTGGAGCGGTTGAAGGTGGACGTGATCGAGGCCGGCTTCGCGGCGGCGAGCCAGGGCGATTTCGAGGCGGTCAAGGCGATCGCCGACGCGATCAGCGACAGCACGGTCTGCTCGCTGGCCCGCGCGAACGATCGCGACATCGGTCGCGCCGCCGAGGCGCTCAAAGGCGCGGCGCGCGCCCGCATCCACACCTTTATCGCGACCAGCGAACTCCACATGGAGAAGAAGCTGCGCATGACCCGCGAGCAGGTGCTGGAGCAGGCGATCCAGGCCGTGCGCTTCGGCCGCAATTTGACCGACGACATCGAGTTCTCGCCGGAGGACGGCTACCGCTCCGATCCGGAGTTCCTGGCCCGCGTCGTCGAGGCGGTGATCCGCGAAGGCGCGCGCACGATCAACATTCCCGACACCGTCGGCTACGCGATTCCGGAGCTCTACGGCCAGTTCATCAAGACGCTGCGCGAGCGTGTTCCGAACTCGGACCAGGCGATCTGGAGCGTCCACTGCCACAACGACCTGGGCATGGCGGTGGCGAACTCGCTGGCCGGCGTGAAGATCGGCGGCGCCCGCCAGATCGAGTGCACGATCAACGGACTGGGCGAACGGGCAGGGAACTGCTCGCTGGAAGAGGTCGTGATGGCGGTGAAGACCCGCCGCGACTATTTCGGGCTGGACGTGCGGGTGGACCCGTCGCAGATCGTTCCGGTGTCCAAGCTGGTGTCGCAGACCACCGGCTTCGTCATCCAGCCGAACAAGGCGGTGGTCGGCGCGAATGCCTTCGCGCACGCCTCCGGCATCCATCAGGACGGCGTGCTGAAAGCGCGCGACACCTACGAGATCATGCGGGCCGAGGATGTCGGCTGGAGCGCCAACAAGATCGTCCTGGGCAAGCTGTCGGGACGCAACGCGTTCAAGCAGCGGCTGCAGGAACTGGGCGTGGTGCTGGAGTCTGAGGCGGAGATCAATGCCGCCTTCGTCCGCTTCAAGGACCTCGCCGACCGCAAGTCCGAGATCTTCGACGAGGACATCATCGCGCTGGTGATGGACGAGTCGGTCACCCAGGTCCAGGAGCATTTCCGGCTGGTCGCGCTGGCGCAGCGCTCGGAGACCGGCGAGCGGCCGCAGGCGCAGGTGGTGTTCGCCGAGGGAGAAACCGAACATCGCACCGAAAGCGATGGCAACGGTCCGGTGGACGCGGTGCTCAAGGCGATCGAGAGCAAGGTGCAAAGTGGGGCGGAAATGCTGCTGTATTCGGTCAGTGCGATCACCAGCGGCAGCACAGAATCGCAAGGCGAAGTCACGGTGCGCCTGCAACATGCGGGGCGCGTGGTGAACGGCGTGGGGGGCGGATCCCGATATCGTGGTCGCTTCCGCCAAAGCATATTTGAGCGCTCTGAACAAGTTGCAGAGCAAAACGGAGCGGGTCGCCGCCCAAGGTTGACAGGACAGCGCACGCGGCGCCCATGGCCGCGTCGGATGGCACGGATTCAGGTACTTTAAGAGCCTGCGTTAAGTCATTGATCTTGCCGGTCTTTCAGCGATCCCCTAAACTCGCGCCCACTGACCTGGGGACTGGATTGAAGACCATTGCGACATTGCTGTCTGGTGCCGCGCTCAGCGGCGTCATGTTGCTGACGGGCTTGACCGCCAGTCTCGTGCCGATCCAATCGGTGCAGGCGGCCGCCTCGTCGTCCTCCAAAGCCAAGGTGAAGAGCGTGCGGCAGGCCAAGCCGGCCCCGCGCTCGCCACGCAAGGTGGCTGCCCGCGCGGCAGCCCCGGTCCGGGAGGTCGTCCCGTCCAAACCGTCCTTCGGGACGATGTACGGTCTGCACGACACCGAAGATCCCCTCGACCTGAAATCCAGCGTCGCCTACGTCGTCGACCAGGACACCAACGAGGTCCTGTTCTCGAAGAATCCGTCGGCGGTGCTGCCGATCGCGTCCATCACCAAGCTGATGACCGCGTTGCTGGTCGTCGAGGCGAACCAGTCGCTGGACGACAAGATCGAAATCACCGACGACGACAAGGACACCGAGAAGTTCACCGGTTCGCGCCTGGCCGTCGGCACGACGCTGACGCGTGGCGAACTGCTGCACCTGGCACTGATGTCCTCGGAGAACCGGGCGGCGCATGCGCTCGGTCGCAACTATCCCGGCGGGCTGGAAACCTTCGTCGCGGCGATGAATGCCAAGGCGCACATGCTGGGCATGATGGACACGCATTACGTCGAGCCGACCGGTCTGTCCAGCCGCAACCAGTCGAGCGCCGCCGACCTGGCCAAGCTGGTCAAGACCGCCCACGCCTTCCCGTTGATCCGTGAGCTGTCGACCTCATCCGAATACACCGTGGCCCTGGGCCGCAAGCAGGTCCGTTTCGGCACGACCAACGGCTTGGTCCGCAAGGGCGACTGGGACATCGGTCTGCAGAAGACCGGTTTCATCAACGAAGCCGGCCAGTGCCTGGTGATGCAGGCGCAACTTGCCGGTCGCAAGCTGATCATGGTGTTCCTGGACTCCGCCGGGAAGTATTCCCGCATCGGCGACGCCGAGCGGGTCCGCAAGTGGCTGACCGGCGCCGCCTCGCCATTGGCAGCCGTGGCGACTCCCGCTGCCGCGACCACGGTCAGTGCAACCGCCCTGACACCGGTGATCTCGGCCAAGTAAGCGTCAGGTACGCCGGAATGAAAGAAGCGGGCCTTGTGCCCGCTTCGTCATTACCGAATCCCAGTTTCAGCCTCAGCCGCGGAAGCCGAGCGACGCCGAGATCCGCGTCGCCGTCTCTTTCAGTCGGGGCAACCAGCCTTCTTCAAGGCGGTCCGCGGGCGCCGAGATCGACAGCCCCGCCACCAGCTTGCCCTGATCGTCGTAGATGCCGGCGGCCATGCAGCGCACGCCCAGTTCGAGCTCCTCATCGTCGCGCGCGACGCCGCGCTGGCGGACCAGCGCCATCTCGCGTTCGAGCAGCGTGATCTCCGTCAGGCTGTTGCGGGTGTGACCGGAGAGTCCCGTGCGCGTCGCATACGCGCGCACGCGCTGGGGATCGTCGCTGGCCAGGAAGAGCTTGCCGACCGAGGTCAGGTGCAGCGGCGCCCGGCCGCCGACCGCGCGCACGACCTGCATGCCGCTTCGTTCGGAGTAGGTGCGCTCGATGTAGACGATCTCGTCGCCTTGCCGGACCGAGAGGTTGACCGGCTGATGGGTAAGCTTGTGGAGCTCCCGCATCGGACCGATGGCGGCTTCGCGGACGTCCAGGCGCGCCTTCACGAGGTTGCCCAGTTCCAGCAGACGCATGCCCAGCCGGTAGCTGCCAGCCTCGGGGCGGTCCACGAAACGCCCCAGCGTCAGATCGTTCAGGATGCGGTGGGCGGTGGAGGGGTGCAGGCCCGTGGTCTCGCTGATGAGCTTCAGCGACACGGGGTCCTGATGCTGGGCCAGTACGTCGAGCAGCGCGAACGTGCGCTCGAGGACCTGGATGGCGGGGGTCTGCAGCTCCTTGGACTTCATGGCGGACGATTGTGAAGGATTTCTCACGGGTTTTGCATGGCGAAACCGAGAGCGGTTCGTCGCGGGCGAAATCCGTCGTTTTTGCCCATCAGCGGTGCGCGGATCGGGCCGAAAGGGGCGTCAGGAGGACGAGGCGCCGACAGGCTGCCGCATTGCGGAACGGGCCGCGGACAGACCGCTTTGCACGGCGCCTTCGAGCGTGGCCGGATACGGGCCTGCGGGGTAATCGCCGGCGGCCCAGATGCCTGGTCCGATCGATGCGTCGGGGCGATTCAGTCCAGGCGTGCAGGCGAAGGTCGCGCGCTTTTCGCTCAGCACGCGGACGATCTTCGGCGGCGTCGCCCATTGGAAGTGGCGCTGGGCCTGTGCCAGCGCCGCAGCGCCGGTGGCGTCCAGTCCCTGCGAGACCCAGGGCGCGGCGCCGCTGACGACCAGACTGAACAGACCAGGATGCTGACCGAGCTGGCCGAGGTCGAAGGCGAACTGCGCCGGCTCGGTCGCCGATTCGCGCAAGGCAACCATCGGCGCCGGCAACGCCGATCCGGCGCTCTCCAGATAGATGGTGACGATCGGCTGGAATTCGA
>NZ_JARVXN010000021.1:0-14538 GCF_048957715.1 Mitsuaria sp. CC2 | reverse complement strand
CCGGCGGCGGCGCTCCAATGCGGCGCCAGATCGCGCGTGAGCCTGGAAGCTTCGACCGACGTGCAGGCCACGACGATGGCGTCGAAGACTTCGCCGTCGACGGTCCACTGCCGTCCCTGCGCTTCCAGCCGCTGCACGCGCTGCGTGCGGAGTTCCGCGCCGCGCGACAGCAGCCACGCGCGCGCCGGCGTCGGGAGCAACGCGCTCAGCCCGCGCCGCGGCAGCAGCAGGTCGGCGCTGCCCGGACCGCTGAACAAGGCGTCCTTGAGCACCCGCAGGAAGACCTGCGCGCTGGCCTGGTCGGATGGCGTGTTCAGCGCGGCGACGCACAGCGGATCGATCAGGTCGTCGCGCACCGCGCGCGGCAGTCCGTGGCAGAGCTGGGCGACCGTCAGCGCCGGGGCGCAGCGGAAGCCGCGCATCGTCCACAGGCTGCTCGCAGCCAGGAAACGCAGCCGGTCCTGCCACGACCATGCCGCGCAGCCCAGCACACCGCGCAGGAAGGCGAGGGTGGGCGGTCCCGGCGGCAGTCGCAGCGTCTCGCGATCGGGATATCGCAGCCGCAGCGGCATGCGGAGCAGGTCCGCGTCCGGATCGCCGCCGACGCGGCGCATCAACGCCAGCGTGTCCGTGTAAGCGCCGATCAGGATGTGCTGACCGTTGTCGAGCGCCGGCTCGAGGCCTTCGAGGCTGCGCGCCCGACCGCCGAGCGTCGGCGCCATCTCGAACAACGTGACCGCGGCGCCCAGCGACACGGCCTCGACGGCCGCGGCGAGCCCCGCCCAGCCGCCGCCGATGACGGCCAAGCGCGTCACGTCAGCGCCCGCGCCAGTTCGTCTTCATCGCGATCCACAGCTTGCGCAGCGGCGTCAACGCGATGCGCTGGTGGAGGACCTGGAAGTTCTCGGCCTCGATCTCGCGCAGCAGCGTGCGGTAGATGTTGGCCATCATGAGCCCCGGCTTCTGCGCCTTGCGATCGGTGTCGGACAGCAACGCGACCGCCTCGTCGTACAGCGCGTGGGCGCGCTGCGCCTGGAACTTCATCAGCGCGGTGAAGCGGTCGCTGTAGCCCCACGGGGCGTCGCGCTTGAGGATCTCGTGCGCCTTCACGTCGAACTGCTGCAGTTCGCTGACCGGCAGGTAGATGCGGCCGCGCCGCGCGTCGTCGCCGACGTCTCGGATGATGTTGGTGAGCTGCATCGCCTGTCCCAGCTTGTGCGCGTAGGCGATGGTCTTCGGATCCGTGCGGCCGAAGATGCCCGACGCCACTTCGCCCACCACGCCGGCCACCAGGTGGCAATAGCGCTGCAGGCCCGGATAGTCGAGGTAACGCGTCTGCTCCAGGTCCATCTGGCAGCCGTCGATGACGGCCATCAGATGCTCAACGCGGATGTCGTAGTCCTTGACGTGCGGCATCAGCGCCTTCATTGCCGGATGCGACGGCTGGCCGTTGAAGGCGCTCATCGCTTCCTTGCGCCACCAGGCCAGCTTGGTCGCGGCGACGCCTGGATCGGACACCTCGTCCACGACGTCGTCGACCTCGCGGCAGAACGCGTAGAAGGCGGTGATCGCGGCGCGGCGCGGCGGCGGCAGGAAGAGGAACGCGTAATAGAAGCTGGAGCCGCTCGCGGCGGCTTTCTGCTGGACGTACTGCTCGGGCGTGGAAGCGCCGGCGGCGGACGCCTTCTCGCCATTCCTGTCGGCAGTCTTGTCGGAGGCCTTGTCGGCGGTCTTGTCAGTATTGGTGCTCATCGCGCCGTCCCTTCGCGGCGTGGGTTCGTTCGGTCCGTGGGCATCGTCAAGGCGCGCCACAACAGGAGCGGCGCGTCGGCGGCGCCTATCGTCGGCCGTCGCAGCAGGGCGTCGAAACGGTTCGACGCCAGCTTGTCGAGGATACGGAGGCCGCCTTGTACCACCAAGCGGAGCTCCCAACCGGCCCGGCCCGGAATCCGGCGGGCCAGCGGCGCGCCCTCGGCCATCAGGTCGCGGGCCCAGTCACAGAGATCCGCGATCAACGCGCGGCCCGCCGGACTGTCGTTCAGCGACAGCAGGTCCTGTCCCTCGACGCCGTGACGCTGGCGGTCCTCCAGCGGCGCGTAGATCCGGCCGCGTGGGCCGTCGACGGTGAAGTCCTGCCAGAAGTTGATCAGTTGCAGCGCCGAGCAGATGGCGTCCGAGCGCCGCAGCGACCCGGCGTCCTCGATGTCGTAGAGGTGCAGGAGCAGGCGTCCGACCGGGTTGGCCGAGCGGCGGCAGTAGTCGAGCAGCTCCATGCGGGTCGCGTAGTCGGTCTTCACGAGGTCCTGCTCGAAGGCATCGAGGAGATCCTCCAGCAACGGCAGCGGCAGGCGGTATTCCACGAGGATGCGGCCCAGCGGTGCGAACACGCCCGTCGCCCAACGCGGGGACGGGGGCTGGCCTGCGGCGACGGCGCGCAGATCGGCCCGGTAGTCGGCCAGGTCGCGCAGCCGCTGCGCGGACGTCGCGTCGCCCTCGTCGGCCAGGTCATCCGCCGTCCGGGCGAACTGATAGATCGCCATGATCGCGGGACGCAACGCCGGCGGGCTCAGCCAGGAGGCGACAGGAAAGTTTTCGTAGTGCTCTATGCTCACGGGCGGCATTCTCCGCTGAGCGGGCGATGCCGTTTGCGTCAACCTGACGTCCCGAACCACCCGGCGGTTTGTGGCGGGCGTCAATCTCCGCAGACCACGAGCAGTACCCCGGTGAACCGTACGCCGTCGGTTTGACACGTTCGGACACGCTGAATACATTACTGACCGGTCAGTCAGTTACTCCGACGCCCAAGATCAGGCGTCGTGGCTTTGTCGAGGTGTTCATGCCCCAACGGTCTCTAGTGTCCCTGTCCGCCGGAACGCCCGGCGCCTTGTCCGAACCGGCGTCCGCCGGATCCTGGGGACGCGTCTCGACGTGGCTGGCGGCGGGCGCCGCCCTGGCGGCCATGGCCGTGCTGGCCGCCTGCGGCAAGCAGGCCCCGCCGCCCGAGCCGGAGCGTTATGTGCGCACACTGGTGCTGACACCGCAATCGGCGGGGCTTCAGCGCGAGTTCGCCGCCGAGGTGCGGGCGCGCGTGGAATCGCGCCTGTCCTTCCGCGTCGCCGGCAAGATCCTGGAACGCAAGGTGGACCTGGGATCGGTGGTCAAGCCGGGTCAGGTGCTGGCGCGGATCGACAGCTCCGACCTGGTGCTCGCCCAGGAAGCCGCCAAGTCCACCGTGCTGGCGGCCCGTGTCAATCGCGACCAGCTCGGCGCCGACTACCGTCGCTACATCGATCTGCACCGCCAGGGTTTCATCAGCGCGGCGGAACTCGATCGCCGCGACGCCGCCTTCAAGGCCGCGCAGGCGCAGTTCGAATCGGCGCGTGCCCAGTCCGACGTGCAGCGCAACCAGGCGCAGTATTCGAGTCTGGTCGCCGACGCGGCAGGTGTCGTGACCGGCATCGATGCGGAGCCCGGCATGGTCGTGGCCGCCGGCACGCCGGTCGTGCGCGTGGCCAATGACGGTCCGCGCGACATCGTGTTCTCCGTGTCCGAGGACCAGGTCGCCCTGGTGCGCGCCGCCGCCGCGCGCCCGGACGGTCTGAAGGTCCGCCTGTGGACCGACACCAAGGCCGAGGCGCAGCCCATCAAGCTGCGCGAACTGGCCGCCGCCGCCGATCCGGTGACGCGGACCTTCCTGGTGAAGGCCGAACTCGACAGCCAGAACGTGCACCTCGGCCAGACCGCGACGGTCGTGCTGACGGGCGCGCCGTCGGACAACGCGATCAAGCTGCCGCTGAGCGCGGTGATGGAATCGCAGGGCAAGAGCGCCGTGCTGCTGCTCGATCCGAAGACGATGGTGGTGAACCCGCGGGCGGTGACCGTCGTCGGCGCCGAAGGCAACGAGCTGGTCGTGCAGGGACTGTTGCCCGGCATGGAAGTCGTGGCCGCCGGCGGTCACGTGCTGACGCCGGGGCAGAAGGTCAAGCGCTTCGTCCCGCCGGGCACGCCGGCTGCGGGCGCCGCGCCCGCACCCGCCTCGGCGACCGCTTCGCGCTGAGCCCCGGGAGCCCTGAATGAGCAACCCGAGCCGCGCCGGTTTCAATCTCTCGCGCTGGGCGCTGGAGCATGCCCCGCTGACGCGCTACCTGATGGTGGTGCTGATGGTCCTGGGCTTCGCCGCCTACTTCCAGCTGGGCCAGGACGAGGATCCGCCGTTCACCTTCCGCGCGATGGTCGTGCAGGCCTACTGGCCGGGCGCGACGCCGCAGCAGATGGCCGAGCAGGTCACCGACAAGATCGAGCGCACCCTCCAGGAGGTGCCGCACGCCGACAAGATCCGCAGCTACACCAAGCCGGGGGAGTCGCTCACCATCTTCCAGGTGAAGGACAACACCGCGCCGGGCGAGGTGCCGCAGCTCTGGTACACGGTCCGCAAGAAGATCGGCGACCTGCGCGCCACGCTGCCGCAGGGCGTGCTGGGGCCGTTCTTCAACGACGAGTTCGGCGACGTCTACGGCTCGATCTTCGCGCTGTCCTCCGACGGCGGTTTCTCCATCGAGGAACTGCGCCAGCAGGCCGAGGCCGTGCGCTCCGAACTGCTGCGCGTGCAGGACGTGGCCAAGGTCGACCTCTTCGGCGTCCAGGCCGAGAAGCTCTTCATCGAGATCTCGCAGAAGCGCCTGGCCGAACTGGGCCTGGACTTCAACCAGGTCGTGTCGCAGCTCAACGCGCAGAACGCGGTGGAGAGCGCCGGCACCATGGACGCCGGCAGCGCCAACGTGCAGATCCGCATCGAGGGCCAGCTCAACTCCGTCCAGGCGCTGAGCGACTTCCCGATCCGCGCCACCAACACGCAGACCGGCGTGGCCAGCAGCATCCGCCTGGGCGACATCGCCAAGGTCCGGCGCGGCTACGTCGACCCGGCCACCACGATGGTCCGCTTCAACGGCAGGCAGGTCGTGGCGCTGGGCGTGTCGATGGGCAAGGGCGGCGACATCATTGCGCTGGGCAAGGCGCTGCAGACCAGCGTCAAGCGGCTGCAGCAGCAACTACCGGCCGGCATCTCGCTGCAGCAGATCCAGGACCAACCCAGCGCCGTGAAGAGCTCGGTGGGCGAGTTCGTGCACGTGCTGATCGAGGCCGTGGTCGTCGTGCTGGGCGTGAGCTTCATCGCGCTGGGCCTGCACACCAAGCCGCTGCGCATCGACGTGTGGCCGGGCCTGGTCGTGGGCATCACCATCCCGCTGGTGCTTGCGATCACCTTCGTCGTGATGCTCTACGCCGGCGTGGGGCTGCACAAGATCTCGCTGGGCTCGCTGATCATCGCGCTGGGCCTGCTCGTCGACGACGCCATCATTGCCGTCGAGATGATGGTGCGCAAGCTCGAGGAGGGCTACGACAAGATGCACGCGGCGACGTATGCCTACGACGCCACCGCCAAGCCGATGCTCACCGGCACGCTGATCACCGCCGTCGGTTTCCTGCCGATCGGCCTGGCCAAGTCCACCGTCGGCGAATACACCTTCGCCATCTTCGCGGTGACCGCGGCGGCGCTGGTCATCTCGTGGATCGTGTCGGTGTACTTCGTGCCCTACCTCGGCGCGCTGCTGCTGAAGACCCGGGCCGGTCACGAAGGCGAGGCCCACGAGGTCTTCGATACCCCGTTCTACAACCGCTTCCGCCGCTGGGTCGCGTGGTGCGTGTTCAACCGCTGGAAGACCATCGGCCTGACGATCCTGGTGTTCGTGCTCGGCCTGGCCGGCATGGGCAAGGTGCAGCAGCAGTTCTTCCCGGATTCGAGCCGGCCGGAGATCCTGGTCGACTTGTGGCTGCCAGAAGGCGCCACGATCGAGGAGAGCAACGTCGTCGCCAAGCGCTTCGAGGCCCGCATGGCCAAGGAGCCGCTGGTGGGTAGCATCGCGACCTGGGTGGGGTCGGGCGTGCCGCGCTTCTACCTGCCGCTGGACCAGATCCTGCCCAACACCAACGTCAGCCAGGCCATCATCCTGCCGAAGTCGCTGGCCGACCGCGAGACCCTGCGCCACAAGCTGCCGCAGATCCTGGCGCAGGAGTTCTCCGAAGTGCGCGGCCGCGTGAAGCTGCTGCCCAACGGTCCGCCGGTGCCGTACCCGGTGCAGTTCCGCATCGCCGGCGACGATCCCGCGCAGCTGCGGATCTACGCCGACCGCGCCAAGGAGCAGATGCGCGCCAACCCCAACATGGTCGGCGTCAACGACAACTGGAACGAGGCCATCAAGGTCCTGCGCCTGCAGGTCGACCAGGACAAGGCGCGGGCGCTCGGCATCACCAGCCAGAGCATCGCGCAGGCGGCGCGCATCCTGGTGTCCGGCACCACGGTGGCGCAGTACCGCGAGGCCGACCGGCTGATCGACATCGTCCTGCGCCAGCCCGTGCAGGAGCGCGACACGCTGTCCGAGCTCGCCAACGCCTACGTGCCGACGGCCTCGGGCCGCTCGGTGCCGCTGACGCAGATCGCCAAGCCCCAGTTCACCTGGGAGCCGGGCGTGATGCATCGCGAGAGCCGCCAGTTCGCGATCACGGTGCAGGGCGACGTCGTCGAGGGCCTGCAGGGCGCGACCGTGACCACCCAGCTGTGGCCCGCGCTCGACGCGATGCAGAAGGAGATGCCGCCCGGCTATTCGATCTCGATCGCCGGCGCGGTGGAGGAAAGCAGCAAGGGCACCGGCTCCATCGCGGCCGGCGTGCCCATCATGCTGTTCATCACCTTCACCCTGCTGATGCTGCAGCTGCACAGCTTCTCGCGCGCCATGCTGGCCTTCCTGACCGGCTTCCTCGGCATCGCCGGCGTGTCCGCGGCGCTGCTGATCCTGAACCGGCCGTTCGGCTTCGTCGCGCTGCTGGGCGTGATCGCGCTGATGGGCATGATCCAGCGGAACTCCGTCATCCTGATCGACCAGATCGAGCAGGACCGAAGCCGCGGCGTGCCGCCGGCGCAGGCCATCGTCGAGTCCGCCGTGCGTCGTCTGCGTCCGATCGCGCTGACCGCCGCGGCCGCCGTGCTGGCGATGGTGCCGCTGTCGCGCAGCGTGTTCTGGGGCCCGATGGCGGTCGCCATCATGGGCGGACTGATCGTGGCCACCGTGCTCACGCTGCTGGCGTTGCCGGCGATGTACGCCGCCTGGTTCCGCGTCGAACGCGACAAGGACGCGGGCATCGCGCCGTCCACGCACTGACCCCGCAGGGGTTTCCCCCGCCCGGGACGGGCGGGGGGCGTCGGAAAGCGTCGATTCCTTGATTACAATCGCCGGTTTTCCGGATCGCGGAGGGCAGGAGCCTGGACTCCTCCTTCGCGCCATGAATGAATTACCAAGGGGCCGCCACGCGGACTGCGCGCCGACAGCGCGCAGCGAACGCGACGACCTCAGTTCACCCGGCGCGGGTGGCGAAATTGGTAGACGCACCAGGTTTAGGTCCTGACGCCTTCACGGGCGTGCCGGTTCGAGTCCGGCCCCGCGCACCACACTCTCAACTGATTCCGAGTCCACTATGGCTGTCACCGTCGAAACTCTCGAAAAGCTCGAACGCCGCATCACGCTCACGCTGGCGGCCACTGTCATCAACTCCGAAGTCGAGTCCCGCCTGAAGAAGCTGGCCCGCACGGTCAAGGCCGACGGCTTCCGTCCTGGCAAGGTGCCGATGTCCTTCGTGCAGCAGCGCTACGGCATGCAGGTCCAGTACGAAGTCGTCAACGACAAGCTGGGTGAGGCCTTCAGCGCCGCCGCCAACGAGGCCAAGCTGCGCGTCGCCGGCATGCCCAGCATCGCCCAGAAGGACGAAGCCGCCGAAGGCGAGCTGGCCTTCGACGCGACCTTCGAGGTCTACCCGGAAGTCAAGATCGCCGACCTGGCCGACGCCGAGATCGAGCGCGTCTCCGCCGAAGTGACCGAAGAGGCCATCGACAAGACCGTCGAGATCCTGCGCAAGCAGCGCCGTTCGTTCGCCCAGCGCGGCGCGGCGGACGTGGCCGCCGACGGCGACCGCGTGACCATCGACTTCGAAGGCAAGATCGACGGCGAACCCTTCGCCGGCGGCAAGGCCGACGGCTTCCAGTTCCTGCTGGGCGAAGGCCAGATGCTCGAAGCCTTCGAGAAGGCCGTGCGCGGCATGAAGGCCGGCGAATCGAAGACCTTCCCGCTGGCCTTCCCCGAGGACTACCACGGCAAGGACGTCGCCGGCAAGGAAGCCGACTTCCTGGTCACGGTCAAGAAGATCGAGGCCCAGCACCTGCCCGACGTGAACGAATCGTTCGCCAAGGCCCTGGGCATCAAGGAAGGCACGGTCGAGGCCCTGCGCGCCGACATCAAGAAGAACCTTGAGCGTGAAGTGAAGTTCCGCGTGCTGGCCAAGAACAAGGGCGCTGCGATGGACGCGCTGGTCGGCAAGGCCGAACTGGACGTGCCCAAGTCGCTGATCGCCGGCGAAGCCGAGCGCATGGTCGCCAACGCCCGTGAAGACCTGAAGAAGCGCGGCATCAAGGACGCCGACAAGGCCCCGATCCCCGCCGAGCTGTTCAACGACCAGGCCGAGAAGCGTGTGCGCCTGGGTCTCGTGGTGGCCGAGCTGGTCCGTTCGCAGAACCTGCAGGCCAAGCCCGAGCAGCTGCAGGCCCACATCGAAGAGATCTCGCAGAGCTACGAGAAGCCGGCGGAAGTCGTGCGCTGGTACCTGTCGGACCGCGAGCGCATGGCCGAAGTCGAAGCCGTCGTGATCGAAAACAACGTCACCGACTTCATCCTGGGCAAGGCCAAGATCACCGACAAGCAGCTGCCGTTCGACGAACTGATGGCCACGGCCTGATCGTCGACAGTCGGTACCGGCGTGGGGATTTTCGGCGTTGCTCTTGATTCGCCGCAATCCCACCGCCAAGTAAGGCGCCAGGCCGCGAGGCCGGCGCCTTTTTCTTTCCCCGGCGCTACCGTGCGCGGAGGCAGCACCTCGAAGAGGGCCACCTTCCGGCGGTCAGGGGATGGAGCGCACGACATAATGGTTTGTCGTGATCTCGAACCACATCAGAGGATTTCATGAGCGCGCTTGAAACCAGCAACCTGGGCATGGTGCCCATCGTCATCGAACAGTCGGGCCGCGGCGAGCGCGCCTATGACATCTACAGCCGCCTGCTGCGCGAGCGCATCGTCTTCCTGGTCGGCCCGGTGAACGATGCCGTCGCCAACCTGGTGGTCGCTCAGCTGCTGTTCCTGGAGAGCGAGAACCCCGAGAAGGAGATCTCGCTCTACATCAACTCGCCGGGCGGCAGCGTCTCGGCCGGCATGTCGATCTACGACACCATGCAGTTCATCAAGCCGTCGGTATCGACGCTGTGCATGGGCATGGCCGCGTCCATGGGCGCCTTCCTGCTGGCCGCGGGCGAGAAGGGCAAGCGCTTCGCGCTGCCGAATGCCAAGATCATGATCCACCAGCCGCTGGGCGGCGCCCAGGGCCAGGCCACGGACATCGAGATCCACGCCCGCGAGATCCTCAAGACCCGCGAGCAGCTCAACCGCATCCTGGCTGAGCGCACCGGGCAGAGCCTGGAGAAGATCCAGGCCGACACCGAGCGCGACTACTTCATGTCGGCGGCCGAATCGGCGACCTACGGACTGATCGATAAGGTCATCGAGAAGCGCTGATCGCTGATCGGAGGGTCCGGGGCCGGGCCCGCTCCCGGTGTGCGGCGGCGTCCCTGTGGGGCGCCGCTTGTTTTTCTCCGGACTCCGACCCCGTCCCCGCATCCACGTTCCCGACCTCAGCGACGCTTCGGGCAGGGGATTTCTCAAGAATGGGAAGTCCTCCGACCGGTGCGGATCGAACCGCCGGCGCTGCGCACCAACTGACCGCCCGTTGACCGCACCAACTGACCACTCTTAGGGGCTTTTATCCCCCCAAGGGTGGTACCGGCAATTGAACTATCATCAATGCAGGCACTTGCCTGTATTCCCCGCAGCCCTTCAGCAGCCCCAGCAGCACTCCCATGGCCGAGAAAAAAGGCAACTCCAGCGAAAAAGTCTTGTATTGCTCCTTCTGCGGCAAGAGCCAGCATGAGGTCAAGAAGCTGATCGCGGGCCCGTCGGTATTCATCTGCGACGAGTGCATCGAGCTGTGCAACGACATCATCCGCGACGAGGTCCCCGCCGAGGCGGCGACCGGCGGACGTGCCAGCAAGTCGGACCTGCCCGTCCCGAGCGAGATCAAGACGACGCTCGACCAGTACGTGATCGGTCAGGACGTGGCCAAGCGCACCCTGTCCGTTGCGGTCTACAACCACTACAAGCGGCTGCGCCACGCGGCCGACACCAAGGACGGCGTCGAGCTGTCCAAGAGCAACATCCTGCTGATCGGACCGACCGGTTCGGGCAAGACGCTGCTCGCGCAGACGCTGGCGCGCGTCCTGAACGTCCCGTTCGTGATCGCCGATGCGACGACGCTGACCGAGGCCGGCTATGTCGGCGAGGACGTCGAGAACATCATCCAGAAGCTGCTCCAGAACTGCAATTACGATGTCGAGCGCGCGCAGCGCGGCATCGTCTACATCGACGAGATCGACAAGATCAGCCGCAAGGCGGACAACCCCTCGATCACGCGCGACGTGTCGGGCGAGGGCGTCCAGCAGGCGCTGCTGAAGCTGGTCGAAGGCACGATGGCCTCGGTCCCTCCGCAGGGCGGCCGCAAGCATCCGAACCAGGACTTCCTGCAGATCGACACGACCAACATCCTGTTCATCTGCGGCGGCGCCTTTGACGGCCTCGAGAAGCTGATCCAGAACCGCTCCGAGCGTTCGGGTATCGGCTTCAGTGCCGACGTCAAGAGCAAGAGCGACAAGAAGGTCGGCGAGCTGTTCCGCGAAGTCGAGCCGGGTGACCTGATCAAGTTCGGCCTGATCCCGGAACTGGTCGGCCGTCTGCCGGTCATCGCCACGCTCGGCGAGCTGACCGAGGACGCGCTGGTGCAGATCCTCACCGAGCCGCGCAACGCGCTGGTGAAGCAGTACCAGCAGCTGTTCTCGATGGACGGCGTCGAACTGGAAGTGCGCCCCTCGGCGCTGAGCGCCGTCGCGCGCAAGGCCCTGGCGCGCAAGACCGGCGCCCGCGGCCTGCGCTCGATCGTCGAGCACGCGCTGATCGACACCATGTTCGAGTTGCCCTCGCTGGAGAGCGTGGCCAAGGTCGTGCTGGACGAACACAACATCGACGAGGACACCAAGCCGTTGCTGGTCTATCGCGAAACCAAGGCCAGCGCCTGAGGTAGCGAAGCCACCCCGGGCACCCCGGGCGATTCGCTTGCCATTAGTTCATGTGGAAAGCAATCGCTCAAAGGCTATTGAACGGCACCTTGTAATTGGTAGCTCGGGCCCTAGATGGGCTTGAGAAAGAGAGGTTTTCATGTCCGGTCATCCGATCCTCCCCGCGGAACCCATCACGCTGCCGCTGCTCCCGCTGCGCGACGTGGTCGTGTTCCCGCACATGGTGATCCCGCTCTTCGTGGGTCGTCCCAAGTCCATCAAGGCCTTGGAAGCGGCGATGGAAGCAGGGCGCCAGATCATGCTGGTCGCGCAGAAGGCGGCCGGCAAGGACGAACCCAAACCCGACGACATGTTCGAGATGGGTTGCGTCTCCAGCATCCTGCAGATGCTGAAGCTGCCCGACGGCACGGTGAAGGTGCTGGTCGAGGGACTGCAACGTGCGACGACGAGCAAGATCGAGGACGGTGAAGAGCACTTCACCGCCGAGGTCGTGCCCATTCCGCCGGAGGCCGACGACCAGCCTGAAGTCGAAGCCCTGCGCCGCGCCGTGACGCAGCAGTTCGACCAGTACGTCAAGCTGAACAAGAAGATCCCGCCGGAGATCCTGACGTCCATCGCCGGCATCGATGACGCCGGCCGCCTGGCCGACACGATCGCCGCGCACCTGCCGCTCAAGCTCGACGCGAAGCAGTCGGTGCTGGACCTGTCCGAGGTGGGCAAGCGGCTGGAGAAGCTGCTGGACCTGCTGGAGCACGAGGTCGACATCCTGCAGGTGGAAAAGCGCATCCGTGGCCGCGTCAAGCGCCAGATGGAGAAGTCCCAGCGCGAGTACTACCTGAACGAGCAGGTCAAGGCCATCCAGAAGGAGTTGGGCGACGGCGAAGAAGGCGCCGACATGGAGGAGCTGGAGAAGAAGATCCAGGCTGCCCGCATGCCGAAGGAAGCGCGCAAGAAGGCCGAGTCCGAGCTCAAGAAGCTCAAGCTGATGTCGCCGATGTCCGCCGAAGCGACCGTCGTGCGCAACTACATCGACACGCTGGTCAACCTGCCGTGGGCGAAGAAGACCAAGATCAAGCACGACCTGGCGAATGCCGAGGCGGTGCTGAACGAGGACCACTACGGCCTCGACAAGGTCAAGGAACGCATCCTCGAGTACCTCGCGGTGCAACAGCGCGTCGACAAGGTCAAGGCGCCCATCCTGTGCCTGGTCGGCCCTCCGGGCGTGGGCAAGACCTCGCTGGGGCAGTCGGTGGCGCGCGCCACGGGCCGCAAGTTCGTCCGCATGGCGCTGGGCGGCGTGCGGGACGAGGCCGAGATCCGCGGTCACCGCCGCACCTACATCGGCTCCATGCCGGGCAAGGTGCTGCAGAGCCTGAGCAAGGTCGGCACGCGCAATCCGCTGTTCCTGCTCGACGAGATCGACAAGCTGGGCATGGACTTCCGCGGTGACCCGTCGTCGGCGCTGCTGGAAGTGCTGGACCCTGAGCAGAACCACACCTTCGCCGACCATTACATCGAGGTCGACTACGACTTGAGCGACGTGATGTTTGTGGCGACGTCGAACTCGCTGAACATTCCGCCGGCGTTGCTGGACCGGATGGAGGTCATCCGTCTGTCGGGTTACACCGAGGACGAGAAGGTCAACATCGCCCAGCGCTACCTGCTGCCGAAGCAACGCGGCAACAACGGCGTGAAGGAAGAGGAGCTCGAGGTCACCGAAGATGCGATCCGCGGCGTGATCCGCTACTACACCCGGGAAGCCGGCGTGCGGTCGCTGGAGCGCGAGATCTCCCAGATCTGCCGCAAGGTCGTCAAGGGCCTGCAGCTGAAGACCTACGACGGCAAGGTGGTCGTCAACGACGAGAATCTGAACGAGTTCCTGGGCGTTCGCAAGTACGACTTCGGTCGTGCGGAGAAGAAGAACCAGGTCGGCCAGGTCGTCGGACTGGCGTGGACGGAAGTGGGCGGCGATCTGCTGACCATCGAAGCCACGGCGATGCCGGGCAAGGGCAACATCATCCGCACCGGCTCGCTGGGCGACGTGATGAAGGAATCGGTCGAGGCGGCGCGCACGGTGGTGCGTTCGCGGGCTCGCCGCCTGGGCATCAAGGACGAGCTTTTCGAGAAGCGCGACGTGCACGTCCACGTGCCCGACGGTGCGACGCCGAAGGACGGCCCGAGCGCAGGTGCGGCGATGACGACGGCCTTCGTGTCGGCGCTGACCGGGATTCCGGTGCGGGCCGACGTGGCGATGACCGGCGAGATCACGTTGCGCGGCGAGGTCACGGCGATCGGCGGCCTGAAGGAGAAGCTCCTGGCGGCGCACCGCGGTGGCATCAAGACGGTCATGATTCCGGAAGAGAACGTCAAGGACCTGCAGGACATTCCGGAGAACGTGAAGAACCAGCTCGAAATCGTGCCGGTCCGCTGGATCGATCGCGTGCTGGAAGTGGCGTTGGAGACCTATCCGCAGTCGCTGCCTGAGGAAGAGGTCGCTGCGGCGACGGCGCCGGCCGAGAAGGTCGCGGAGCCCAAGCCGGATGCCGGCGATTCGCTGAAGCACTGATCCGTTCGCGGATCCCATGACGACGGCGCCTTCGGGCGCCGTTGTTCGTTTCAGCGTGATGAGGGTTCGCGCACGGAAAGTGGCGTTTGGGCGATCTTCATAAAGAAGTCGCCGAACTCTTGCGAGAGGGTCAAAAACCGTTTTATACTCTCGGCTTCAGCGCAAACGGTGCAGCAGCAACAAAGCAATTCGCAAGGATTGCATGGCGGTTGAGGCAGGCAGTGTGTTGAAGACCTGCGGGAATAGCTCAGTTGGTAGAGCGCAACCTTGCCAAGGTTGAGGTCGCGAGTTCGAGCCTCGTTTCCCGCTCCAGGTTTAAAAAAATGGAAGCCCCGGCTTCCATTTTTTATCGAAGTCGGACAACCAAATCCGGCTTCTACAGAATCCCGTCCAGGGTTCTGGGGCGCGATAGCAAAGCGGTTATGCCCCGGATTGCAAATCCGGTCAGTCCGGTTCGACTCCGGATCGCGCCTCCAAAGAATGGACATTGCGGGAATAGCTCAGTTGGTAGAGCGCAACCTTGCCAAGGTTGAGGTCGCGAGTTCGAGCCTCGTTTCCCGCTCCAAACGACACCAAAGGTCGGTTGGGGTGATTCATCACTCCGCTGTCCTGCGATGCGGGAATAGCTCAGTTGGTAGAGCGCAACCTTGCCAAGGTTGAGGTCGCGAGTTCGAGCCTCGTTTCCCGCTCCAAA
>NZ_JARVXN010000020.1:0-26428 GCF_048957715.1 Mitsuaria sp. CC2 | reverse complement strand
CGGGAATAGCTCAGTTGGTAGAGCGCAACCTTGCCAAGGTTGAGGTCGCGAGTTCGAGCCTCGTTTCCCGCTCCAAATTCTCCAAAGGGAAGCCCATGCGGCTTCCCTTTTTTCTTTGTCGGTGGCCGTGATAATGCGCGCTCACTCCGACATGGAATCGATGCGGAGTCGTCGCGCCTCGATGGTGAAATTGGTAGACACAGCGGACTTAAAATCCGCCGCCCTCAACCGGCGTACGGGTTCGAGTCCCGTTCGAGGCACCACGCAACCGGCTTCCAGAGACCGCAGCGCATGGGCATGTTTGTGCAGGAACTGTTGAACCCGGGCGTTCGCAAGCGCGAAGTCTTCGGCTGGTCGATGTACGACTTCGCCAACTCGGGCTACACCACCGTCGTCCTGACCGCCGTCTACAACGCGTACTTCGTCGGCGTCATTGCCCGGGGCCAGCCGTCGGCGACCCTGCTCTGGACGGTGCTGATCGCCGTCTCCAGCTTCCTCGTGATGGTGACCATGCCGGGTCTGGGCGCCTGGGCCGATGCGCACGGGGCGAAGAAGAAGCTGCTTGGCATCTGCACGCTGGGCTGCGTGCTGTCGACCGCCGCGCTGGCGGTGTTCGGGGTCGACCAGCTGTGGTGGGCGGCCGCGGCGGTCGTGCTCTCCAACGTCTTCTTCTCGTATGGCGAATCGCTGATCGCGGCATTCCTGCCGGAACTCGCGCGTCGCGACGCGCTCGGGCGCGTGTCGGGCTGGGGCTGGGCCTTCGGTTATCTGGGCGGGATGCTCGCGCTCGGTCTGTGCCTGGGCTATGTGCTGAGCGCGCAGGCGCGCGGCGAGTCCGCCGACCACTTCGTGCCGGTCACGATGCTGATCACCGCCGGCCTGTACCTGCTCGCCGCGTTGCCGACCTTCCTGCTGCTGCGCGAACGCGCCGACCCTTGCGCCACGCGCCGCGCTGCTCGGATGGGGTCAGGTCTTTCCCAGCTGTGGACGTCCTGGCAGCGCGCCCGCGCCTACCCCGACTTCCTGCGTCTGCTCGCCTGCGGAACCAGCTACCAGGCCGGCATCGCCGTCGTCATCGCGCTCGCGGCGGTCTACGCTGAACAGGCGCTCGGCTTCTCGCAGGCGCAGACGATGACGCTGGTATTCCTCGTGAACATCGCCTCCGCCGTCGGCGCCTTCCTCTTCGGCTACTACGAAGACCGCATCGGCCACCAACCCGCCCTCGCGATCACGCTGGTCGGCTGGATGGTCATGACGCTGCTGGCGTTCCTCGCGACGAGCGCGTGGCTGTTCTGGATCGCCGCGGTGATCGCGGGCCTGTGCATGGGCTCCAGCCAGTCCTGCGGCCGCGCGCTGGCAGGCGCGCTCGCGCCCCACGACCGCCTGGCCGAGTTCTTCGGCCTGTGGACCTTCGCCACGCGTCTCGCCGCGATCATCGGTCCGCTCACCTATGGCGCGGTCACGGTGCTGACGGCCGGCAATCACCGGCTCGCCATCCTGGCGACCGGTGTCTTCTTCATCCTGGGCTACTGGTTGCTGAGACGCGTCGACATGGCACGAGGACTGGCGCGCGCGCTGATCTGAAACCGGTCGCCGACGGTGGTCCCGCGTGTTCAGGCGGCGATGCGTGTCGCCGTCGCGTCGCGCCAGCCGAGCGCCTCGCGCGCCAGGTGCTGCAGTGGCGCCGGGTCGCCGGTGCTTTCGAGCACGATCGCCTGGGGCCCCGACGCAGCGAGGTCGAGTCCCTCCCACACCCGCTTCGCCTGCCGTGCCACGGCGTCCTCGATGTTGAGCAGTCGCACGCCGTCACCGAGCGCGGCCTGGATGCGCGCCTGCACCAGCGGATAGTGGGTGCAGCCGAGCAGCACCGTGTCGACACCGCGATCCCTCAGCGGCGCGCAGAAGCGCTCGATCAGATCGCCGAGTGCGGCGCTGCGAAGATCGCCTTGCTCGATCAGCGTGACCAGTCCGGGGCAGGGCTGGCTGATCAGTTCGACATCGCTCGCGTGCGCGGCGACGAGTTGCTCGAAACGCCGGCTCGCGATCGTCGCGGTCGTCGCCATCACGCCGATGCGGCCGTTGCGCGTCGCGGCCACGGCGGGTTTCACGCCTGGCTCGATGCCCACGACGGGCCAGTCGGGCCAGCGCTCGCGCATCGCCTGCACGGCATGCGCCGTCGCCGTGTTGCAGGCCACCACCGCCATGCGCGCGCCGACCTCGCGCAGGCGCTCGGCCACGCGCACGCTGCGCTCGACGATGTACTCGCCGCTGCGGTCGCCATAGGGTGCGTGCGAGGTGTCGGCGACGTAATGCAGCGGTACCTCGGGCAATTGCTCGCGCAGCGCCTTCAGCACGGTCAGCCCGCCGACGCCGGAATCGAAGACCCCGATGCAGGGGACGCGGGTATCGGGGGTGGGGCGGCGCGCGTCGGAGATCGCCGGCGCGCTTTCGGGGGAGGGCAGGAAAGGCACGGAACTCGCGGTCGTGGTCGTGAGGGGGCGGAGCGGTGTGTCGGGAGCGCAGTCTAGAGGAATCCCTCATTCCTGCCGTGAACCGCTTGGCAGCGGCGACGCTATGGCTAGAATAGAACGATCGTTCGTTTTATTTTCGAGCCAGCGACTAGGCGACGCTGCTCCCATAGAATCTGATTAACGTTAACGTCAATCCGCTTGGAGTGCTTCGATGAAGGTATTGGTCCCCGTCAAACGAGTCGTCGATTACAACGTCAAGGTACGCGTCAAGAGTGACGGGACCGGCGTGGACATCGCCAACGTGAAGATGTCCATGAACCCCTTCGACGAGATCGCCGTCGAGGAGGCCGTCCGCCTGAAGGAGAAGGGCGTGGTCACCGAGGTGATCGCCGTCTCCTGCGGCGTCACCCAGTGCCAGGAAACCCTGCGCACCGCGATGGCGATCGGCGCCGACCGCGCGATCCTGGTGGAGACGGCCGCCGACCTCGAACTGCAGCCGCTGGCGGTGGCCAAGCTGCTGAAGGCGCTGGTGGACAAGGAACAGCCGCAGCTGGTGATCCTGGGCAAGCAGGCCATCGACGACGATTGCAACCAGACCGGCCAGATGCTGGCCGCGCTGACGGGCCTGCCGCAAGGCACGTTCGCGTCGAAGGTGGAAGTCTCCGACGGCAAGGTCGCCGTGACGCGTGAAGTCGACGGCGGCCTGGAAACGGTCAGCCTGACGCTGCCCGCGGTCGTGACGACCGACCTGCGCCTGAACGAGCCGCGTTACGTGACGCTGCCCAACATCATGAAGGCGAAGAAGAAGCAGCTCGACGTGGTCAAGCCCGCAGACCTGGGCGTGGACGTGTCGCCGCGCATCAAGACGCTGTCGGTCGCCGAGCCGCCCAAGCGCAGCGCCGGCATCAAGGTGCCGGACGTCGCGACCCTCGTGACGAAGCTGAAGACCGAGGCCAAGGTCATCTAAGTCCAGAACAAGAACCGGAGCCAAGACATGACCATCCTCGTCATCGCTGAACACGACAACGCCTCGCTGAAGGGCGCCACCCACCACGTCGTCACCGCCGCCGCCGCCATCGGCGGTGACGTGCACGTGCTGGTCGTCGGCTCGAACGCCGGCGCCGCCGCCGCGTCCGCCGCGAAGATCTCGGGCGTCGCCAAGGTCCTGCACGCCGACGGCGCGCAGTTCGCCGACGGCCTGGCCGAGAACGTCGCCGCCCAGGTGATCGCCATCGCCAAGGACTACTCGCACCTGCTGTTCCCGGCGACCGCCGCCGGCAAGAACGTCGCGCCGCGCGTCGCCGCGCTGCTGGACGTCGGGCAGGTGAGCGACATCACCAAGGTCGTCGGCCCCGACACCTTCGAGCGCCCGATCTACGCCGGCAACGCGATCGCGACCGTGCAGTCGACGGACGCCGTCAAGGTGATCACCGTGCGCACGACGGGTTTCGACTCCGCGGCCGAAGGCGGCAGCGCAGCGGTCGAAACGCTGTCCGGCGTGGCCGACAGCGGCAAGAGCAGCTTCGTCGGCCGTGAGGTCACGAAGAGCGACCGCCCCGAGCTGACCGCCGCGAAGATCATCGTGTCCGGCGGCCGCGCGCTGGGCAGCAGCGACAAGTTCAACGAAGTGCTGACCCCGCTGGCCGACAAGCTGAACGCCGCGCTGGGCGCTTCGCGCGCCGCGGTGGACGCCGGTTACGCGCCCAACGACTGGCAGGTCGGTCAGACCGGCAAGATCGTCGCGCCGCAGCTGTACATCGCCGCGGGCATCTCCGGCGCGATCCAGCATCTGGCCGGCATGAAGGACTCCAAGGTGATCGTCGCGATCAACAAGGATCCGGAAGCGCCGATCTTCTCGGTGGCCGACTACGGCCTGGAAGCCGACCTGTTCACGGCAGTTCCCGAACTCGTCAAGGCGCTCTGATCGATCGCTGAGCATCGCGACCGCATCGCACGGTCGCCGACAAGACCAAGGGCGCCCGCCGACGACGCGCGGCGCCCTTTTTTCATCCGGAGACAAGCCCCATGACCTACCGCGCCCCGATCAAGGACATGCTGTTCAACATGCAGGCCCTGGCCGGTCTGCAAACGATCGCCGAGCAGATCCCCGCGTTCGCCGACCACGGCCTGGACACCGCGCAGGCGGTGCTCGAGGAATCGGCCAGGCTGAACGAGGACGTGGTCGCGCCGCTGAACGTCGAAGGCGACAAGAACCCGTCGTATTGGAAGAACGGCGAGGTCTTCGCCACGCCGGGCTTCAAGGCGGCGTTCAAGCAGTACGCCGAGGGCGGCTGGCAGGGGTTGCAGCATCCGGAGGCCTATGGGGGTCAGGCCTTGCCCAAGACGATTGGCGCGGCCTGCGGCGAGATCGTGCAGGCGGCCAACGTCAGCTTCGCGCTGTGCCCGCTGCTGACCGACGGCGCGATCGAGGCGCTGCTGGTGGCCGGCTCTGAAGAGCAGAAGCAGACCTTCATTCCGAAGTTGATCTCCGGTGAGTGGACCGGCACGATGAACCTGACCGAGCCGCAGGCCGGTTCGGACCTGGCGATGGTGCGCACCCGCGCCGAGCCGCAAGGCGACGGCACCTACAAGGTCTTCGGCACCAAGATCTTCATCACCTGGGGTGAGCACGACATGGCGGACAACATCGTCCACCTCGTCCTCGCCCGCGTGCCGGGCGCGCCGGAAGGCGTGAAGGGCATCAGCCTGTTCCTGGTCTCGAAGTTCCTGGTGAACGCCGACGGCTCGCTGGGCGCGCGCAATGATGCGCATTGCGTGTCGATCGAACACAAGCTCGGCATCAAGGCGAGCCCGACGGCGGTGCTCCAGTTCGGCGATCACGGCGGCGCCATCGGCACGCTGATCGGCGAGGAAAATCGGGGCCTCGAGTACATGTTCATCATGATGAACGCGGCGCGCTTCGGCGTCGGCGTGCAGGGGATCGCGGTGGCGGACCGCGCCTATCAGAAGGCGGTCGAGTACGCAAAGGACCGCGTGCAATCGCGTCCGGTCGACGGCTCGTCGAAGGATGCCGCGGCGATCATCCACCACCCCGACGTGCGTCGCATGCTGATGACGCAGCGCGCGCTGGTCGAAGGCTGCCGCGCGATGGCGATCGACGCCGCTGCGGCGTATGACATGGCCCATCACCACCAGGACGCCGAGACCCGCCAGCAGGCGCAGGCCTTCTACGAATTCATGGTGCCGCTGATCAAGGGCTACAGCACCGAGATGAGCCTGGAGGTCACCTCGCTGGGCGTGCAGGTGCACGGCGGCATGGGCTTCATCGAGGAGACCGGCGCGGCGCAGTACTACCGCGACGCGCGCATCCTGCCGATCTACGAGGGCACGACGGCGATCCAGGCCAACGACCTGGTCGGCCGGAAGACGGTGCGCGACGGCGGCGCGTTCGCGCGCGGCGTGGCGGCGCAGGTCGAGGAGACCGAAGGCGCGCTGGCCGCGAACGGCAGCGCCGATGCGCTGGCGGTGCGCACCCAACTGGCGGCGGCCCGCGCGGCTTTCGTCGAGGTCGTCGACTTCGTCGCGGCCAACGGCAAGGCCAATCCGAACGCGGCCTTCGCCGGCTCGGTGCCGTACCTGATGGTCGGCGGCAACCTGATGGCGGGCTGGCAGCTGGCGCGCTCGCTGCTCGCCGCGCAGGAGTTGAAGGCCACCGGCGAGGACGTCGCCTTCATGGACGCCAAGATCGTCACCGCGCGCTTCTACGCCGAGCACATCCTGCCCCGCTGCGCCGCTCAGCGCGACGCGGTCGTGAACGGCGCGGACAGCGTGATGGCGCTGCCGATCGACGCGTTCTGACGCTTGATGAGCTGACTGCAACGTCCCCTGCGCGACGCGTCATCGCGGGTGCGGGGGTCACCATGGACGGCATCGATCCGTCGACTTGACCCGAGGAGATTCCGAGGTGGCACTTCCCCCGCTGTTCAACAAGCTGCGCCTGCCGGTCATCGGCTCGCCGCTGTTCATCATCAGCAATCCGAAGCTGGTGATCGCGCAATGCAAGGCCGGCATCGTCGGTTCGATGCCGTCGCTCAACGCGCGCCCGGCCGAGCTGCTCGACGACTGGCTCGCTGAGATCACCGAGACGCTGGCCGCGCATGACCGCGCGCATCCCGAGTCGCCGGCCGCGCCGTTCGCGATCAACCAGATCGTGCACAAGAGCAACGACCGGCTCGATCACGACATGGCCCTGTGCGCCAAGTACAAGGTGCCCATCGTGATCACCTCGCTGGGCGCGCGCGAGGACGTCAACGCCGCCGTGCACGGCTGGGGCGGCATCGTGCTGCACGACATCATCAACAACAGGTTCGCGAAGAAGGCGATCGAGAAGGGCGCCGACGGCCTGATCGCCGTGGCGGCGGGCGCGGGCGGCCATGCCGGCGTGAAGAGCCCCTTCGCGTTGATCCAGGAGATCCGCGAGTGGTTCGACGGCCCGCTGGCGCTGTCGGGATCCATGGCCAGCGGCGACGCGATCCTCGCCGCGCGGGCGATGGGCGCGGACCTCGCGTACATCGGCTCGGCCTTCATCGCGACCGAGGAGGCGCGCGCCTCCGACGACTACAAGCAGATGATCGTCGAGAGCAACAGCGACGACATCGTCTACAGCAACCTGTTCACCGGGGTGCACGGCAACTACCTGAAGGGTTCGATCATCAAGGCCGGCCTCGATCCTGAGAACCTGCCCGAGAGCGACCCCACGAAGATGAACTTCGGCGGCACGGGCGCCAAGGCGTGGAAGGATGTCTGGGGCAGCGGCCAGGGCATCGGTGCGATCCGCGAGGTGCTGCCCGCCGGCGAACTCGTGGCCCGCTTCGGTCGCGAATACCAGGCGGCGCGGGAGCGTCTCGCACTGGCCTGACGACCGGCGACGGCGCCCTCCGCGCCATCCCCGACGCCCCGCCTGGCGGGGCGTTGTCGTTTCTGCCTTGTCCTGTTCTTGGTTTCCCTCATTCATTTCGAATCTCCCCCGCCGTACTCCGTCCGGTTGTGAGCCCGTTCACGCTTTGGCGGGGAATATCCCCTCAACAGGGGGTGGAGAAGCGCCGCACAGCGCCCGTTGTGCGCGATTGGCGGCCCCGGTGGATTGCTAATCGACCACCTCTGAGCCAGCTCCTCGGCCCTATCCGTTGAAAACTTCACGGCTAATGAATTTCACAACGTGATTGCTACTTTCGCATTGCTGAAGTCGATAGACCTGAAATGTAAGCGGTGGTTTCATGGGGGCATTTCGTCGTCAGGGAGAGCTCACAAATGAAATTGGCCGACGTCCGGATCGGGTCACGTCTTGCCGCGGCATTCGCGGTCGTCTTCATCCTGCTGCTGGTGATCCTGGGGGTGGGGATCCGCGTCATCGACGGGGTCAACGCGACCATGGGGCGGGTGGTCGAGGACCGCTACGCGCTGATCGCGCTGACCACGCAGGTCAAGAGCGTGGGGGACCGCGGCGCGATCACCATCGGACGGCTGCTGCTGGCGGGCACACCCGAGGCGACCAAGAAGTACATGGACGAGTACGCCGGCATCCGCCAGGCCAATTCGGAGAACCTCGCCAAGCTCGAGAAGATGCTGGCCGACGAGGAGAGCAAGCAGCTCTTCGCGGAGCAGTCGGCGGCGCGCAAGGACTACGGCGCGCTGGTGCGCAGGATCTTCGACCTGCTGGCGGCCGGCGACCGTGACGGCGCGATGGCGGTCTACCAGGACCAGATGGCCGGCCCGCAGGCGCGCTACTACGCGCTGATCGACAAGATGGTCGACTTCCAGGCCGCGCGCATGGCCGCGGACGTGGCCGAGGCCAACGAGCGTTCGCAGGGCGCCAAGCTCGACATGATCGTCGCGTCGGCGCTGGCGCTGCTGATGGGGGTGGCGACCGCGTTCTTCATCACGCGCTCGATCACGCAGCCGATCGAGGGCGCCATCGAGCTCGCGGAGCGCGTCGCCGCCGGCGACCTGACCTACCGCATCCGCGCCAACGGCAAGGATGAGGTGGCGCGGCTGATGTCCGCCCTGCAGAACATGGTGGAGAACCTGCACCGCATCGTGACCGAGGTCCGCACCGGCGCGGACACGATCGCCAACGCGGCGGCGGAGGTCGCGCAGGGCAACCAGGACCTGGCGGCACGCACCGAGCAGCAGGCCGCGGCCCTGGAGGAAACCGCCTCGGCGATGGAGCAGCTCACGGCGTCGGTGCGCATGAGCGCCGACAACGCCGGCGAGGCCGACCGTTCCGCGTCGTCGGCGTCCGGCATCGCCACGCAGGGCGGCGAGGTGGTGGGGAATGTGGTGGAGACCATGAGTTCGATCTCCGCGGCCTCGCGCCGCATCGTCGAGATCATCGGCGTCATCGACGGCATCGCGTTCCAGACCAACATCCTGGCGCTGAACGCGGCGGTCGAGGCGGCACGCGCGGGCGAGCAGGGCCGCGGCTTCGCGGTGGTCGCGTCGGAGGTGCGCAGCCTGGCGCAGCGCAGCGCGACAGCGGCCAAGGAGATCAAGCGGCTGATCGACGACTCGGTGTCGCAGGTCGAGGCCGGCGGCCGCATGGTCGAGCAGGCCGGACAGACGATGCAGCAGGTTGTGGGCAGCATCCGGCACGTGAGCCACATCGTGACCGAGATCAGCGCGTCCAGCCGCGAGCAGAGCGCGGGCATCGAGCAGGTCAACGCGGCGGTCGTGCAGATGGACGACTCGACGCAGAAGAACGCGGCCATGGTCGAGCAGAGCACCGCCGCGGCGCGGGCCCTGCAGGCGCAGGCGCATCAGCTCAACGACGCGGTCCGCGCCTTCGCGCTGTGAGGCCGCGAGGCGGGCGCGACGTCTCGGAGACGTCGTGAGCCGGTCTTGAACCCGCGAGCGGCGGCCGCAAGCCGTCGCTCAGGTTGGAGGGGACGGGAGACGGAACCGGCCGCAGAGCCGGAGGTCACGCAGCCCGGGAGGATCCGACCGTCGATCGATCGCCGGCCCGCGAAGGCCGGAAGGGATCGGCACAGGCGCCGCAGAGCGCCGGGGGTCGCCCGCGAGGCGTGACGAGCAGGGCTCATCCGAGCCACGTCAGTCAACGTCAAGGGAGTCGACATGTCTGTGAACACCTCGTTCGGGCGCCACGCCTGGGCGCTCCGCTGCCGCTTCGATCGCGACACCGATCCGTCGGACGCGGGCGCCTCGCCGGCCTCATCCGCGTCTCCGTCACCGCGTCTGCGGCCCGGCATCGCCGCGCTGATCGACGCGTTCCGTCAACACGGGCATCGCCACGCGCGACTTGATCCGCTGGTCGGCGCGCCGGTCGTGCCACGCGATGGCGTCAACGCCGACGGCGGGGGCAACGGCGTCGATGGCGTCGCCGATGCCTTCGACCTGCAGCGCTTCGGTCTGACGGCAGCGGATGCCGTCGCCCATGACGGCGATACGGTCTTCGGTGCCACCGAAGCGGGGGCGCTCCAACGGCGCCTCAGCGCCCTGTACTGCGGCGCGTTGGCGCTTGACCTGAGCGCGGTGCGCGACGAGTCCCGCCGCGCCTGGTGGATCGCGCGCTTCGAATCGGAAGACGGACCGCTGTCCGGCGATGCAGCGCGTGCGCTGCTGCGTCGGCTCGCGCGCGTCGAGGGCTGGGAGCGATATCTGGCGAAGCGTTTCCCGCACGGCAAGCGCTTCTCGCTGGAAGGCAATGAAGCGTTGCTGCCGCTGCTCGACACGCTGCTGGAGGCCGGTGCCGCGCGAGGGGTCGACCAGGTGATGATGGGCATGCCGCATCGCGGCCGTGTGAACGTGCTAGCCAATCTGATGGGCCATCCCGTCGACGCCTTGATCGACTACTTCGAGCCCGCGCCTGCGCATCCGGAGCGGCAACGGGACCTCGTGTACCACCTCGGCGGCACGTCGCGCGTGCAGACCAGGCACGGCGCGGTGCGCCTGCGTCTGGCGAGCAACCCGTCGCACCTGCAGAGTGTTTATCCGGTGGTGGTCGGCATGGCGCGCGCGGCGCGGACCGCGGCGGGCGACCGGCCGGCGCGGTGCATGGCCGTGGTGATGCACGGCGACGCCGCCTTCGCGGGGCAGGGCGTGGTGATGGAGACGCTGGCGCTTGGCCTGAAGCCGGGCTACGAGGTGGGCGGCGTGATCCACGTCGTCATCAACAACCAGCTGGGCTTCACCGAGCCGAATCCGATGGACGCGGCGTCGGCGCGCTACTGCACCGACGCGACGCGCGGTGTGGACGCGCCCGTGCTGCGTGTGCATGCCGACGATCCGGAAGCGGTGCTGCGAGCAGCGCGGCTCGCGGTCGACTACCGGGCGCGCTTCGGCACCGATGTCGTGATCGATCTGGTCGGCTATCGCCGCCTGGGCCACTCGGAGCACGACGTGCCGCAGCTGACCAGTCCGGCGCTGTACCGGCGGATGCCGGCGAAGGCGGGCGTGACGGCGCTGTATGCGGAACGTCTGATGGCGGAGCGGCGTGTTTGCGACGACGAAGTCGCGGCCATCGCCGCGGAGGTCGATGCCTTCGACCCGGCGAGCCCGCTCGACAGCGCCGCGCCGATGATGGACGACGCGACGGCGACGCCCGGGAAGCGCGCGCCCCTCGGCGATCTGCATGACGTCCTGGAAGCGCTGGCGCAATTGCCGGAAGATTTCGAACCGCACGCGCTGCTGCGCGACCAGGCCGGCCGCTGGCGTGGCATGGCCGACGACGCCCGCCGCCCCGCCGACTGGTGCACGGCGGAGACGCTCGCGTGGGCGCAGGTCCTGCGTGCGGGTGTCGGGGTGCGGATCTCCGGGCTCGACGTGCAGCGAGGCACCTTCCTGCATCGACAGGCGGTATGGCATCACCAGGGACGGGCGGTCGACGGCGCAAGCCTCCCGGCGTCGGGGGCCCTGTCGACGTGGACGCCGCTGTCGCGCTTCGCGTGCGAGGGCGCGCGGCTGGAGGTCGTGAACTCGCTGCTGGCCGAAGAGGCCGTGCTCGGATTCGAGTACGGGCACAGCGTGCAGGCGCGCGACGTGATGACCGTGTGGGAGGCGCAGTTCGGCGACTTCGTCAACGGGGCGCAGGTCTACCTGGACCAGTACCTCAGTTCCGGCGAGGAGAAGTGGGGCGACACCTCCGCGCTGACCGTGCTGCTGCCGCATGGCTACGAGGGCGTGGGTCCGGAGCACTCGAACGGCTTCCTCGCGCGCCTCCTGCAGTTGTGCGGCGCGGACAACCTGCGCGTGGCGATGCCGTCGACCTCGGGCCAGTACGCGGCGCTGCTGCAGCGCCAGGCGCTGGATCCGGTGCGCAAGCCGCTGATCGTGATGACGCCGAAGGCGGTGCTGCTCAACGAGCCGCGCAGCCACACGCCGATCGGCGTGCTCGCGGCCGGAGGTTTCGTGCCGGTGCTGGATGACGATACCGTCGACGCGGCGCGGGCCCAGCGGGTCAGGCGCGTCGTGCTGAGCAGCGGCAAGGTGCACTACGACCTGCTGAGCGCGCGCCAGGCGATGGCGGGATCGCTTTCAGACCCGATGGCGGGCGCGACGGCGCTGGTGCGGGTCGAGCAGCTCTATCCATTCCCGCGCGAGGCGCTGGCGACGGTGCTCCAGCGCTATCCGCTCATCGAAGAGATCGTGTGGACTCAGGAAGAGACCCGCAACCAGGGCCCGTGGCACTTCGTCCGCGATGAACTGGAGGCACTGCTGCCCGACGGCGCCCGACTGCGCGAGGTCTCCCGCGCGGTGACCGCGGCTGGCGCCACGGCCTCGCCGCTGATCCATCGCTGGCAGCAGGCGGCGCTGGTCCGCCAGGTGTTCCTCACTTGATCGTGGTGAACCGCGCCTCCGGTCTGTCGTCGGAGCGGTGCGGCGTCGTGACGCTCTTCTTCATCGCCCACGGACGCACCTGGTGGTGCAGCGGGATGAAGAAGACCTCGTCGCGGATCCGCACCAGGCCTTCCTTCAGCAGCGCGTTGCGCTTGGCGACGTCACCTTCGACCTTCGCCGCGTCGATGATCTGGTCGAGCTTGGCGTCGCTCAGACGGAAGTAGTTCCCGCTGCCGTCCGCGCCGCCGACGCGCGTGCGCGCCAGCGATTGCATCGTGTACAGCGCGTCGTAGGTCGGCACGCCCCAGCCGTACAGGAACAACGGGTACTCGAACGCCTGAAGCTTCGGGCTGAACGTGCTGAACGACTCCGTCTGCAGCCGCGCCTTGATGCCGACCTTGCTCCACATCGACACCACCGCGAGGCAGATCTCCTCGTCGTTGACGTAGCGGTTGTTGGGGCAGTTCATCGGCACGTCGAAGCCGTTCGGATAGCCGGCCTCGGCGAGCAGCTTCTTCGCACGCTCGGCGTCGACCTTGGTCGGCACGTCGATGTCCGGCGCGTTGCCGTTCACGCCCGGCGCGACCATGATGCCGGCCGGCACCGACAGGCCGCGCATCGTCGCGCGCTTGATCGCCTCGCGGTCGATGGCCAGCGACATCGCCTCGCGCACGCGCTTGTCCTTGAACGGGTTCTTGCCGGTCACGCTGCTGCCCTTGAGCTGCTCGCTGCCCTGGTCCATGCCGATGAAGATCGTGCGCGTCTCGCTGCCTTCGGCGACGCTGAGCTTGGGATCGGCCTTCAGCCGGCCGACGTCCTGCGTCGGGATGTCGGACAGCAGGTCCACGTCGCCGGACAGCAGCGCCGCGACGCGCGTCGGATCCGACTTGATCGGGGTGTAGATGACCTCGTCGACGTTGGTCGCGTTCTTCGCGTCCCACCACTCCTTGTTCTGGACCATCGTGATGCGCTGGTCCGGCTGCCAGCCGGTGATGCGGTACGGACCGGTGCCGTTGGCGTTGCGCGTGGCGAAGGTCTCTTCCTTGGCCTTGAAGTCCGGCAGGTTGGTCGCCTTGTTCTTGTCCGCCCAGGTCTTGCTCATGATGCGGAAGTCGACGAACTGGCGCAGCAGGATGGGGTTCGGCGCCGTGAGGATCACGTCGATGGTGTGGCTGTCGACCTTCCTGATGTCGGCGACGCCGGCCACGAACGGATGCATCGTGCCCACGGGCTGCTTGATGCGATGGAACGAGAACACCACGTCGTCCGCGGTGAACGGCGAGCCGTCGTGGAACTTCACGCCCTTGCGCAACTCGAAGCGGACCTGCGTCGGGCTGACCTGCGTCCACTTGGTGGCGAGCGAGGGCTCGACCTGGTACTGGCGGTCGTAGCGCGTCAGGCCTTCATAGGCGTGCTGGGTGATCGCGTTCGTGGTGCTGTGGTTCTGCGAGTGCGGATCCAGCGTCAGCACGTCGTTCTGGGCCGCCCACCGCAGCGGGGCGGCGTGGGCGATCCCGACCGTCGCCGCGAAGGCGGCGACGCACAGGGCGGTACGAGCGGTACGAGCGGTACGAGCGGATCGGATCGATCCGGAGTGATTCCTCGACATGAGCGGTAGCTCCCTTGGCAGCGTCGTTAAGTAAACGTGAAGTCGCCTGGATGCTAGCCGCCAGCGCTGGCCCCGAGGAGCCAGCGTGTCTACGGGATTGCCCGGGGTGGGATCACTTGATGGTGGTGAACCGCGCCTCCGGCCGGTCGTTGGATCGGTGCAGCGTCTGCAGGTTGGCGCGCATCGCCCACGGGCGCACCTGGTGGTGCAGGGGGATGAACAGGTACTGGTCGCGCGTGCGCACCAGCGCGTCGCGCAGCAGCGCGTTGCGCTTGGGGATGTCGATCTCGCTCTTGGCGGCGTCGATCAGCTTGTCGAGCGCCGGATCGCTGACCTTGGAGAAGTTGAAGCTGCCGTCCGCGCCGCCGCTGCGGGTGCGGGCCAGCGCTTGCAGCGAGTAGAGCGCATCCATCGTCGACACGCCCCAGCCCAGCATGTACAGCGGCGCCTCGAAGCGCTGGAACAGCTGGCTGTGTTGCGACATCGGCTGCGCCGTCAGTCGCGCGGTGACGCCGATCTTGCTCCACATCGAGACGACGGCCAGGCAGACCTTCTCGTCGTTGACGTAGCGGTTGTTGGGGCAGTTCAGCGGGATCTCGAAGCCGTTCGGATACCCGGCGTCGGCGAGCAACTTCTTCGCGCGGCCCAGGTCGGGCTTGGCGGGCTTGTCCAGCGCGGCGTCGTAGCCGTTGACGCCGGGCGGGATCATCAGCGACGCCGGCACCGACATGCCGCGCATGATGCTGCGCTTGATCGCCTCGCGGTCGATGGCAATGGACAGCGCCTCGCGCACGCGCATGTCCTTGAACGGGTTCTTGCCCTTGACCGAGGCGCCGCGCAGCTCATCGCTGCCCAGGTCCATCGCGAAGAAGATGGTGCGGGTCTCGGGCCCTTCGACCGACTTGAGTTTCGCGTCGGCCTTCACCGCGGCGACGTCCTGCGTCGGCACCTCGGTCAGCAGGTCCACGTCGCCGGACGTCAGCGCCGCGACGCGCGTCGGATCCGACTTGATCGGGATGTAGCTGACCTCGGTGATGTTGCCCTTGTTCTTGTCCCACCAGCCCTTGTTGATCACCATCGAGATCTTCTGGTCGGGCTGCCAGGAGGTGATCTCGTACGGGCCCGTGCCGTCGACGTGGCGGCTGGCGTAGTTCTCGTCCTTGGCCTTGTAGTCGGCCATCTGGGTCGCCTTGTTCTTCTCGGCCCAGACCTTGCTCATGATCCGGAAGTCGACCAGGTTGCGCAGCAGGATGGGTTGCGGCGAGTCGAGGATCAGGTCGACGGTGAAGTCGTCGATCTTCCTGATCTCCTTGATGCCGGTGACGTAGATCTGCATCGTGCCCTGCGGCTGGCGGATGCGGTCGAAGCTGAAGATCACGTCGTCCGCGGTGAACGGCGAGCCGTCGTGGAACTTCACGCCCTTGCGCAGCTCGAAGCGGACCTGCGTCGGGCTGATCTGCGTCCACTTCGTGGCCAGGCAGGGCTCGATCTCCCACTGCTCGTTGTAGCGGGTCAGGCCTTCGTAGGCGTGCTGCAGGATGGCGCTGGTGGTCGTGTGGTCCTGCGAGTGCGGATCCAGCGTCAGCACGTCGTTCTGCGCGGCCCAGCGCAGCGGCACGGCCGATACGCCGGGTGCGACGGCCGCTGCGCCGAGCGCGATCGAGAGGGACAGCGCCGTGCGGGCGCGCACGAACCGGGATGCTCTGGGGAGACGGGACATGGATGGACTCCGATGAAGCCTGATCAGGCGGTGCTCGGCCCATGCTATGCCGGGAGGGGGCAGGCGTTGCTTAGCGCTTCTCCGGAGACGGTGCGGGAGGCGAGGGGGGCGTCGTCGGTTCGATGTCCGCGTCGCAGCCGATGCCCGCAGCGATCATGCGTCGCGCGTAGCGGCGGATCAGGCGGTTGACGAGCCCGTCGGGCTTGAATGTTGGCAACCCAACATAGCGCGTCGGATGCACCAGCATGCCGCATCGATACTGCCCGTCGTGCTCCGACCACTGCAGCGCGCGGCAGGCGCCTTCGCGTTTCAGGCTCACCAGCATGCCGAGCGGACAGGGCTCGGCGAGGCAGCAGACGCCGCAGCCGTTGCACGGTGCGCCGACGGCGGGTTTGGGTGGCGCTGCCGGATGAATCCAGATGACGCTGCCTGTTCGGGAGGACATGCCGCACTGTAGACCGGCCCGCGTCGCCGCTTTCACGGTCGTGCGACCTCGCCGCGCCGCGGGCGCCGCACGGCGCCATTACGTAGACTCGTGCCCTCCCTTACCGGGGAAGACCTTACCGAGGAAGACAAATGAAGAAGTTCTCTCTGAAACTGCTGGTGCTGGCCGCCGGCTTCGCGGCCCTGGGCGCCCATGCGCAGGAGCGCATCCGCATCGGGTTCATGAGCCCGGTGACCGGCCCGCAGGCCGGTTACGGCATCGACAACCGCGACGGCGCGGCGCTCGCCATCAAGGAACTGAATGCCAAGGGCGTGAAGGTCGGCGGCAAGCCGGTGGTGTTCGAGCTCGACGTCAACGACGACGTGGCCGATCCGCGCCAGGGCGTGCAGGTGGCGCAGGCGCTGGTCGACAAGAAGATCAGGTTCGTGCTCGGGCCCTACAACTCGGGCGTGACCATGCCGGCCTCGCGCGTGTTCTCGGACGGCGGCGTGATCGTGCTGACGGTGGCCTCCAACCCGCGCATCACGCAGCAGCCCAACCAGTCCAACCTGTTCCGCATCGGCGCGACCGACAACCAGCTCGGCGCGAAGATGGCCGTGTACGCGGCGCAGGACCTGAAGGTGAAGACGGTCGCCGTCATCGACGACCGCACCGCCTACGGCCAGGGCGTCGCGCAGGAGTTCACCGCGCAGGCGGCCAAGCTCGGCATCAAGGTCGTGTCCAAGGAGTTCACCAACGACAAGGCCACGGACTTCAACAGCATCCTGACCGCCGTGAAGGCGGCCAAGCCGGACGCGGTGTTCTACGGCGGCTACTCCGCGCAGGGCGGGCCGATGCTGCGCCAGATGCGCGGCCTCGGCATCACGGCGCCGCTGCTGGGCGGCGACGGCATCTGCTCGTCGGAGACCGCGACGCTGTCGCAGATCGCGAACGACCTGAACGCCTACTGCACGCAGGGCGGCGCGCTGATCGACCGCAGCGCCAAGGGCAAGCAGTTCATCGACAAGTACAAGGCCGAGTTCAAGCGCGATCCGCTGACCTACGCCGCGTCTTTCTACGACGGCGCCTACCTGCTGGCCGGTGCGATCGAGGCGACGCAGTCCACCGATCCGAAGAAGGTCGGCGAGCACATCGCGAAGTCGAGCTACGCCGGCGTGGCCGGCGAATACGCCTACGACGACAGGCACGACCTGAAGTCGTCCGCCGTCACGGTGTTCACGCTCAAGGGCAAGGACGTCGTGCCGATGAAGAGCCTTTAAGTAGAAAGCCCCTTCCCGGGAGGGAAGGGGCCTTGTGGCTGGATGGGCCGGGGTCAGGTCTTGACGCCCAGCTCCCGCAGCCGCTCTTCCAGATACTCATGCGCGGTGTAGCGGTCCGACAGGACCACGTCCTCGCGCGGATGCAGGAACAGCGGCAGCGAGACGCGGCTCTTCTTCGCGCCGTCGCCGGTCGGATTGACCACGCGGTGCTGCGTCGACGGGTAGTAGCCCTGCGACGCTTCCTGCAGCATGTCGCCGATGTTGATGATCAGCATGCCGAAGTCGCCCGGCACGTCGACCCACGCGCCATCCTTGCCCTGCACCTGCAGGCCGGGCTCATTCGCCGCCGGCAGGATGGTCAGCAGGTTGATGTCGCCGTGCGCCGCGGCGCGCAGCGAGCCGGCCGGCTCGTTGCCGGTCAGCGGCGGATACCGCAGCACGCGCAGCAGCGTGTGCCGGCTGTCCTTGATCATGTTGGACAGCGGCTCGCGATAGTTCTTCGCGATGTCGGCCGGGGTGTGCTGCTCCACCCACGACAGCAGCTCCGCCGCCAGGTCGTTGGCGATGCGGTAGTAGCGCATCGCGTCGTCCTTCAGCGGCGCCGGGATCCTTCCCCACGGGTAGATGTGGAAGTACTCCTTGATGTCCTTCTGCGTGTGGCCCTTGGCGGTCTCCGAGATCTCGGTGGAGAAGTAGCCGTCCTGCGTCTCCTTGGAGAACGCCAGCCCGTGCTTCTCGGTCCCGTTGAAGTAGCCGAGCCAGTCGGCATAGATCTTCTCGACCAGTTCCTGGGGCAGGGGGTGGTTCACCAGGACGCCGAAGCCTGTCTCGTGCAGGGAGCGGGTGAATTGCTCTGCCGCATCCGCGGCGCGGTAGTCGACGACTCGAACTTGCATGTGGGATCTCCTGTGTCCCGGGCAGTCCGCCATTCAATCTCGGGGCGGTACGCCAACCCGCAGTCTACTGCTTGGAGTTGGTGCCTCGCAAACGTTTGTGAGCCCTGACGTCGACGTCAGGTTCTGTTCTCTTGATGTCTGTCATCGACAGGGCGCACAGGAAGTGGGCGAACCCGCAACAGCGCCGGTTCCAGCGTGGTGCTACAGTCCTGCGCTTGTGACTTCAGGTCCTTCCCGTACCCCTTTTCTGGCAACAGCAAAGGCGGGTCGCAATCCGCCAACCGGTCAAGCCGTGTCGCGGAAGGTTCATAACCAGCCGATAGCCCTGGAAGCCGGGGCAGAGGTGAGCGAAAGATGATGCAGCAATACAGCTCGAACTCCTACCTGTTCGGGGGCAATGCTCCCTACGTCGAGGAGATGTACGAGCAGTACCTCGACAACCCGGGCGCCGTGCCCGACAACTGGCGCGCCTACTTCGACGCGCTGCAGCACGTCCCCGCGGTGGACGGCAGCGACAAGCGGGACGTCCCTCACGCCCCCGTCGTCGAATCCTTCGCGCAACGCGCCAAGGCCAACGCACTCAACAACAAGGTGTCCTCCGCCGAGCTCGAAGTGGCCGGCAAGCAGGTGCACGTCCAGTCGCTGATCGCCGCGTATCGCACGCTGGGCTCGCGCTGGGCGGACCTGGACCCCCTGAAGCGCACCGAGCGCGCCAAGATCGCGGAACTGGAACCCTCGTCCTACGGCCTCACCGAAGCCGACATGGACCGCACGTTCAGCGCGACCAATACCTATTTCACCAAGGCCGAGCGCATGACCCTGCGCGAGATCGTGCAGGCCTTGCGTGACACCTACTGCGGCTCTGTCGGCGCCGAGTTCATGCATGTCACCGAGCCGACCGAGAAGCGCTGGTGGCAGGAGCGCCTGGAGGCGATCCGCAGCAAGCCGACCTACACGGCCGAGAAGAAGCAGCAGATCCTGGAGCGCCTGACGGCCGCCGAAGGCCTGGAGCGCTACCTGCACACGAAGTACGTCGGCCAGAAGCGTTTCTCGCTGGAAGGCGGCGAGAGCTTCATCGTCTCGATGGACGAGCTGGTGAAGAGCGCCGGCAGCAAGGGCGTGCAGGAGATCGTGATCGGCATGGCCCACCGCGGCCGCCTGAACGTCCTGGTCAACACCCTGGGCAAGATGCCCAAGGACCTGTTCGCCGAGTTCGACCACACCGCCCCTGAAGACCTGCCCTCGGGCGACGTGAAGTACCACCAGGGCTTCTCCAGCGATGTGACCACCCCCGGCGGCCCCGTCCACCTGAGCCTGGCCTTCAACCCGTCGCACCTGGAGATCGTGAACCCGGTCGTCGAGGGCTCGGTCAAGGCGCGCATGGACCGGCGCGGCGACAAGACCGGCGAGCAGGTGCTGCCCGTGCTGGTGCACGGCGACGCGGCCTTCGCCGGCCAGGGCGTGGTGATGGAGACGCTGGCGCTGGCGCAGACGCGCGGCTACTACACCGGCGGCACCGTCCACATCGTCATCAACAACCAGATCGGCTTCACCACCAGCGACCCGCGCGACACGCGCTCGACGCTGTACTGCTCCGACGTCGTCAAGATGATCGAGGCCCCGGTGCTGCACGTGAACGGCGACGATCCGGAAGCGGTCGTGCTGTGCACGCAGCTGGCGCTGGAATACCGTCAGCAGTTCAAGAAGGACGTCGTCGTCGACATCGTCTGCTTCCGCAAGCTGGGGCACAACGAGCAGGACACGCCCGCGCTGACGCAGCCGCTGATGTACAAGACCATCGCCAAGCACCCGGGCACCCGCCGCCTGTACGGCGACAAGCTGGTGGCCCAGGGCGTGCTGGACGCCGAAGGTCCGGACGGCATGGTCAAGGCCTTCCGTTCCGCGATGGACGAGGGCCGTCACACCGTCGACCCGGTGCTGACCAACTTCAAGAGCAAGTACGCGACCGACTGGACCCCGTTCCTCGGCAAGAAGTGGACCGACAGCTGCGACACCGCGCTGCCGGTGGCCGAATGGAAGCGCCTGGCCGAGAAGGTCACGACGCTGCCGGGCGGCTTCAAGGCCCACACGCTGGTGGAGAAGGTCATCGCCGACCGCGCGGCCATGGGTCGCGGCGACATCAACGTCGACTGGGGCATGGGCGAGCACATGGCCTTCGCCTCGCTGGTGGCTTCGGGCTACCCGATCCGCCTGTCCGGTGAAGACTGCGGCCGCGGCACGTTCACCCACCGCCATGCGGTGCTGCACGACCAGAACCGCGAGCGCTTCGACGAAGGCATCTACATCCCGCTGCAGAACGTCGCGGAAGGCCAGGCCCCGTTCGTCGTGATCGACTCGATCCTGTCGGAAGAGGCGGTGCTGGGCTTCGAATACGGTTACGCCGCCGCCGATCCGCACACGCTGACCATCTGGGAAGCGCAGTTCGGCGACTTCGTGAACGGCGCGCAGGTCGTGATCGACCAGTTCATCGCCTCGGGCGAAGTGAAGTGGGGCCGCTCCAACGGCCTGACGCTGATGCTGCCGCACGGCTATGAAGGCCAGGGCCCGGAGCACAGCTCGGCCCGCCTGGAGCGCTTCATGCAGCTGGCCGCCGACAACAACATGCAGATCGTCCAGCCGACGACGGCGTCGCAGATCTTCCATCTGCTGCGTCGCCAGATGCTGCGCATGTTCCGCAAGCCGCTGGTCATCCTGACGCCCAAGTCGCTGTTGCGCGCCAAGGACGCCACCTCGCCGGTCAGCGAATTCACCAAGGGTGAGTTCCGCACCGTCATCGGGGAGACCAGCGCCGAGATCGACGCCGGCAAGGTCAAGCGCGTGATCGCCTGCTCCGGCAAGGTGGCCTACGACCTGATCAAGGCCCGCGGCGACAAGAAGGACGTCGCGATCATCCGCGTGGAACAGCTGTACCCGTTCCCGCACAAGGCGTTCGCGGCCGAGCTGAAGAAGTACCCCAACCTGGCCGAGATCGTGTGGTGCCAGGACGAGCCGCAGAACCAGGGCGCCTGGTTCTTCGTGCAGCACTACATCCACGAGAACATGGCCGACGGCCAGAAGCTCGGCTACGCGGGCCGTCCCGCCTCGGCCTCGCCGGCCGTCGGCTACGCCCACCTGCACCAGGAACAGCAGAAGGCGCTGCTGGAGCAGGCCTTCGGCAAGCTGAAGGGTTTCGTGCTGACCAAGTGAGTCATTGCGGACGCCGCGCGCCGCAATGACACCGGCGCCGGGGACGGGCACACGCTCCCCGGCGACCGGCAGGCGCAAGGCTCCGGTTTACTGAAAAACCGAGAGAACAAACATCATGGCAATCGTTGAAGTCAAAGTCCCCCAGCTGTCCGAATCGGTCGCCGAAGCGACCCTGCTCCAGTGGAAGAAGAAGCCCGGCGACGCCGTGGCCATCGATGAAATCCTGATCGAGATCGAGACCGACAAGGTCGTGCTCGAAGTGCCGGCGCCGTCCGCCGGCGTGCTGGCCGAGCTGGTCGTCGCCGACGGCGGCACCGTGACCTCGGACCAGGTCATCGCCAAGATCGACTCCGAAGGCAAGGCCGGCGCTGCCGCTCCTGCCGCTGCTGCTCCGGCGCCCGCCGCCGCGGCACCCGCTCCGGCCGCTGCCGCCGCCTCGTCGGACAGCAAGGCCGGTGTCGCGATGCCCGCCGCCGCGAAGATCATGGCCGACAACAACCTGGCCGCCGGCTCCGTCCCGGGCACCGGCAAGGATGGCCGCGTGACCAAGGGCGACGTGCTGGGCGCGATCGATGGCGGCGCCAAGCCGGCCACCACCTCTGCACAAGTCGCGGCGCCGGTGCAGGCCCCCACCGCGCCGGCCAAGGCGCCGCTGCAGGCCGTCGCCGCCCCGGTGGCCGCCAACCTGGGCGACCGCCCGGAACAGCGCGTGCCGATGAGCCGCCTGCGCGCCCGCATCGCCGAGCGCCTGCTGCAATCGCAGTCGACCAACGCCATCCTGACCACGTTCAACGAAGTGAACATGGCGCCGGTGATGGAGCTGCGCAAGAAGTTCCAGGACAGCTTCACCAAGGAACACGGCACGAAGCTGGGCTTCATGAGCTTCTTCGTGAAGGCCGCCGTGCACGCGCTGAAGAAGTATCCGGTGCTGAATGCTTCGGTCGACGGCAACGACATCGTCTACCACGGCTACTTCGACATCGGCATCGCCGTCGGCTCGCCGCGCGGCCTGGTCGTGCCCATCCTGCGCAACGCGGACCAGATGAGCTTCGCCGACATCGAGAAGAAGATCGCCGAGTTCGGCAAGAAGGCCCAGGAAGGCAAGCTCGGCATCGAAGAGATGACCGGCGGCACCTTCTCGATCTCCAACGGCGGCACCTTCGGCTCGATGCTGTCGACCCCCATCATCAACCCGCCGCAGTCGGCCATCCTGGGCGTGCACGCGACCAAGGACCGCGCCGTCGTCGAGAACGGCCAGATCGTGATCCGTCCGATCAACTACCTGGCGATGTCCTACGACCACCGCATCATCGACGGCCGCGAAGCCGTGCTGGGTCTGGTCGCGATGAAGGACGCGCTGGAAGATCCGTCGCGCCTGCTGTTCGACATCTAAGCCAAGGACGATCACGACATGAGCAAGCAATTCGACGTCGTCGTCATCGGCGGCGGTCCCGGCGGCTACATCGCGGCGATCCGCGCGGCGCAACTGGGCTTCAACACGGCCTGCATCGACGAGTGGAAGAACGACAAGGGCGGTCCCGCCCTGGGCGGCACCTGCACCAACGTCGGCTGCATCCCGTCCAAGGCCCTCCTGCAGTCCAGCGAGCACTTCGAGCACGCCGGCCACGGCTTCGCCGACCACGGCATCTCGATGAACGACCTGAAGATCGACATCGCCAAGATGGTCGGTCGCAAGGACGCCGTCGTGAAGCAGAACAACGACGGCGTGCAGTACCTGTTCAAGAAGAACAAGGTCACCTTCTTCCACGGCCGCGGCTCGTTCGTGGCGGCGAAGGACGGCGCGTACGAGCTGAAGGTCGCCGGCGCGGCTGAAGAGACCATCACGGCCAAGCACGTGATCGTCGCCACCGGCTCCAACGCCCGCCAGCTGCCGGGTGCCCCGTTCGACGAGACCAACATCCTGTCGAACGACGGCGCGCTGCGCATCCCGGCCGTGCCGAAGAAGCTGGGCGTGATCGGCTCCGGCGTCATCGGCCTGGAAATGGGTTCGGTGTGGCGTCGCCTGGGTTCGGAAGTGACGATCCTGGAAGCGCTGCCCGCCTTCCTGGGCGCCGCCGACGAGTCCGTCGCCAAGGAAGCGGCCAAGGTCTTCAAGAAGCAGGGCCTGAACATCGAGCTGGGCGTGAAGATCACGTCCGTCGAGAACGGCAAGGACGGCGTCACGGTGAAGTACACCGACGCCAAGGGCGGCGAGCAGACGCTGGCGGTGGACAAGCTGATCGTCTCGATCGGCCGGACCGCCAACACCATCGGCCTGAACCCCGAAGCCGTGGGCCTGAAGCTCGATGAGCGCGGTGCTGTCATCGTCGACGACGAGTGCAAGACCAACCTCCCGGGCGTCTGGGCCATCGGCGACGTCGTGCGCGGCCCGATGCTGGCGCACAAGGCTGAGGAAGAAGGCGTTGCCGTGGCCGAGCGCATCGCCGGCCAGCACGGTCACGTCAACTTCAACACCATCCCGTGGGTGATCTACACCAGCCCCGAGATCGCGTGGGTCGGCAAGACCGAGCAGCAGCTGAAGGCGGACGGCGTGGCCTACAAGGCGGGTCAGTTCCCGTTCCTGGCCAACGGCCGCGCCCGCGCGCTGGGCGACACGACCGGCTTCGTCAAGTTCCTGGCCGACGCCAAGACCGACGAGATCCTGGGCGTGCACATCATCGGCCCGATGGCCTCGGAGCTGATCGCCGAGTCCGTGGTCGCGATGGAGTTCAAGGCCTCGGCCGAGGACATCGCTCGCATCTGCCACGCGCACCCGTCGCTGAGCGAAGCGACCAAGGAAGCGGCCCTGGCCATCGACAAGCGCACGCTGAACTTCTGAGCTCCGGCTCGAAGCGCATCGGACGCATGAACGGAAGGGGCGGCGAGAGTCGCCCCTTTCTCCTTTCCGCATGACCCCCGCGTGATCCCCGCATGACCACCGTCACCGAGCTCTATCACCAGACCCTCGCCGAGCGCGGCTACACCGCCGACGCGGCGCAACTGCGCGCCGTCGCCTCGCTGCAGCGCTGCCAGGACGAATGGGCCGACTACAAGGCGCGGCGCTCCAACGCGGTGACCAAGTTCCTGGTGCGGCCGCCGCTGCCGCGCGGCGTGTACATGTTCGGCGGCGTCGGCCGCGGCAAGAGCTTCCTGATGGACTGCTTCTTCCAGGCCGTGCCGCTGACGCGCAAGACCCGGCTCCACTTTCACGAGTTCATGCGCGAGGTCCACCGCGAGCTGCAGGAGCTCAAGGGCATCCAGGATCCGCTGGACGAGCTCGGCAAGCGCATCGCGCGGCGCTTCCGGCTGATCTGCTTCGACGAGTTCCACGTCGCCGACGTCACCGACGCGATGATCCTGTACCGGCTGCTCGACGCGCTGTTCAAGAATCGCGTGTCCATCGTGACCACGTCCAACTTCCATCCCGACGGGCTCTATCCGAACGGGCTGCACCGCGACCGCATCCTGCCCGCGATCGAGCTGCTGAAGCAGAACCTGGAAGTCATCAACGTCGACAACGGCACCGACTACCGGCAACGCTCGCTGGAGCACGTCGACCTGTATCACACCCCGCTGAACGCGCAGACGGAAGAGGCGCTGACGGCGGCCTTCGAATCGCTCGCCGAGGCGCGCGACGAGGATCCGGTGCTGCACATCGAGCACCGCGAGATCCGTTCCCGCCGCCGCGCCGGCGGCGTGGTGTGGTTCGACTTCGCGGAGCTCTGCGGCGGACCGCGCTCGCAGAACGACTACCTCGAACTGGCGACGCAGTTCCACACCATCATCCTGTCCAACGTGCCGGCGATGCCGCCGCGGCTGGCCAGCGAGGCGCGCCGCTTCACGCTGCTCGTGGACGTGCTGTACGACCGGCGCGTGAAGCTGATCATCTCCGCGGCCGTGCCGGCGGAGCAGCTCTACACGGAGGGCCCGCTGGCGCACGAGTTCCCCCGCACGGTGTCGCGGCTGCAGGAGATGCAGTCGAAGGAATACCTCGAATTGGAGCGTCGCGACGTCGACACGCGGCTGACCTGAGGCCAGCTCCCGCCTCCGGGTGGGACGCCGCCCCGGTCGCTCCCTCCGAATGGGGTGTAGGGAAGTCACGGGCCGGCGTGTCACCGGAACGGGTGTCGCCGGATGCGATGATCACGGCCATGACTTTCCGCTCCGTCCTTGTTCTCCTGCCGATGGCGCTGTCGGGCGCCGCCGTGTCCACGGCCGTCTGCGCCGCGGAGATGACCCGTGCCGAGATCGGCGCCGCCCGTGCCCGCATCGAGCAGACCTACCAGGCCAAGGTGCGCGAGTGCAACCAGCGGTTCGTCGTGACCGGTTGCCTGGAGGACGCCCGCGACGAACGCATCCGTCAGCTGCGTCCGCTGGACCACGCGGAGCACCAGGTCAACGCCGAGGAGCGCCTGCGGCGCGGCGCCGCCGCGCGGGAGCGGGTCGAGAAGAACGAACGCGAGGCGGCCCAGGACGAGGCTCGTCGCAAGACCGAATCGGTGCGCGAGGCGGCTCAGCCGGCGTCGATGCCCGTGTTGCCCGCCGCGCGCACGCCGCGCGCGAATCCTGAGTTGCATCAACGCCGCGAGGCGAAGCTGGATGCCGAAGCCAAGGCCGACGCCGCCAAGCGTCGCGAGGCAGCCGCCGAGCGCCAGCGCAAGGCGCAGGAGCGCCAGAGAAAGGCCGGCGAGCAGCAGGTGCGTTCGGCGCAGAAGGCCGCTTCCGCGTCGTCCGCGCCGGTCGGCAGGAACACCAAGCCGCCCGCGGCACATCTGCCGACGCCGTCGGCCTCCGACATCCGCGCCCTGCCCAAGCCCTGAGACGCCGTCGCTGAATGCAAAACGCCGGTTTCTGAACTGCACCCCAAAGGTTGGACGCCAATCCAACCTTTGGGGTGTTTTTCATGACGAAGTACAGCGAGAGCGTGAGGTTCAAAGTGGTTCGGAAGTACCAGGCTGGGGGCCTGGGCTGTGCGGCATTGGCCAAGCTCTTCGGAGTCGACGTAACG
>NZ_JARVXN010000019.1:0-225939 GCF_048957715.1 Mitsuaria sp. CC2 | reverse complement strand
GAATGCCGAGCATGAGGAGGCGATTGAGCGGAACGGGGCACCGGCCGCCACGGCGTCCGCTCGGTCGTCGCAGTCGACCGATCGTCCTCACCCACTGCCATTCGCCGCATCCTGAGGCGTTGACCGGGCCCCTCGCCTAGACTCGCCGCATGACTTCGCCCAGCGCTTCCGCCGATGCGGTCCCTCAGGCCAAGGGGGACTGGACGCAATGGCTGTTCCCAGGACCGCGCCGCACCTTCACCGAGGAGGAGATCGAGCGTTCCGGCCTGAAGACCTGGTCCACCGTCATCGACAGCTACGTGATGAGCAACGTGCTGGTGCTGGGGCTGGTGTTCTACACGATGCTGCCGCGCGAGCTGGCGCATGTGATCCTGATCGGTGGCCTCGGCATGGCGTCGCTGGGATTGGGCGTCGCGCGCTGGCTCTGGCGCCAGCCGACCCGGACCCGATTCAACGGCGCGACTTTTGCGCTCAGCGTGCTGATGGTGCTGGTCACGCTGGGGATGGTGAAGGCCGGCTTCCGCGCCGAGGCCCGGGACCTGCTGCCCTTCGTGGCCGGCGGGATGACGTTGACGGTGTCGTCGTGGTGGTTCCTGACGCTCTACCGGACGCAGCAGCTGGGCGCGCGCCTGGCCGAGCTCGACGCGCAGGAAGAGCGCGTCGCGATGGCGCAGCGGCTGGCGACGGCGCAGATCCAGCCGCATTTCCTCTTCAACACGCTGGCGTCGCTGCAGCACTGGGTCGACACGCGCGACGACCGCGCCGGGCCGATGCTGCGCTCGCTGACGCGCTACCTGCGCGCGACGCTGCCGATGTTCGAGCAGGACCGGCTGCCGCTGGAGCAGGAGCTCCAGATCGTGCGCAGCTACCTGGACATCATGCAGGCGCGGCTGGGGCAGCGGCTGAGCTGGTCGCTGGACACGGACGCGACGGCGCAGGCGGCGATCGCCGGCGCGAGCCTGCCGCCGGGCACGCTGCTGACGCTGGCGGAGAACGCGATCACGCACGGCATCGAGCCCAGCCTGCGCGGCGGACACATCGCGGTGCGGGTGAAGGCGGCGGACGGCCGGCTGCGCCTGGAGGTGCAGGACGGCGGACAAGGCCTGCCGCCGGGCGCCTGCGAGGGCCTGGGGCTGGCCAACACACGCGAGCGCTTGAAGGCGCAGTTCGGCGCGCACGCCGCGCTGGGCCTGGAGCCGGGTCCGGCGGAAGCGCCCGGATGCCTGGCCTGGGTCGAAGTGCCGACGGCCTGAAGCTCGCATCGGTCGTATCGGCCACATCGGGGAGAGAACACGCATGACAACGAAGATCCGCACGCTGATCGCGGACGACGAGGAAGGCCCGCGCGAGCAGCTGCGCGCGGCGCTGGCGCGCCTGGCGCCGGAGATCGAGATCGTGGCGGCCAGCGTCAACGGCTGCGACGCCTGGGACGACTGCCTCGAACACGAGCCGCAGCTCTGCTTCCTCGACATCCGCATGCCCGGGATGTCGGGCCTGGAGGTCGGGCAGCGCCTGTCGCAACTGGCGGAGCCGCCGCAGGTCGTGTTCGTCACGGCCTATGGCGACCACGCGCTCTCGGCCTTCGAGGCGGGCGCGGTCGACTACGTGCTGAAGCCGGTCGAGGACGCGCGGCTGGAGCAGTGCCTCCAGCGCCTGCGACAACGCCAGGCACAGGAGGCCGATGCGGTCGACAGCCCCTCCCTGCCGGCGATGCCCGCGGCCACGCTTGAGCTGCTCCGCCAGCTGCTGCCCGCGCAGCGACCGACGATGCGGCCGATCCAGGCCAGCCAGGGTCGCGAGATCCAGCTGATCGCGCCCGACGACATCCTGTTCTTCCAGAGCGACAGCCGCTACACCCGCGTCGTGCATCGCGACGGCGAGGCGTGGATCCGCACCGCGCTCAAGGAACTGCTCAGCGACCTCGACCCGGGCGTGTTCTGGCAGGTGCACCGCTCGGTGCTGGTCAACAGCCGCTTCATCACGAGCGCCACCCGCGTCGACGAGAACACGATGCAGCTCTCGCTCAAGGGCTGCGCGGAGAAGCTGCCGGTGTCGCGGCAGTTCCAAGGTCTGTTCAAGGGCCAGTGATGCGGATCCCCTGCACGCGAACACGCATTCGGGGAGCGGCGCTGGCCGTGCTGTCGCTGCTGGCCATCGGTGTCGCGCACGCACGCGTGACGCGCATCGTGGTCGACGAAGTCACGCCGCTGACCGGCGAGCGGCGCGGCTATGAGGAACTCCGCGGTCGCGCATTCGGCCAGCTCGATCCGAAGGACAGCCACAACGCGGTGATCACCGATCTGAAGCTCGGCGCCGAGGCCGACGGCCTGGTCCGCTACGAGACGAACTGGGTGATCACCCGGCCGGTCGATCGCGAGCGTTCCAGCGGCTTCCTGTGGCACGACGTGCCCAACCGCGGCGGCGAAGTGCGGCTGCAGCCTGGTGAGCTCAAGGCCGGCGACATCGGCCTGCGCAGCGGATGGCAAGCCGATAACGCGGGCAACACCGGCGTGCCGCGCACGCGGCCCGAGGCAGCGCTCAACCACTATGTCCGCGCGCCGGTCGCGCGCGTCAACGGCAAGCCGGTGACTGGCCCGGTGATGGCGCGCATCGTCAACCGCAGTGGGCCGGATTCCCAGCCGCTGATGGTGCAGGGCAATCCGATGCCCTACCTGCCGGTCTCGCTGGACACGACGCGCGCGACCTTGACGGTCCACACGAAGGAAACCGTCGACGGCCGTATCACGACGGCCGGCACCGTCGATCCGAAAGACTGGGCCTTCGCCCGCTGCGACCACGGACAGCCGTTCCCCGGCGCTCCCATCGACATCGATGCGTCGCACGCGCCATCCAACCTGCCGATCCACGTCTGCCTGCGGGGCGGCTTCGACGCGGGCAAGGTCTACCAGATCGTCTACACGGCCGGCAACGCGTACGTGCTAGGCGTCGGCATGGCCGCGTTCCGCGATGTCGGCGCGTTCTTCCGGTACGCGAAGGCCGACGACGCCGGCACGCCCAACCCGATCGCCGGCCAGGTGCGCGGCAGCGCGATCCGCGGTGTCTCGCAATCGGGGAACATGGTCCGCCAGTTCCTGTTCATGGGCCTGAACCAGGACGAGGCCGGCCGCCAGGTCCACGACGGCGCGTGGGCCATCATCGCGGGCCGCCGCGTGGCGGCCAACGCCCGCTGGGCACAACCCGACGGCGTGCTGGAGCTCTTCCAGATGGGCAGCGAAGGCCCGCAATGGTGGGTCGACTGGGCCGACAAGGCCCGAGGCCTGCCCGCGAAGGGCTTGCTGACCCGCTGCACCGCGAGCAGGACCTGCCCCAAGGTGTTCGAGCACTTCGGCGCCGCAGAGGTCTACGCGCTGAAGCTCTCGCTGGAGTGGGTCGGATCGTCGGCGGACACGGACATTCCGCTCGCGCCGGACGTGCGGCGCTACTACGTGGCCGGCAGCCCGCATGGCGGCGGTGGCGGCGGTTTCCGCCACGAGGCGGACACCGCGTCGTTCAACTGCCCCGGCAACAACTTCGGGCAGGCGACGCTCGCACCGAACCCGCTCCCGCACCGCGAGCTGCGCAGTGTGTTGAGCGCGGCGATGCGCGATTGGGTGCTCAAGGGCACAACCCCGCCGCCGAGTCGATATCCGACGCTGGCGCGCGGCGAGCTCGTTGATCCGACGCAGAAGGCGATGGGCTTCCCGCGCGGCGTGCCGGGCATTCCGGAGCACGTGTTCCGACCGGAGAACTTCGTCTTCCCGGTCTTCGATTACGACTGGGGGCCAGGTTTCGACCGCGTCGAAGCGTCGGGCGTTCCCGACCAGATCCCGCCGAAGATCAAGCGCGTGCTGCCGGCGAAGGTGCCGCGCGTGGACGCCGACGGCAACGAGGTCGGCGGCGTGCCGACCGTCCTGTCGATGGCGCCACTGGGCACCTACCTCGGCTGGAACATCACCGCCGACGGCATCCACGCCGGGCAGGTCTGCAACTACGCGGGCGGCTACGTGCCGTTCGCGCGGACGCGCGCGGAGCGCGAGGCCAGCGGAGATCCTCGGCCCTCACTTGAGGAGCGATACGTCGATCACGCCGGCTACGTCGCCGCAGTGAAAGCAGCCGCGGAAAAAGCATCGGCGGAAGGATTTCTCCTGTCCGCCGATCGCGATCGTCTGCTCAAGGAAGCTTCCGAGAGCGACGTGTTGCGCTGACGTCAGCGCATCGCCGTTGCTGGCGGCGCCTCGGCATCGATCCCGCCCGCCAGCGCCTTGTAGACGCCGACCAGCGAGGTCGCCGCCGCCGTCTGCGATTGCGCCAGCTGGTTGCGCGCGGTCAGCAGTTCACGCTCGGCGTCCAGGACGGCGAGGAAGTCGCTGATGCCGACCTTGAAGCGCTCGCGCGCGATGTTGGCCGCGCGTTCCGCCGAGACCGCCGCATCGAACAGCGCCTGCGCCTGCTGCTGGCTGCGGTTGTAGGTCACCAGCGCGCCTTCGGTTTCCTCCAGCGCGGCGAGCACGGTGCGCTCGTAGCTGATGAAGGCCGCCTCGTTGCGCGCGTCCGCCGCCGCGATCTGGGCGCGGATGCGACCGAAGTCGATCAGGTTCCACACCAGCTGCGCGCCGAGGTTGTAGGCATACGCCGGACCGTCGCCCAGGTCGCCGATGCGCGAGGCGTTCTGGCCGATCGTGCCGCCCAGCGTGATGCGCGGGAACATCGATGAACGCGCCACGCCGACGCGCGCCGCAGCCGCGGCCGCCTGCGCTTCCGCCGCACGGACGTCCGGACGACGACGCAGCAGATCCTCCGGCGTGCCGATGCGATCCAGCGCGATCGTCTTCAGACCCGGCAGCGGCTTGACGTCGGACAGCTCCACGTCGAGCGCCGTCGGCGGCTGGCCCGTCAGCACGGCCAGGCGATAGCGCGTGCGTGCCAGCGCCATCTCCAGCGCGGGAATCGTGGCCGCCGTGCTCTGCACCAGCGCGCGGGCGCGCTCGGTGTCGAAGCCGTTGCCGCGACCCGCTTCCTGGCGGCCGGCCACCAGCTTCAGCGCGCCCTGCTGCGTCTCCACCGATTGCTGGGCGACGCGCAGTTGCTCCTGCAGACCACGCAGCTCGAAGTAGTTGCGCGCCACTTCCGCCGCGACGCTGACCTGCGCGGAACGCAGGCCCGCTTCGCCGGCCAGCAGCTCGGCCGCGGTGGCACGGCGCTCGTCGGACAGGCGACCGAACAGGTCCGCCTCCCACCGCACGTCGAAGCCGACCGAGAACGCGTTGCCGCTCTGCGGATTGCCCTGGTAGTCCGGCGCGCGGGCGCGGCCGGCCCCGGCCGTCAGGTCGACGGTCGGGAACAGCTGCGCATCCGCGAAGCGCGACAGCGCCCGCGCTTCACGCAGGTTGGCCGACGCGATGCGCAGGTCCGTGTTGGCCTGCAGCGCGCGGGTCACCAGCGAGTCCAGCCCGCTGTCGTTGAAGCCCTGCCAGAAGCGCCCCACCGGCGCCTGCGCCAGCGTGGCGCTGTCGCCCTGCGGCGCGTTGGCGAAGCCATTCGCCAGGGGCACTTCGGACTTCTTCGGCGCCGGGGCTGTCGAGCAGCCCGTGAGCGCCACCGTGGCGGCCGCCGCGGCGGCCATCAGAGAGACTCGGAAGAACATCATGCGCCCCCCTTCGGCGAAGGCGTGCCGCCCTTCGGCGGATCGGCGTCGTCGACGCCCGGATGGAACGGATGGGCGGCGGCATCGATCTGATGACGCAGCTCGGCCGCGTGGGCACGCTTCTTCTCCGTGCTCTTGCGCAGCAGCGCGTAGAACACCGGCGTCAGGAAGATGCCGAACAGCGTCACCCCGACCATGCCCGAGAACACCGCGATGCCCATCGCGCGACGCATCTCGCTGCCCGCGCCGGAGCCCAGGATCAGCGGGATGACGCCCGCGCAGAACGCGATCGAGGTCATCAGGATGGGACGCAGCCGCATGCGGCAGGCGTGGATGATCGCGTCGTGCAGCGCTTCGCCGCGCTCCTCGAGTTCCTTGGCGAACTCGACGATCAGGATCGCGTTCTTGCACGCCAGCCCAACCAGCACCACCAGCGCCACCTGCGAGAAGATGTTCAGATCCCCGGCCTGCGCGAACGGCGGGAAGTGCGACAGCCACACGCCGAAGAGCGCGGACAGGATGCACATCGGCACGATCAGGATGATGGCCAGCGGCAGCGACCAGCTTTCATACTGGGCCGCGAGGACCAGCACCACCAGCAGCACCGAGATCGCCAGCACCGCGCCCAGCGTCGGGATCGCGACACCGCCGACCTTGATGTCGCGGGTCAGCCGGTCCTGGTAGGTCAGCTCCGTCCACTCGTAGGTCATGCCGCGCGGCAGGTTCTTCAGGCGCTGCTCGATCTCCGCCTCGGCCTGGCCGCTGGAGAAACCGGGCTTGGCCGCGCCGTTGATGTCCGCGCTCGGGAAGCCGTTGTAGCGCGTCACGCGCGTCGGCCCGAAGGTCGGATCGACGTTCATCAGCGCGCCCAGCGGCACCATCTCGTTCTTCTCGTTGCGCGTCTTCAGGTCGGTGATGCTGCCGGCGTTGGCGCGGTAGGGCGCGTCCGCCTGCACGATGACCTGATACGTCTTGCCGAAGCGGCTGAAGTCGTTGACGTACAGCGAGCCGAGGTTGATCTGCAGCGTGTCGTAGATGTCCTGCAGCTTCACGCCCATCTGCTTGGCCTTCACCCGGTCGACGTGGGCGAAGAGCTGCGGGACGTTGATGTCGTAGGTCGAGTACGGCGTGCCGATGCCGCTCTTCGGGTCGCCGTAGATCGGACCCAGCGTGCCCCAGACGGAACCGAACAGCGCCTGCTCGCCGAGGCCGGCGCGGTCCTGCACCTGCACCTTGAAGCCGCCCGCGTTGCCCAGGCCGTCCACCGCCGGCGGCGGCACGACGAACATGCGCGCGCCCTGGATCTGCTGGATCGCGCCGTTGACCTTGCCCAGGATCGCGTCCTTGGACTTGTCGGCGGAGGTCCGGTTCTCGAATTCGTCCAGGCCGAAGAACACGATGCCTTCGTTGGGCGCGGCCGAGAAGCCGGCGATCGACAGACCGGGGAAGGCGATCGAGTCGCGGATGCCGGGCACCTTCAGCGCGATGTCGCTCATGCGCCGGATGACTTCCTCGGTGCGGTCCAGCGTGGCGCCGGCCGGCAGCTGCGCGATGCCGATCAGGTACTGCTTGTCCGGCGCGGGCACGAAGCCCGACGGGATGCGCGTGAACAGCAGGGCGGTCAGGCCCAGCAGGATCGCGTAGACGACCAGCGCGCCGCCCTTGCGCTTCAGGATGCCGGTGACGCCGCGGCTGTAGCCTTCGCTGCGGCGCTGGAAGAAGCAGTTGAACCAGTGGAAGAACCGGCCGAACAGCTTGTCCATCACCTTCATGATGGGGTCCTTGGGCGCGTCGTGCGGACGCAGCAGCAAGGCCGCCATGGCGGGCGACAGGGTCAGCGAGTTGAACGCCGAGATCACCGTCGAGATCGCGATCGTGACCGCGAACTGGCGGTAGAACTGGCCCGACAGGCCCGGCACGAAGGTCAGCGGGATGAACACCGCGCACAGCACCAGCGCGATCGCGATGATGGGTCCGGAGACCTCCTGCATCGCCTTGATCGTCGCGGCATGCGGCGTGAGGCCGTCCTCGAGGTTGCGCTCGACGTTCTCGACCACCACGATCGCATCGTCGACCACGATGCCGATCGCCAGCACCAGCCCGAACAGCGTCAGCGTGTTGATCGAGTAGCCCAGCAGCAGCAGCACCGCGAAGGTACCGACGATGGACACCGGCACGGCCAGCAGCGGGATGATGGAGGCGCGCCAGGTCTGCAGGAAGATGATCACCACCAGCACGACCAGCAGCACGGCCTCGATCAGGGTGTGGATCACCTTCTCGATGGACGTGGCGACGAAACGCGTCGGGTCGTAGACGATGTCGTAGCTGACGCCGGCCGGGAAGCTGGCCTTCAGGCGCTCCATCGTCGCGCGCACATCCTTGGAGATGTTGAGCGCGTTGGACTGCGGCGCCTGGAAGATGCCGATACCGACCGCTTCCTTGTTGTTCAGCAGGCTGCGCAGCGCGTAGGTGCCGGGGCCCATCTCGACGCGGCCCACGTCGCGCACGCGCACCAGGCCGCCGGTGGCGGTGTCGGTGCGGATGATGACGTCGGCGAACTCTTCCTCGGTGACGAGGCGGCCCTGCGTGTTGATCTGCAGCTGGAAGTCGGTGCCCTTGGGCGCCGGCGGCGCGCCGACGACGCCGGCCGCGACCTGCGTGTTTTGCTCACGGATGGCGTTGGTGACATCGGAGGCGGTCAGGCCGCGACCGGCCAGCTTGGCCGGGTCCAGCCAGATGCGCATCGCGTAGTCGCCGGAGCCGAAGACCTGCACCGAGCCCATGCCCTGCACGCGCAGCAGCTCGTCGCGGACCTGCAGCTGCGCGTAGTTGCGCAGGTACAGCGCGTCGCGGCTGTTGTCCGGGCTGACCATGTGGACAACCATGGTCAGGTTGGGACTGGACTTCTCGGTCGTCACGCCGATCTGCCGGACGATGTCGGGCAGGCGCGGCAGCGCGCGGTTGATGCGGTTCTGGACCGCCGTTTCCGCGGATTCGGGGTTGGTGCCGATCTTGAAGGTGACCGTCAGGGTCATGCCGCCGTCGGCGGTGGCCTGGCTGTCGAAGTACAGGACGTTTTCCAGGCCGTTGATCTGTTCCTCGAGCGGTGTCGCCACCGTCTCGGAGATCACGCGCGGGTTGGCGCCGGGGAACTGGGCGCGCACGACGACCTGCGGCGGCGCGACTTCCGGGTACTCGGAGATGGGCAGCCGGAAGATCGCCAGCAGGCCCACCAGGAAGATGAAGATCGAGAGGACCGACGCAAAGCGCGGCCGCTCGATGAAGAAGCGTGAGATATCCATGGACGGCCTCGCGTCGGGTTATTTCGACGACGCGGCGGGAGCGGCGGGGGCGGCGCCCTGCGGCGCGGCGACGGGGCGTCCCTTGTCGTCGAGCTTGGCCTGCTGCGGCGTGACCGGCGCGCCGGGCATCGCATGCTGGAGGCCGTCGATGATCACGAGCTCGCCGGGCTTGACGCCCTGGACCACGCGGTAGCCGTCGAACAGCGCGCCGGCCTGGACCGGACGGGGCGCCACGATGTTGTTGGCGCCCACGACCATCACGACCTTGTTGGCCTGGTCGGTGCCGATGGCGCGGTCCGGGATCAGCGTGGCGGTGTAGGAGCCGGTGCCTTCCAGCTTGACGCGGGCGAACAGGCCGGGGACGAAGAGTCCGTCCTTGTTGTCGAAGACGGCGCGGCCGCGGATGGTGGCGGTGGCCGGATTCAGGCGGTTGTCGACGAAGTCCATGCGGCCTTCATGCGGGTAGCCCTGCTCGTTGGCCAGGCCCAGACGGACCTTGCTGGCCTGTTCGCGCTTGGCGCCGCCGGCGCGCGCGGCGGCGGCGTACTTCAGGAAGGTCGCCTCGCTGGCGTCGAAGTAGGCGTAGACCTTGTCGCTGGAGACCACGGTGGTCAGCACCGGCTCGCCGATGTTCACGAGGTTGCCGGGCGTCACGTTGGCGCGCGAGCTGCGGCCGGTGACCGGGGCACGGACCTGGGTGAACTCCACATTCAGCTTGGCCTGGGTGACGGCGGCTTCGGCGGCGCGGATGTTGGCGTCGTTGTTGCGGACGGCGGCCTTGAGCTGGTCGATTTCCTGCTGGCTGACGCCCTGGATGGCGACGAGCTTCTCGGCGCGGGCCAGGTCTGACTTGCTCAGGTCGCCGGCGGTGCGGGCGGCGGCGGCCTGGGCCTCGGCGCGGGCGACTTCGGCCTGGAACGGACGCGGGTCGATGGTGAAGAGCGGATCGCCCTTCTTGACGACCTGGCCTTCGCGGAAGTGGACCTTGTCGAGTGTTCCGGCGACACGGGCGCGGATCTCGACGGTGTCTGGCGCTTCCAGGCGACCGGTGAATTCATCGAAGTCCTGGACTTCGCGCGAGATCGCCGGGGCGACCGTCACGGGCGGAGGGCCGCCATGCTGTTGTTGTTGATCCTGTTGTCCACAGGCGGTCAGCAGCAGCGCCACCAGGGCGCCGGCGACGGCGTTGCGATTGAAAGAAAGTCCAGCCATGCATCACTCCCGAAAACGCCCACGGCATCTGTTGCACCGCAGCGTGCGGCGGAATGTACGCGGTACACGAAAAGCCAGCCAGTGACCCAGGCAATACCTGTCCCTTTGCCGTAGGGCATCATCAAAACGATTGACTGCCTGGGCAAGGTTGTGAGCAAGTCTCGTTGGAGACACTGCCGGAAAACGTCAGGAGGATGGGGGTTCGGAGGATTGGGCAAGGAAGGCGGAGTTCGAACCAGAATGGTGCCGAGATGACTTCTCGACGGTCATGAACGCCTGGGGACCTCGAACCATGAATACGAAGAGATGGCTCACGAAACGAAGCGGCTGGGCAGTGGCCATCGGCCTCTTGATCTTGGCGGCTGCCTGGATTGCAGGCAGGCAGGATGAGCCTGTGCGGCCAATCGAGACGGCAACGCCGAACAGCGCGCAATCCCAACTGCAAGGACCTTCCGCGGAAGTTTCAGTCCCGGTTCAGCCGATCGAGATTGGGGCTTCTTCGGCCGCGTCCGTGATGACGACCGAGGCGGCGATTGAATACGCCGCCCCCTGGGCCTTGCTTCTTCATTTCGAGACTGAGCGGGAACGATCGCAACGACTCGATCGCGAAGATCCCTTCCATACCGCCGCCGATCTCGAGGCGGTCATGGCGCGCGCTGCCGCAGGCGATCCGGCGTCGGCGCTGCGCCTGCACAACCTGGTGGACTACTGCGATCAGCATCCGCAAGCGGGGAATCCTCCGCCGGGATATCTGCCGCTGGACTGTTCTGCGCCGAAGACATGGACGGTGCAGCAGCGGCGGGCCTGGCGACAACAGGCGGCCTTCACCGGCGATCCGGCGGCAGCAATGAGCATGCTGCAGGAGGCTGATCGGAAAGTCCCCTCCGATCCGGAACGCGCGGCTTTGTTTTCCGACGGCATCCTGTCATTGGATTACGCCGCCCGGCGCGGCTGTCTGGAGTGCATTGTCCAGTTGGCATCGCTCCATCATCACGGGAACCGCATCCAGCAGGATCTGCCCAGGGCCTTCGCCTACCTGCAGGTGGCTGCCGCCGCGAGTGGCGACCCGACCTACTCCGAACACGCCGCGAAGATTCGACCGTCTCTGCGACCCATCGACATCGAATTCGCCCGCGCGCTTCAGGAGCGCCTCGCAAAGGCGATCGAAAAGAACAAGGCCCGCTGAACGGGCCTCGGGTCACGCGAGCAGGGTGTCGAGCAGTCGCCCTCGCCGCTTTGGTTCAGCATCGGCTATGCGTCGGTGCTGACCTTCCTCTAGCGGCGAAAAATCTACATCGTCGACAACCGGTGGCTTCGATCCACGGACGGCCGTCGTCTGGAATCGATGGGATGGCGTTTTCAAGCGGCGCGGGCTCAATGAACTGGAACCTGAGCCCCCATGGCACGAAGCGCAGTTCGTGGCGCCCTGGGCAGGAGGGTGCTCGCCCGGTAGCACGGGGCCGACAGTGACCTCGCCCTTTCGGGCCGGCGCTTCATCGACCATTTTTGGTTCGGGCGAAGCCGCCGCTCCATTGGAGGTCCAGGGCCACTCCAGATCCCCCTCACATCCGTCTTGAATGGAAGACTTGAATTTCACTTGCTTCACTTCCCTTGTGGCCACATTGACCATGAAATGAATTTCAACCCTTTTTCTTCGTGAGTACACTTGGCCGAGCGGCCCCCAGGCCACGGAACTGCGATGAATCTCGTGGGTTTCATTCTTTCTCCAGTCGGGTCCCCAGTAGGACTCACTCATGATTTCTCTGCCAGGAGCAGTGGGCGTCGTCTCAATCTGATAGGCAAGAATCTTTGCCATCGTATTCTCTAGCGTCAACTGCTCTTCGTAACATGCCGGGTCTGAACGATAACCTTGTCCAGAAGCCCAGCCACTCAGACAGAATCCGATAAGAGCGAATACCGTCGCTCGGAATTTTCGATAGTTGCGCACAGTCGATTTCACCTTTGCAATCCAGTTTTCGTTTTGCGCTCGACGGGGAGCGCTCGCTGGCTGGCTGTGTCAAAGGACTGGCTGGCACTACTGTTTTTACTCAGTGCGGAGTGTGGAAACCATTACCTAGACTTGTCAATTTATAGCTTGCATAGGTAAAACTCAGAAAACTGGTCTGCCATGGAAATGAAAGATCAAAATATTCCGATCGAAGATCGAACTGATGTCACTGAATATTCAGCGTCGTGGCCGACGCTCATTCAGTTCGAAACCGAGTCGCAACGTCAATCCCGAATCAGGCAGGAGGACCCATTTCTGGCTGCTCCAAAGTTGAAGGAGTTGCTCAACCAAAGCAATGAGGGCGACGCTGAATCGGCCTACGCGCTTTATTGCTTCGGAGAATTCTGTGAAGAGCGAGGCCCCTGGGCCGTCATCCCCAGTTTTGAGCAGCTCGATGAAGCTTCCCCAAAGAACTGGACAGCGGAACAGCGCCAGAAGTGGATGCAGACTGCCGCGCGAGGGGGTTACTGGATTGCCGGATTCGCCGCGTTGAAAGCGGCAGATCGACTTGAGAGTACGGACGAGCGTCGGCCTCTTTTGATCAGGGACGCGATCGGAGGGTTAGAGATCGCAGCCCATCGCGGGTCGTTGGAAGCACTGCAGTCGCTGGCCGCGGAGTACGAATCAGGACAGTACGTCGCCAAGGATCTGGCGCGTGCGTATGCGTTCTTTCAGGTGGTGACCGCCGCAGCCCCCGAAGGCAACAGCTACTGGGCCGAACGTGCCGAGAAAATTCGGCAGGGCCTCTCTGAGACTGATCTCCACAGCGTCCGGCTCATCCAGCAGGAGTTGGCCGCCTCTCTCTCGAGGACCGGCACCGACAGCTGAAACGCAGACGCGTCCGCCCGCACAGACCGGCGAGCCGAAATGAAAAAACCCGGGCACTGCCCGGGTTCTTCGTGGTGAGTCCGAAAGGTCTCTGGCGCGTTGCTCAATGCACGCCGTGCATCAGCTTCTTCATGACCGGGCTGAGCAGCATCAGCAGCACGCCGGCGCCCGCGGGGACGATGGTGAAGATGAGGAAGAAGGTGGACATCGAGTACGTCGACGAGATGGCGTCGATGTACGAGCCGGTCATGCCGGCGATCTTGTTGGCGATCGCGGCGTTGACGAACCAGACGCCGAACATCAGGCCCAGCAGGCGCGCCGGCGCCAGCTTGGAGATGTAGGACAGGCCGACCGGCGACAGGCACAGCTCGCCCATCGTGTGCAGCAGGTAGGCCAGCGTCAGGAAGATCATGCTGACCTGCGCCGTCTTCGCGCCCGCCGGGATGCCCGACGCGCCATACGACAGCGCCGCGAAGCCCAGACCCAGCAGCACCAGGCCGACGCCGAACTTCACCGGACCGCTCGGGTTCCAGCGACGCTCCCACATCTTGCTGAACATCGGCGCCAGGATCACCAGGAAGAAGGAGTTCAGCACGCCGAACCAGGTGGCCGGAATCTCCGATTGCTCCATCTGGAACTCACGCCCCAGCATCCACAGCGACAGTCCCCAGATCACCGCCAGCGCCAGCGCCAGCAGCAGGTTCGACGCCTTGTACAGGCCCTCGGTGCTGCGGCCCAGCTTGACCAGCAGCCAGCTCAGGATCGCCACCGGGATCAGCGTCATCAGCGAATTGACGATCTTGAAGATCAGTCCGCTGGTGCCCACCAGCGCGCGGTCCGTGTAGTCCGCCGCGAAGATGGTCATGGATCCGCCGGCCTGCTCGAAGGCGAACCAGAAGAAGATCGTGAAGAACGAGAACACGCCGATCGCGATCAGGCGGTCGCGCACGATGTGGGCGGGGGTGTCGTCCAGCGGCTCGCTCGCGTCCACCACCGGCGCGTTCTTGCTCGGCGCGCCGCCGATGTCGCCGAAGATGCCCTGCGCCAGCCAGAACTGCAGCGCGCCCAGGATCATGAAGACCGCCGCCAGGCCGAAGCCGTAGTGCCAGCCGATCTTCTCGCCGATGTAGCCGCACAGCGAGATGCCGAAGAAGGCACCGGCGTTCACGCCCATGTAGAACAGCGTGTAGCCGCCGTCACGCTGGCCTTCGTTGTCCTTGTTGTAGAGCTGGCCCACGATCGCCGAGATGTTCGGCTTGAACAGGCCCGTGCCCAGGATCACCAGACCCAGGCCGACGTAGAAGGTCGTTTTGGTGTCGAAGAACAGCGCGATGTGACCCGCCGCGATGATGAAGCCGCCCAGCACCACCGAGCGCCGCGTGCCCAGGAAGCGGTCCGCGATGTAGCCGCCGATGATCGGCGTCAGGTACACCAGCATCGTGTACGTGCCGTAGAGGCTGGTCGCCTCCTCGCGCGTCCAGCCCCAGCCGCCCTTGGCGGCCTCGGAGATGAGGTACAGCACGAGCAGCGCCCGCATGCCGTAGTAGGAGAACCGTTCCCACATCTCGGTGAAGAACAGGACGAACAGGCTGTTGGGCTGGCCGAGGATGGTCTGCCGCGCTCCGGGAGTTTGAATTGTGTTCAAACGACGCTCCGTGAAGGATCGCTAAAGGATCGATGACCCGGCGCTCCGGGTCACGGGAAATCGCGTTCCAGGGATCAGAACGCATTTGCCGCTGGTCCAGGCCCCGGATCGATCCGATCCCTCGGGGCCCGCCAGCGGCAGGCGGCGCCATTGTCAGCGAAAGGTCCGCTTGAACCCGCCCCAGGACACTAGGGCTCACCCTAGGTAGGGCAGGCCTTCAGGGGCGCTCCTCGCGCAGCAGGCGCAGGCCGTTGAGCACCACCAGCAGGCTCGCGCCCGCGTCGGCCAGCACCGCCAGCCACAGGGAACCGATGCCCGCCAGCGTCAGCGCAGCCACGATCGCCTTCAGGCCCAGCGCCACCACGATGTTCTGCTTCAACACCGTCGCCACGCGCTCCGAGAGGACGATCAGTTCCGGCAGCTTGCGCAGGTCGTCCTGCATCAGCGCGATGTCGGCGGTCTCCAGCGCGGTCGCGCTGCCGGCGGCGCCCATGGCGATCGCGATGTCGGCACGCGCCAGGGCCGGCGCGTCGTTGACGCCGTCGCCGATCATCGCGACGGGGCCCTGTTCGTCGGCGAGCTTCGCGATCGCGTCGAGCTTGTCCTGCGGCAGCAGCGGCGCACGCACCGCGTCCTCCGGCATGCCGAGGCGGCCCGCCATCGCGACCGCGCTCGCGCGCTGGTCGCCGCTGAGCATCGTCAGGGTCAGGCCGCGCGCGCGCAGCGTCTTCAGGACCCCGGCGGCTTCCGGTCTCGGCGTGTCCGACAGCGCCAGCAGCGCCAGCGTCTGCGCGCCGCGCATCAGCCACACCAGTGTGTGGCCCTGTGCCTGCAGCGCGCGGGCGACGCTGCGCGCCTCGTCGTCGACGGCGCCGCGCTGCTCGGCCAGGCGCTCATTGCCGAGCGCGAAGTCGGCACCGTCCAGCTGCGCGGTCAGGCCCAGGCCGGGCAGGTTCTGCAGGTGATCAACGGGCGCCAGCATGGAGCCCACACGCTCCGCATGCGCCGCGACGATCGCCTGCGCGAGCGGATGCGTGCTGCCGGCGTCCAGCCGCGCCGCCAGGTGCAGGGCCTGATCGGCGCTCACCGACGGGTAGAGCGGCTGCACCGCCGCCAGTTGCGGCCGGCCTTCCGTCAACGTGCCGGTCTTGTCGAAGGCCAGCGTCTTCAACTGCCGCGCGCGCTCCAGGTAGAGGCCGCCCTTGATCAGGATGCCGCGCCGCGCCGCCGAGGCCAGACCGCTGACGACCGTCACCGGCGTCGAGATCACCAGCGCGCACGGGCACGCGATCACCAGCAGGACCAGGCCCTTGTAGACCCAGTCGCTCCAGGCACCGAGGCCCAGCAATGGCGGCAGCACCGCCATCGCGACGGCCACGAGCACCACCGCCGGCGTGTACACGCGGGCGAAGCGGTCGATGAAGGCCTGCGTCGGCGCGCGTTGCGATTGCGCCTGCTGCACGGCCGCGGCCATGCGGTCGAGCAGCGTGTGGCCCTTGCCGGCGGTGATTTCCATTTCCAGCAGGCCGTCGCCGTTGATGCTGCCGGCCAGCAGCGCATCGCCGGGGGCCTTGTCGACCGGCATCGCCTCGCCGGTCAGCGCGGCCTCGTTCAAGCTGGAACGTCCGGCGAGGAGGCGGCCGTCCAGCGGCACGCGCTCGCCCGGAGGAACGCGGACCCGCGCGCCGATGGCCACGTCCGCCGCGGGCACCGCGGTCCAGCGGCCGTCGGCGCCCTGCACCTGCGCCGTCTCCGGCGCCAGCTGCGTGAGCGCGCGGATCGCGTCGCGGGCACGCGCCAGGCTCAGGCTCTCCATCATCTCGGACAGGCCGAACAGCCACACCACCATCGCCGCCTCCGGCCACTGGCCCAGCACGATCGCGCCGATCACCGCCAGGCTCATCAGCAGGTGGATGTTGAGTGTCACGCTCTTCAGCGCGATCCAGCCCTTGCGCAGCGTCGGCAGGCCGCCCAGCAGCATGGTCGCCACCGACAGCGCGATCACCATCGGACCGGATTCGTCGAAGCCGGAGAACGCCAGCGTCTCCGCCGCGATCGCGGCGAGACCCGCAATCGCCATGCGCCACTTCAGGCCGGTCGAGATCGCCGGCGGCGGCGCGGGCGGCGGGGCTTCGGCCTCGATGGGCTCGGCGCTCATGCCGGCCGCGTTGATCGCCGCGCGCAGCGGCGCGTCATCGGGCAGGCGGTGATGGACGTCGAGCAGGCGGTTGATCAGGTCGAATTCGAGCGCGACCACGCCGTTCTTCCCCTGCAGCTGCTTGCGCAGCAGGCCTTCCTCGGTCGGGCAATCCATGCCGGCGATGAAATAGCGCTGCCGCGTCGTCCCGGCGAGGTCCTCGGCGGTCGGTGCCGGCGACCTCCGCGCCGGCGCGGCGCACGAGGCGCCGTGGTCGTGGTCGTGGTCGTGGCCGTGGTCGTGGTCGTGGTCGTGTTGATGACCGTCGTCAGCATCGTGGCGATGGCCACGCGCGGCCGGCGCCAGCTCAGGCGCGACGGCCGTGTGCCCGCAGCATCCGCCACAGGACGTGGCGGCGGACTCGGGCGCGGCGGGGCGGTGATCGTGTTCCTGATGTGCCATGGGGTCGATTGGATAGTCTGTAGCCGCTCCAAGGTCAAGCGGCTATCCTGACCGGCATGCGAATCGGCGAACTGAGCAAGTCCACCGGCGTGGACATCGAGACCATCCGCTTCTACGAGAAGAGCGGCCTGCTGCCCCCGCCCGCGCGGAGCGGGAGCGGCTGGCCTTCATCCGGCACTGCCGGGCGCTGGACATGTCGCTGGCGGACGTCACGCTGCTGCTGAGCAGCCTGGAGACCCGCGATCCCGAGGCACTGGTGAAGGTCGACGTGCTGGTCGCCGCTCAGCTCGGCAAGGTCCGCGCCCGGCTGCAGAGCATGCGGGCGCTGGAAGCTCAGCTGGTCGCGCTGCAGAAGCGCTGCGACCGGGACCACGACCACCATGCCTGCGGCATCCTCGAGGAGCTCGTGTCCGCCGCGCACGGCGAGGCCTGCGCCTGCCATCCGGAGGGCACGGTGCGGACGCCGGTGCCCACGCCCGCACCGCTCGGCCGCGAGGCCTGAGGCGCGGGTTCAGGCCCTCGCCGGCAACGCCGCCTGCACGAGGCGTTCGCGCAGCCTCGGCACCGCGAAGTCGATGAACGCCCGCAGCTTCAGCGGCAGACGACTCTGGCTGCGCGGCGCGTACACCAGGTGCACCGGCCGCGGCGCGGCTTCGAAGTCCTCGAGCACCAGCTGCAATCGACCTGCGCGGACGTCGTCGTTCACCTGGTACGACAGCACCCGGGACAGACCGGCTCCGGCGCGCGCAGCGTCGATGGCGGCATCGATGGTCGTGACGCTGAGGCGCGAACGGAAGGTCCCCGTGACCACCGCGCCGTCCTGCCGGAACGGCCACGCGCCGTCGCTGGACACGCTGCCGAAAGACACCACGCGATGGCGGCGCAGTTCGTCCGGCGTCCTCGGCGCGCCGTGGCTGGCCAGGTAAGCCGGCGAGGCGCAGAGCACCTGACGGCACTCGCCGAGCCGCGTCGCCACCAGGCTGCTGTCCGGCAGTTCGCCGATGCGCAGCGCGACGTCGATCTGGTCGTCGAGGAAATGCGTGACCCGGTCGGTGAACTTGAGGTCGACGGCGATCTCAGGGAAGGCGTCCAGGAACCCCGTGACCGTCGGCAGCACATGCAGGCGTCCGAACATCGTCGGCGCCGTCACGACCAGGTCGCCGCGCGGCTCGGTGTACTCGCCGGCGGCGGTGCGCTCGGCCTCGTCGAGCTGGTCCAGGATCGCCTTGGCCGCCTCGACGTAGGACCGTCCGGCGTCGGTCAGCTCCAGTCCCTTGGCCGAGCGGATCAGCAGCGTCGCGCGCAAGTGCTTCTCCAGGTCGGCCACCTTGCGACTGACGGTCGCCAGCGGCAGTCCGAGCCGTCGGCTGGCCTTCGACAGGCTGCCGGCCTCCACGGCGGCGATCAGCATCGCCATTGCGTCGAGTCGATCCATCGATGTGCAGACGCTCAGAAGTTAAAACCTCCCATATTTTGAGAGGGCCGATCTCGATCCTAGCGGCTTCCGGATGAATCCGGGAATGCCGAGACTGCGTCCCATGCTTTCCGAGGCGGGTCACCGACCCGGGGAAGGCGCCAGGGAACCCGTCATGAGCACCACCACCACCACCACCGCCGACCACGCCAGCATCCGCCATCGCACCGCGACCGTCCTCGGCCGGCAGGTGTTCTACCGCGAGGCCGGCGATCCGACCGCCCCGACCCTGCTGCTGCTGCACGGCCTGCCGACCAGCAGCCGGATGTTCAATCCGCTGATCCCGCTGCTGGCCGACCGCTTCCACGTGATCGCGCCGGACTACATCGGCTTCGGTCACTCGGACGCGCCGGATCGCAAGGACTTCGCCTACACCTTCGACAACCTGGCCGCGCACGTGGCCGGCCTCGTCGATGCGCTGGCACTGAGCGCGTACACGCTCTACATGCAGGACTACGGCGGCCCGATCGGGTTCCGGCTGTTCCAGCAACGGCCGGAGCAGGTGACGGGCTTCATCATCCAGAACGCCAATGCCTACCTGGAAGGCGTGGGCGACGAGGCCAAGACCGTGTTCGGTCCGCTGTGGGCGGCGCGCACGCCGGAGAGCGAAGCGCCTGCGCGCCAGCTCGTCACCATGGCCGGCACGAAGTGGCATTGGCTCGTCGGCGTGAAGGACCCCGAGCTGATCGACCCGGACCACTGGATCGTCGACCAGGCGCTGCTGGACCGGCCCGGCATCCAGGACGTCAACGTCGACCTGCTGGAGAACTACAAGACCAACGTCGCGCGCTATCCGGACTGGCAGGCCGCCTTCCGCCGTCATCGCCCGAAGACGCTGATCGTCTGGGGGAAGAACGATCCGATCTTCATTCCGCCCGGTGCGCGTGCCTACCTGAACGATCTGCCCGACGCGAAGCTGGTCTGGCTGGACGGCGGTCACTTCGTGCTGGACGAGTTCGCGTCCCAGGTCGCGGCCGAGATCAAGGCCGTCTTTCCGTGACGGAGTAGGCGTCGGCAGTCCCGGGCGGAGGCCGGGGAAGCCCGGACGGTTCAGTCCGAGGCTTGAACGGACGATGTAGAGTGCGGCCGCCCGCGTTACAACTTCAGCACATGAAGCGCGCGGCCGGCTCAACTTCCGCTGCCCCACGTCGCTCATGCGTGTCTGTTCACTGTCATCGGTCAAGAACCGCATCGTCCTCGGTCAACCGCTCGCCTTCAGCGTGCGCGACACCGACCGGACGCTGCTGCTCGCACGAGGACAGGTGATCGCCGACGAGGCGCAGCTCAGCGCGCTGATGCGCCGCGGGGCGCTGGTCGACGCAAGCGAGCTCGCCGAATCGGCACGGCAGACGCCGGCGCCGACACGCTCCGCCGCCTACCTCCGCGAGCGCCTGTCGGAGGAGTGGGGTCGCAGCCAGCAGGAGGTGCGCAATGCGCTGTCGTCCCCGCCCGAGCGCATGGCGGAGGCGCTCGATGGCGCCACGGCGCTGATGTTGTCCTTGATCGACAGCTCGCCCGAGGTTGCACTCTCTCAGGTGGTGCGCCAACCTGAATCCACCAGCGGCCATTACGGCGTTACGCATTCCTTGCACGCGGCCACCGCGTGCCAGGCGGCCGCCCGTTATCTGGGCTGGGGCCCGGACGATCAGCGTCGGGCCTTCCAGGCCGCGCTGACGATGAACCTGGGCATGCTGGACCTCCAGGCGCGTCTGTCCAGCCAGGTGTCGCCGCTGACGGCGATGCAGCGCGAGGCCATCCACGAGCATCCGATCCGCAGCGTCGAGATGCTGAGCGCCGCCGGCATCGACGATCCGGACTGGCTGGAAGCCGTGCTGCAGCACCACGAGACCCCGGATGGCCGTGGCTACCCCCATGGCGTCGGCGACATCGGCGAACTGGCCGAGATGCTGCGTTACGCCGACATCTACACCGCCCGCTTGAGCGCCCGCGCGAACCGGCCGGCGATGAGCGCGGCGCAGGCGGGAAAGGAACTCCACCAGATGGCCGCGCAGAGCCCGCTGGCGGCGGCGCTGATCAAGTCCTTCGGCATCTTCCCGCCGGGCAGCCTGGTGCGGCTGGCCAGCGGCGAGGTCGGGCTGGTGGTGCGCAACGGCGACAAGGCGCACCGTCCGATGGTGTCGGCCTTGACCAACGCCAACGGCGAGCCCCGCCAGACGCCGGTGCTGCGCGACAGCAGCCGCGAGGACCACGCCGTGGTCGCCCTGCTGCCCTCGCATGCGTCGCCGATCCGCCTGTCCGACGAGCGCATCGCGGCGCTGATCGCCGCCGCCTAGCCCGGGCAGGGCGGCCACGGCAGGGCGGCGGGAGGGCTCCCGGAGGCACCTTCGCAAAGCCTTGCAGTGGGCTCACCTCGACGCATCAGACTGACGAGCATCCACCTCTCTTTCAGTAGACCCGAGCCCCGTTCGCGGCGCGCAGACTCCGCCGCTTTCGGACATGGGGGATGCAGGTGGTTCAAATGGTCGAACTGAAATCGGGGCGCTGGCGCGCGGCGGTCGCGGCGGATCGAGGCGGGCGCTTGCGCTGGCTGGGGCAGAGCGGTCCTGGCGGACGCGAGCCGTGGCTGCGCCCGCTGCTGATCGAACGCACCCAGCTGGTCGGCGGCGGCGCCGTGAGATTGGCGCCCCCGTCCGTGGTGCCCGAGGAGATGGGACACCTGGTCCCGGATCCCGCCGCCTTCGACGAACCCTGGCGCATCACGCAGCAGTCGCCCGACGCGATCACGCTGATGCTGCATCCCCGCAGCCCGTCCCCAGGGTCCTGGGGCCTCCAGGCGAGCCAGACGCTGCGGCTGGACGAGCACCGGCTCGACTGGAGCCTGTCGGTGCGCAACCTGAGCCGCATGCCGATGCCGGCCCGCCTGGGCTGGCTGCTGCACTTCCCGGACGACTTCGCCGACGCCGCGTGGCTGGACGACTCCCTCGACGTGGTGAAGCTGTCCGGCCGCGATCACGTGGAGCGGCGCGATCCCTGGTGCGGCATCGCGTCGCTGAGCGGGGCCGGCGGGCGCATCGTGCTGCTGCGTGGAGAAGCGCCGCTCGACACGCTGAGCTTCTCGCGCCATGCGACGCGGTCGTCGGTCCAGGTCGGGCTGATGACGCCGGACTGGCCGCGCCTGGTGCCGCTCGCCCGGGGCGAGGAGCTCACGCTCAACGTGTCGATCGACCTGCTGGTGCCGCGCACGCCGCCGTTGCCGCGCGTGCCGCCGGACAACCCGTCGGGGTCGCCAATCCTATGAGGAGAGCGCCACCTATACTGCCGCGCGCTGCTCCCGCGGCTTCCCCCCATGCCGATGCTGCCCTCCCTCGCCGCCTTCCGGCCCTATCTGCGCGATGCCTTGCGCGACGATCTCGTCGCCGCCGTGGTGGTGAGCGTCCTCCTGATTCCCCAGAGCCTGGCCTACGCGATGCTCGCGGGTCTGCCGCCGCAGGTGGGCCTCTATGCCAGCCTGCTGCCGCCGCTCTTCTACGCGGCGCTCGGTTCCAGTCCCTTCCTCAACATCGGCCCGGTGGCGGTGCTGGCGCTGATGATCATGCAGACGCTGCAGCTCGCGCCCGCAGGGGTCAGTCCGAGCGAGGCCGCGCTGGTGCTGTCCGCCGAGGTCGGCCTGTTCCTCGGCGCGGCGGCCTTGCTGCGGCTGCACGCGCTGGCCGCGCTGCTGTCGGTGCCGGTGCTGCACGGCTTCGAGTCCGGCGCGACGATCGCCATCGCCGCGAGCCAGCTGCCGGTGCTGATCGGATCGACGGCGACCGGCGGCACGCTGCCGGACCTGTGGCATTCGATGTCGGCGCACGGCTTCGACTGGCGCGGCGTCGCGGCGCTGTTCGGCGTGGTGTCGCTGCTCGCGCTCGTCGCGGTGCGACGGCTGCCCAAGGGCCTGGTCTCACGCATCGCGCCGCTGGCGGTGCTGCTCGTCGGGATCGGTGTCGCGTGGGGCTGGGATCCCCAAGGCCTGCCGCGTGTGGGCGAACTGCCCCCGCTGGCGCTGGTGTTCACGCTGCCTCGGCTCGACACCGAACTCTGGACGGCGATGCTCCCCGGCGCCGCGCTGATCGGATTGCTCGGCTACGTGTCCAGCCTGGCCGTGGCGGAATCGCTGGCGCGCCGCGTCGGGCAACGCGTCGACGCGCGGCGCGAACTGATGGGCCTGTCCGTCGCCAATCTGGCGGCGGCGATGTCGGGCGGCATGCCCGCCGCGGCGAGCTTCTCGCGCAGCGTGCTGATGAGCGACGCGGGCAGCCGCACGCGCATGACCGGCGTCTTCGTCGCCGCGATGATGGGCCTGGTGCTGGTGACGATGTCGCCGCTGCTGGCCTGGGTGCCGAAGCCCGTGCTGGCGGCCAGCATCATGGTCGCGGTGCTGTCCGGCCTGAAGTTCGGCCCCTACGCCGACGCCTGGCGCTACGACCGCGCCGAGGCGCTGCTCATGACGGCGGTGACGCTGCTGGTGATCTTCGTCGGCATCACCGCGGCGCTGGGCCTGGGCGTCGCGAGCGCGATCGCACTGCTGCTGCAGCGCAGCGCCCGGCCGCACGTCGCGCTGATCGGCCGCATCCCGGGCACCGAGCACTACCGCAACGTCGAGCGCCACCACGTCGAGCTCGATCCCCAGGTCCTCGGCCTGCGCATCGACGAGAGCCTGCTGTTCCTCAACGGTCGCAGCCTGGCCGACGTCGTCCAGGCCCACCTCGACACGCACCCGACCACGCGACGCGTGCTGCTGCAGATGTCGCCGGTCAACAGCATCGACTTCAGCGGCCTCAGCGCGCTGAAGGAACTGCACGAGACCCTCGAGCGCCAGGGCCGGCGCCTCGACCTCAGCGAGGTCAAGGGCCCCGTGCTCGACCGGCTCAAGGCCAGCGGGTGGGAGTCGTGGTTCCGCGGGAAGATGTACCTGTCGCACCATCTGGGGATGAGCGACCCAGGCTGAAGCGGCTCAATGCACCTCGTTCAGATGCCCATGCTTGCGCAGGTCGGGGATGAGGAAGCAGACGAGGAACGCGAAGAAGCACATCACCGAGACGTAGGCGTAGAACGCGCTCTCGACGTTGGCGGACTTGAGGCTGAGCGCGACGAACTCCGCCGAGCCGCCGAAGATCGCGTTGCCGATCGCGTACGACAGGCCCACGCCCAGTGCGCGGATCTCGGGCGGGAACATCTCCGCCTTGATCAGTCCGCCGATCGAGGTGTACAGCGACACGATCGCCATCGCCACGATGATCAGGCCGAAGGCCGCGTACGGGCTCTGCACGCCCTTGAGCGCGGACAGGATCGGCCAGGTGCACACCGCTCCCAGGAGGCCGAACCACAGCATCGACGTGCGCCGGCCGATGCGGTCCGACAAGGCGCCGAACAGCGGCTGCATGCACATGTAGACGAACAGCGCCGCCGTCATCACCGTGCTCGCCACCTTCTTGTCCATGCCCACGCTCAGCACCAGATACTTCTGCATGTAGGTCGTGTAGGTGTAGAACGCCAGCGACCCGCCCGCAGTGAAGCCCAGCACGATCAGGAACGAGCGCATGTGCTTGCTGAACAGCTCGCGCATCGAGCCCGATTCCTTGCGGTCCAGTTGCTCGGCCTTCGCGGTCTCGGCGAGCGAGCGGCGGAGGTAGAACGCGATCACCGCCGTCGCCGCGCCCGCCGCGAACGGGATGCGCCAGCCCCAGTCGTGCATCTGCGCGTCCGTCAACGTCTGCTCCAGGATCGCCACGACCAGCACCGCCAGCAACTGGCCGCCGATCAGCGTCACGTACTGGAACGACGCGTAGAACCCGCGCTGGCCGCGCAGCGCGACCTCGCTCATGTAGGTGGCGCTGGTGCCGTATTCGCCGCCGACGGAAAGCCCCTGGAACAGGCGCGCCGCCAGCAGCAGCGCTGGCGCGAGGACGCCGATGCTGTCGTAGGTCGGCATGCAGGCGATGGCCAGCGAGCCGCCGCACATCATCAGCACCGAGATCATCATGGCCGTCTTGCGGCCCTTGCGGTCGGCGATCCGGCCGAACAGCCAGCCACCGATCGGACGCATCAGGAAGCCCGCGGCGAACACACCCGCCGTGTTCAGCAACTGGACCGTGGGATCGCCCTTCGGGAAGAAGGCATGCGCGAAGTAGATCGAGGTGAAGGCGTAGACGTAGAAGTCGAACCACTCGACCAGGTTGCCGGACGAAGCGCCGACGATGGCGAAGATGCGGTCACGTTTCTCGTGCGCCGTGTAATGCCCGGGAACGCCGGACGCCGGCGTCGAGCCGCCGGAAAGGGGTGGGGTCTTGGCAGTCATGGCGGGAGCCTACTCCCGCGATGGAAAACCCGCAGGCGCCGTTCGGACAAACCGAACGCCACGCGCACGGGGCAGGCGCTTAAGCCATCTCCGCCATCGCCAGTCGCACGCCGAAAGCGAGGAACAGCGCGCCGATGCTGCGGTTGAGCCATCGCCCGAGTGTGCGCGCCCACCCCTGCCCACGCGCACGAGCGCCTGCCACGGCGCTCGACCAGGCGAGCAGGTGGCACCACAGCATCCCGTTCACGTTGAAGACGGCACCGAGAAACAGGAAAGCCGCCGCCTTGCTAGGCGCGTCGGCCGAGATGAACTGAGGGACGAAGGCCAGGAAGAACAGCCCGACCTTGGGATTCAGCACGTTGGTGAGGAAGCCCTGCGCGAAGATCTTCCGCAGCGGGGCCGCGGGCGGCGCAACCTGGACGGCCTCCGGGCGCCTCTCCTCCGCCGGATCATCGGCACGGCCACCAGCGCGGTCAGCCCCGTCTTCGGCGGCGCGGCGCTTGAACAGCAGGCCGATGCCCAGGTAGACGAGGTAGGCCGCGCCGAGCAGCTTCACCACGGTGAATGCCGCCGTCGAGGCGGACAGCAGCGCCGACAGCCCCAGCGCCGCAGCCAGGATGTGGACACAGGTGCCGGCACCTATGCCCAGCGCCGCGGCCGAACCGGCGCGGAAGCCCTGCGTGGCGCTGCGCGCCATGATCAGCAGCGAGTCCGGTCCCGGCGTCATGTTGAGCAGCAGGCCGGAGGCGATGAAGAGGCCGAGGTCGTGGGTGCCGAGCATCGAAGACGTCTCCCGAAAGTCTCCCGAAAGGCCGCCATCATGCCGGCCCCTTGGGCGAGTCGCGCGACATTCGCGCAACGATTGTTCCGATCTTTTCAACGGAGTGTTGCGGAGGAATGGATTTAAGGGTCAACCCTTATCGTTCATAGTTCATCCCATCGACACATCGAAACCGCTTCCAGGAATCTCCACCAGGCGACGACTTGAAACCTCCGGGCAACCGGCAGATTTCAAACGACACCGACATGGATACCTCGCGCAATCGACGGGCCGAATCATCCACCCCGTGCCCCTTCGCTGTCGCCCTGGGACCGAATCTGAAAGGAAAGATCATGACCTCCAAGAACATCCTGGCCTCCGTCCTCTTCGCTTCCGCCGCCCTGGTGGCCGGCAGCGCGATGGCCGCGGACAACCCGCACACCCAGCCCGTCAACACCCCGAGCGCCGTGAGCCGCGCCGAAGTACTGGCCGACCTGGAGATCTATCGCGAATCCGGTCTGGCCGGCGTCGAGCAGTCGGAAACCTACGGCTACGACAACGCCCGCCGTGAAGCCGCCCAAGCCAAGTACGCCCAGCTGCGCAGCTCGCCGTACTACGCCACGCTGGTGAAGAAGTTCGGCGGCAGCGCCCCGGCCACCTCCGTCGCAGGTCGCTGAACGACGAGTTCCTGTTTCCTGATACCCGCCTGCAAGCAAACCCCCTGAGAGAGAACTCGAACAATAGTCGGTAGAGCGCATTTTCTAGGTCAAGGGCTCAGGCCCAGGTCGGTGGCGGTTCTCCGCACTCCTCCTGTCCGTTACCGACCGCCTATACCCCCTTCGGATGAGCCACTACTCGCCGAGGGGGTTTTCTTTTGCTTAAGCGTCGATTAAGCAAGGCGCCTTTGAACGCCATTGGATATTCACCCGATATTCAAGGCGAAGGCGGCCGCATATTCCTCCGATGCCAATCCGCCAGTCTCCCCGAGCGCCCGATCGAGGCGCATGAGCCGGGAATCCGGCGCGCCGCGCGCACGACCGTGCGGAATCCCGGAGAATCGCCCCGCGGCCCCCCCCAGCAGTCCCCTTTCCGGCGCCGCTTGATCAAGGGCATCGGATGGACCGGATCGTGCAAATGCGGGCATTCGCCCGGGTGGTGGAAACCGGCAGCTTCACCAAGGCGGCCGACTCGATGGATCTTCCCAAGGCCAGTCTGACGCGGCTGGTGCAGGCGCTGGAAGCGCGCCTGCGGGTCCAGCTGCTGACGCGCACCACCCGCAAGGTGACCGTCACGCAGGACGGCGCCGCGTACTACGAGCGGACCATGGCGCTCCTGAGCGAGCTCGAAGCCATCGACCAGGGGATGCTCCACGACCAGAGCAGGCCGCGCGGCCGGCTGCGCGTCGACGTGACCACGCTGACCGGCTCGCGGGTGCTGATCCCCGCGCTGGGCGATTTCCACGAGCGCTATCCCGATATCCAGATCGCACTGGGCGTCAGCGACCGCGCGATCGACCTGCTCGTCGACAACGTCGACTTCGTGCTGCGCGTCGGCCCCGTGCAGGACGCGGGACTCGTGGCGCGCCGCGTCGGGCAGATCCAGTTCTGCACCTGCGCGTCGCCGGCCTACCTGGCGAAGCACGGCACCCCTGACACGCCCGAAGACCTCGATCGGGAGCCGCATCAGGCCGTGGGCTATTTCTCCTCGCGGACCGGACGCGTGTTCCCGTTCGTGTTCCACCGCGGCGACGAGCGCATCGAGATCGAAGGCCGCCGACGGCTCGACGTCAACGACAGCAACGCCTACGTCGCCGCCGGGCTGGCGGGACTCGGCGTCGTCCAGCTGGCGAAGTACGCGGTCCAGGAGCAGCTCGCGAGCGGCGAACTGGTGCCGCTGTTCCCCGGGTGGCATCACAACGCCGTGCCGGTCTACCTGGTCTACTCGCCCAACCGCTACGTGTCGGCGCGCATGCGCGTGTTCATCGAGTGGGTGGCCGAGACGCTGGCGAAGAAGGGCCTTGGGCCGGACTGAGATGCGGAGCGAGGTGGGGGCGGACGCGCTCGCTCAGACGGCGCCCGCGGGCGAGCCGCCGCGGCCGATCAACCACACGACCAGCAGCACCATCAGCAGCACCCACAGCACGACGATCGCCGCGCCGACCTTGAGATTGCGCGGCAGCCGGCCGCGTTGTTCGGCGGCGCGCAGGCGCGCCCGCGCGATCACCTGCGGCGGCATCAGCCGGAGCACCAGCCAGAAGCCCAGCGGCACCAGGATGAGGTCGTCAAGCAGGCCCAGCACCGGGATGAAATCCGGGATCAGGTCGATCGGGCTGAGCGCGTAGGCCGCGACCGCGATCGCGACGAAACGCGCCAGCCAGGGCGCCTCCGGGTCGCGAGCCGCGTAGAAGACGGTGAGCAGCTCGCCCTTGAGCAGGGCGGCCCAGCGCTTGAGGGATCCGCGTTTCATCCCCTCATCATGCGTCAGCCGGCGCGCCGGCGCGTCAGTCCGCCCAGATGACTTTCCGGCGCTGGGCGATCCACTTTTCCAGACGCGGGCCGTAGACCTCGTCCACGCGGTTGCGGCGCACCTTGAAGGTGGGCGTGATCAGGCCGTTGTCCACGGTCCACGGCGTCGCCGTGACGATCAGGCATTCGAGCTGCTCGTGCGGGTCCAGCCGCGCATTGACCTTCTCCAGATGCTCGGCGAGTTCCTTCTCCAACGCGGCACGATCGCGCGCGGTGGCCTCGGGCGACAGCATCGCGATGCCCACGGGCTGCGCGAAGTTCGCGCCCGTCACCGCGCAGGCCTCGATGGCGGGATTCGTCGCCAGGCGGTCCTCGATCGGCGCCGGCGACACGTACTTGCCCTTGCTCGTCTTGAACAGGTCCTTCACCCGGCCGGTGATGCGCACGCAACCGGCCAACGCGCCCTTGTCGGAGATCTCCGCCTTGTCGCCGGTCTTCAGCCAGCCGTCGGCGGTGATCGTCTCGGCGGTCAGTTCGGGTTGCTTGTAGTAGCCGAGCATCAGCGCCTGGCTCTTCATCTGCAGCTCGCCGGTGATCGGATCCAGGCGCGTCAACACGCCGTCGTAGGCGGGGCCGACGCTGCCGATCTGGTCGCGGCCCGGCACGGTGATGTGCGACAGCGCGAGGTTCTCGGTCATGCCGTAGCCTTCGTTGATCGGCAGGCCCAGCGTGCGGTACCACTTCAGGAGGGCGACCGGCATCGGCGCCGCGCCGCCCGCGGCGAACTTGCATTCGTTCAGGCCCAACGCCTTCAGGATCTTCCTGCGCACCAGGTTGCCGATGAGGGGCAGCTTGAACAGCAGATCGAGCTTGGGCTGCGGCAGCTTGGCCTGCACGCCCTGCTGGAACTTGGTCCACAGGCGCGGGACGGAGAAGAAGACCGTCGGCCGCGCGCGTTGCAGGTCGGCGGCGAACGTGTCCAGGCTCTCGGCGAAGTACACCGTCATGCCGGTATGGAGCCAGCCGTGCTCCACCAGCGCGCGCTCGACGACGTGGGCCAGCGGCAGGTAGGACAGCATGCGGTCGGACTCCCCCAGCGGGATGCGCTTCAGACCGGTGGCGATGGCCCAGGCGAAGTTGCCGAACGAATGCATCACGCCCTTGGGCGCGCCCGTCGTCCCGGAGGTGTAGATGATGGTGGACAGCTCGTCGGCGGCGCGCAGGGGCTTGCCCTTGATCGGCGGGGTCTCGGCGCAGATCGCGTCCCAGTGGTCGTAGGTGTCCTGGACGTCGTCGGGCGAGACCGGATAGGAGATGCAGGGCAGGCCGAGCGGCACGCCCGGGCGCATGCCCTCCCAGCCGTCGAGCTTGCCGACGAACAGCAGCTTGGCTTCGCTGTGGCTGAGGATCTGGTGGATGGTGTCGGGGGCGAGCGTCGGATAGAGCGGCACGCTGACGTAGCCGGCCATCCAGATCGCCAGGTCGCTCATCAGCCACCAGGCGCAGTTCTTGGACAGGATGGCAACGCGGGCGCCGGGTTCCCAGCCCTGTTCGAGGCCCACCGTCTTCAGGTGCGCGGCCATGCGGCGCGCCTGGTCGGCGACCTCTCTCCAGGTGAAGTCCTTGACGACGCCGCCCCCCATGGGCTGACGCAGCGTGACCCGATCCGGCGTATCGGACTCCCAGGCGTAGAGGCGTTGCAGCGCCAGGGAATCGGCGGTCAGTCGGGTCGTCGTGGACATCGGGGGTCTCCTGTTGTTGTGGTGTTGACGCGTGACGGAATCAACATCGGAGACTACGACGGCCGACGTCGGCGAACGAGCGGGTTTCTTCGATGAATGTGATCGACTTGGCACCCTAAACCAGGGTTTCCTTTCGACACCCCGGCGTTCAGCCCTTTGCGGCCGCCGCTTCCAGCTCGGCGGCCACCAGTGCCTCCAGCGCCGGCAGCAGCACCTCGTCGCCGGTCTCCTTCGACACCGGCGCCTCGCCCAGCGCCGCGGCGCCTTCACGCTTGAGCCGGGCGACCCATTGGCCCGCTTCCTTGCCCTGGGGCAGGCCGGTGCTCTGCAGCAGCAGCGTGCCGTCGGCCGCGAGCAGCTTGAAGTAGAAGAGCCCGTCGGCTTCGCGGTACTGCTTGAACGCCGGCACCGTCGACTTCGCCTTGGCGGCCTGCGCGACCGGTGCGGCCAGGGCCTTGAAGCGACGCAGGCCCACAGCCTCGCGCGCCTGAGCCAGCAGCGGGCCCGCGATGGCGCGCGCCTTCGCGGCGCCTTCCATCAGGATCTCCTCGATCTTCTCGGGATTGGCCATGAGCGCTTCGTACTTCGCGCGCATCGGGCCGATCTCCGCGTCGATGAGGGCGAACAGCTGATCCTTGGCCTCGCCCCACGACAGACCGCCGTGCAGCGCCGCGCGGAAGCTCTTCCGCTGCTCCGGCGTCGCGAACGCGTCGTAGATCTGGACCAGGTGCGAGCCCTCGGTCTCCTTGGGCTCGCCGGGCAGACGCGAGTCGGTGACGATCTTCGAGATGGCCTCGCGCAACGCCTTCTCGCCGCCTTCGAACAGCGGGATCGAGTTGTCGTAGCTCTTGGACATCTTGCGGCCGTCCAGGCCCGGCAGCAGCTCCATCTCCTCGTCGACGCTGGCGTCGGGCAGCACGAAGAGCTCCGTCTTGAAGGTGTGGTTGAAGCGTTGCGCGACGTCGCGCGCCATCTCGATGTGCTGGACCTGGTCCTTGCCCACCGGCACGCGATGCGCGTTGAACATCAGGATGTCCGCGGCCATCAGGATCGGATAGCTGTACAGGCCCATCGTGATGCCGGCGTCCGGATCCTCGCCCGCGGCGACGTTCGCGTCGACGGACGCCTTGTAGGCATGCGCGCGGTTCATCTGGCCCTTGGACGTGACGCAGGTCAGCAGCCAGGTCAGCTCGGGGATCTCGGGGATGTCGCTCTGGCGGTAGAAGACGACCCGGCTCGTGTCCAGGCCGGCGGCCAGCCAGGTCGCGGCGATCTGCAGGCGCGAGGCCTCGATCCGGGCCGGCTCGTCGCACTTGATCAGCGCGTGGTAGTCGGCCATGAAGAAGAAACTCTCGGCGCCGGGTTCGCGGCTGGCCGCGATGGCGCGGCGCACCGCGCCGACATAGTTGCCGAGGTGCAGGGTGCCGGTGGTCGTGATGCCGGTCAGGACACGCAGGGTCATGGGAACTTGTCGCCGTCGTTTCTCGAGACGGCGATTGTCCCGCAAAGGCGGGCCCTTATCGGAGAGAGGGCGGCAGGCCGCTCGAGCCCAGCGTGGCCATCGCCTGGCCGAGGCGCACCGCGCCGCCGGGCTGCCAGTGCGCGTCGAACTGCATCGGCAGGTGCTTGGGAAACAGCAGCACGACGGTGGAACCGAGCAGGAAGCGCCCCATCTCCTCGCCCTTCGCGTAGCTGAAGTGCTCGTTCTCGTAGTGCCAGGTGCGCAACCGGCCCGGACGCGGCGGGTTGACGACGCCATGCCACGCGGTGGCCATCGAGCCGACGATGGTCGCGCCCACGAGCACCAGCACCCACGGGCCGTGCTCGCCCTCGAAGACGCAGACGACCCGCTCGTTGCGGGCGAACAGACCCGGCACGCCGCGCGCGGTCGTCGGGTTCACCGAGAACAGGTCGCCCGGCACATGCACCATGCGCACGAGGCGGCCGGCGCAGGGCATGTGGATGCGGTGGTAGTCGCGCGGGCTCAGGTAGATCGTCGCGAAGTGCCCATCGCGGAATTGCGCGCCCAGCTGCTGGTCGCCGCCGAGCAGCGCCGTCGTCGAGTACTGGTGGCCCTTGGCCTGGAAGATCTGGTCGGCGCGGATCGGACCGAACTGGCTGATGGCGCCGTCTACCGGGCAGATCAGCGGCACGTCGGCCAGCGGTCTCGCGCCGGGCTTCAGTGCACGGGTGAAGAAGTCGTTGAAGGTCGAGTAGGCGGTCGGATCGGACTCGGCCGCCTCGGCCATGTTCACGCCGTACTTGGCGATGAAACGCTTGATCGTCCAGGTCGTGAAGCCGCCCAGTTCAGCGCCCGCCAGACGACCGGCCAGCCGCGTCATGGCCCCCTTGGGCATCAGGTACTGGGGCAGGACGGCAAGGCGATCGGACACGGCGGTGGGCCCCCGGAAGGGCGAAAAAAGAGAGGCGGATTCTAGGCGGGCAAGTGCGAGTCCCGCACCCGGGTTGCTCCCGGGCCGCCAGAGGACCTCGGTACCATGCCGTTCTCCGCCCGCCTTCCCCCTGTTGCCTTACGGCGTCCATCTTCAGTGGTCCCTCCGATGTCGTCCTCCGAGCATGAGCACAGCTCGTTCTACAAGTTCGTCCGACTGAACGAAACTTCGGCCCTGGCGCAGCGCCTGCGCGATCTCAACGAATCGCTGGGTCGCGCCATCGGCGGCAACCTGCTCCTCGCCCCGGAGGGCATCACCGGCGCGATCGGCGGCCCGCCCGCCGCACTCGATGCCTACGAAGCCGCGCTGCGCGCCGAGCCGCCCTTCGCCGACATGCACTTCAAGCGCAGCTTCTGCACGACACGCCCGTTCACGCTGCTGAAGGTGCATGAGAAGCCGGAACTCGTCGCCTTCGGCCTGGACGGCGTGACAGGACTGGCCGACACGCGCAACACGCATGTCTCGCCGCGGGAGTGGCGGGAGCTGATCCGGCGCGACGACGTCGTCGTGCTCGACAACCGCAACCACTTCGAATTCGAACTCGGCCATTTCGACGGCGCGATCGATCCAGGCGTGCGGCACTTCCGCGACTTCCCGGCCTACATCGATGCCCACGCAGAGGCCTGGCAGCGCGAAGGCAAGACCGTGGCGATGTACTGCACCGGCGGCATCCGCTGCGAGAAACTGTCCGGCTGGATGACAGACCGCGGACTGACCGTGCGACAGCTCGACGGCGGCATCCTCAACTACTTCGAGCAGATGCCCGATGCCGACGCAGACTGGCGCGGCGAATGCTTCGTCTTCGACAAGCGGATCGCGATCGACACGCATCGCCAAGAAACGACGACGACAGCGGAAGAGGTCTACGGCGACGATCCCGCCGAAGCCTGGCGCCTGGCGCGAGCGAAGCGGCTGGACCCGAAGGGCTGAACACACACTTCGTCTGGCCAGGCGCGGGCACTCCAGGCAGCAGGGGGCATCGCGTCCGCGAACCCCCAGCAGCCTTCCGGCCCCACGGAGACTCGTTGCCCTCGGGCCTTGGGGTCAATCGGTCAGTGGGAGACGGCGCGGATTGCGCGTGTCGATGACGGCAGTGTGCGCAGCCTTGTCATGCAAGCCCTGGCGGTTGGCGTCCCACAGGATCTGCAGGAAACCCATGCCGCCCGTCGTCGCGCCGGCGGCGTAACCGCCGTAGCGACGCACGCAGAGCATCGGCTTGAGCGGCTTGCCGGTCAGCTCGACGATGCGCAGGCCCATCAGCCTCTTGCCCGGCGTCTGGCCCGGCCAGATGAGCGGGAACGCCACGAAATAGACGAAAGCCCAGGCCAGGTTCAGGCCCACGACTTCCCACCAATGCCGGAACATCTCGATGGGCGAGCGCTTGGCTTCGTCCCGCAGTTCGCGCACCTCTCGCTGCAACGCCTCGATGCGCGCACGGTCGGCCTTGCGCTGGGCCCCACCGTCCTGCTCCACCCGATCCGACGGCTCGCGCGCTTCCTGCCCGGGTCCGTCGGACACCGAGACGGCTGCAGCGGCTACAGCCTCGCGGCGGGCCTGCTTCGTCGGCTCGTCGATGTGTTCCATCGTGCTCGTGTAGAGCCCGAAGGCGACCAGGCACAACGCCGGCACCCAGCCCAGCCAGCCGCGCCAGCCGACTTCCCGCAGCACCTCGCCGCGCGAGGCGCGCTGGAATTTGTACCAACGCCACGCGACCCAGCAGCAGCCTCCGAGCAACGGCGCGTTGCCGAAATTCGAGAGCGCCGTCACCAGCGTCGCGTCGACCGCCATCGCCTTCGCACGCTGCCAGGGCGAGGCCAGTGGGAGGCCGAGCAACGCCGGGGCGACGTTGAGGTCTTCGGGCGTGATACAGCCACGCGGATCCTCGGGCGCTGACGTCGAGGGCGCGACCGCGGACGTGGACGGATCAATGGGCGGAATCATGGGGCGAGATTGTGGCGAGCGCGCTCGCGGTCCCACGCCCATGACTTCCCTAGGAGCACGCCTCTGGCACCAGGCCGTGCGGGCTGGCACCGCATCGGAAAGGAAGATTTCCTCCGCTGTCGGAGAACACCTTCGCTGGCGTCCCGGAGGACCGGGTCGCAAGATGCAACTTGATGTCCCGTCCGAGCGCCGGGCCATCCGGCAAACCCCGATAATTCGCGCTCGTCCACCGAATTCCACCCGCGCGCCCCGCGCCAGGCCATGTCCAACCTCATCGTCCACGGCGGCTCGCCCCTGAAGGGCCGCATCGTTCCCTCGGCCAACAAGAACGCCGTCCTGCCCATCCTCTGCGCGACGCTGCTGACGCGCGAGCCGGTACGGCTGCACGGCGTGCCCGAGATCACCGACGTCAAGAAGATCCTCGAGGTCTTCCGCAAGCTCGGCAGCAACGTGTCCGTGGACTTCAAGACCGGCGTGCTGGACCTGCACCACCTGGACACCCACTTCGACCCGGCGAAGGACCACCTGCCCGAGGAGATGCGCTCCTCGATCATGCTGGTGCCCGGACTGATGGCGCGCTTCGGCGCCGCCCGCATCGAGGACGACGTCAAGGGCTGCACGCTGGGCGCGCGCGAGATCGATCCGCACGTCGAGGTCTTCCAGCGTTTCGGCGCGAACGTCGACCGCGCCGCCGACGGCCTGGTGGTCAAGGTCGAGGGCCAGCTCCGCGCCAACGACCACTGGACCGACTACGCCTCCGTCACCACGACCGAGAACTTCGTCCTGTGCGCCGCGCTCGCGCACGGCACGTCGACCTTGATGAACGCGGCCAGCGAGCCGCACGTGCAGGAGTTCTGCCAGTTCATGCAGATGCTCGGCGCCAAGCTGGAAGGCCTGGGCACCTCGCGCTTGACCATCCACGGCGTCGCATCCCTGGGCGGCGGCGAGTTCACCTTCGCCGAAGACTTCCACGAGATCGTCACCTTTCTCGCGCTCGGCGCGATCACGGGCGGCGACGTCCGGGTCAAGAACTCGCAGCCGGAGCAGTTCCCGCTGATCGACCGCACCTTCGCCAAGTTCGGCGTGCAGATCATCCACGAGGACGGCTGGTCCCGCTCCGTCGTCGACGGCAAGCTCAAGGTCAAGGAACCCTTCACCCGCAACATCCTGCAGAAGGTCGAAGCGGCGCCGTGGCCCTACCTGCCCGTCGACCTGCTGCCCATCTTCGTTGCGCTGGGCGTCAAGGCCGAAGGCAGCGTGATGTTCTGGAACAAGGTCTACGACGGCGCGATGGGCTGGACCACCGAACTGTCCAAGTTCGGCGCCCACGCCTTCCTGTCGGATCCTCACCGCATGGTGACCTTCGGCGGCAAGACGCTCAGTCCCGCCGAGGTCGAGAGCCCCTACATCATCCGCGTCGCGATCGCGCTGCTGATGGTCGCGGCCAGCATCCCCGGCAAGTCCGTGATCCGCAACGCGACGCCGGTCCGCCGCGCCCATCCGCAGTTCGCCGAGAACATCACCCGCCTCGGCGCCAAGGTGGAATGGGTCGAGGGCGATTGATCCCTCCGCTGCGCGCGTTCGCCGGGCTTTGCGCCGCGCTGGGGATCCTCGCGTCCGCCGCGGCGCACACATCGTCGCCACCGCCGCTGGTGCGCTGGATGGTCCAGGACATGCCTCCGCACTTCGTCTATCGCGACGGCAAGCCGCCCCAGCAGGTCGAGGACCTGGGACAGGGCGAGATCGACGGCTTCCTGCGCCTGCTCATCGAGCGCATGCCGCAGTTCCGGCACGAGTTCGTCGAACTCAGCCTGCCGCGCTTCGAAGCCCAGGTGCGGCACGGCGAGACGCTCTGCTCCGTGCTGCACCTGCGCACGTCCGAACGGCTGCAGTGGCTGTACTTCACCTCGCTGCACCCGGCGATGATGTCGAGACAGATCCACGTGATCGTGCGACGCGACGATCTCGCGCGCTTCGAGACCAACGGCCAGCCGCTGCAGCTCGCGGACCTGCTGCGCCGCACCGACCTCACCGGCCTGCTGCCGCGCGATCGCAGCTTCGGTGCGCGCATCGACAAGCTGCTCGCCGCGAACCAGGAACGCGCGCCACGCTCGATCGTCGCCGGCCGCGGCGCCCAGTTGCTGCCGATGCTGCGCGCCAAGCGCATGGACTACACGCTCGAGTACCCGATCACCGTCGACGAGTACAACGCCGCGCATCCGGGCGCCCCTGAACTCGCCAAGCTGCCGCTGGCCGAGGGCCGCAGCACGCTGATGGCGACCGCCGCATGCAGCCGCACGCCGGAAGGCCGGCGCGCCATCGAGGCGATGGACCACGCCGTACGGCAGCTCGCCGCCGATCCTCAGCGGGAGGCCTGGATCAAGGCCTGGCGCAACGGCGCGACCATCGACGCCGACGACCTGCAGCGCCTGAACCGCTTCCTCGACGAGCGCGCGCGAGGTCCCGCGCAGATCGAATGAGCGGCGCGCCGCGCTGAAGCAGGGTTCCGACATGGCACGTCCTCCGAAACTCGCCCTGCCGCTGCGCGACGGTGTCGCAGCGAGCGCGCTCGCCTGTCCGCCCGGATCGTGGCCACTCGTCCTGGACTTCCTCGCCGAACGGCTGCCACTGGTCGCCCGGGACGACTGGGCCGCGCGCATGTCACGCGGCGATGTGCTCGACGACGCTGGCGCGACGCTGACGCCTGAGGCGCCTTATCGTGCGCAGCGTCGCCTGTACTACTGGCGCTGGCTGGAGGACGAGCCGCAGGTGCCTTTCGAGGCCCGCATCCTGCACCTCGACGACCACCTGCTCGTCGCCGACAAGCCGCATTTCCTGCCGGTCACGCCGAAGGGCCGCTACGTGCAGCAGACCTTGCTCACGCGCCTGCGCCGCGAGACGGGCCTGGTCGATCTGAGTCCGGTGCATCGCCTCGATCGCGAGACGGCGGGGCTGACCTTGTTCTCGGTGCAGCCGGCCACGCGCGACGCGTATCAGCGGCTGTTCCGCGATCGCGCCGTGGAGAAGGTCTACGAAGCCATCGCGCCGTGGCGCGACGAGCTCGGCGCACGGCTGCCCTTCGAGTACGAGAGTCGATTGGAAGAACACCCCGTCGACTTCATGCAGATGTGCACCGTCGATGTCGAAGGTGCCGTGCCGAATGCGCGCACGCGCGTCGCGCTGATCGAGCGTCTCGGCGTCGATCGTGCGCGCTACGAGCTGCGCCCACACAGCGGCGTGAAGCATCAGCTTCGAGCGCAGCTGTGCGCGCTGGGTCTGCCCATCGAGGGCGACCGCATCTATCCGGTGCTGCAGCCCGTGGAGGACGCCGTGGACTTCACGCGTCCGCTGCAGTTGCTCGCACGCGAGATCGCCTTCACCGATCCGGTGACCGGCCAACCGCGGAGGTTTGTGACCTCGCTTCGACTGGCCGCCGCAGCCACGCGCTTGTAACGCGCGCCACGGATCTCCCTGGGACCGGAACCGGGTGGGAGGTTCGCGGACGCGCGGCCTCCTACCCGGTGCAGGGCCGCGCTTGACGACGGCACGCGGGCGCCGCCGCATCAATGCTCAAGCGCTCAGCGCATCCAGCTTTCGCAAGGCCTCTAGCGTCGCCCGGCAGGCGTGGGCGAGCTCGGTGCCCTTGGTCGCGAGGTGCTCATGGAAGAACCCGTGGTGCGTTGCGTGCTCATGGAACGCCAGGGGCGTGAGCACCGCCGAGAACACCGGCACGCCAGTGTCGAGCTGCACCCGCATGTGACCGTCGGCCCTGGCTTCTCACCAGGTCTGCTGACCCCGGCACCACCAGGGCGGGGCGGGCGGGGCGGGCGGGGCGGGCGGATTCTAGGTTTCAGAACCCGACCTGGAGGGCGGCGCTCAGCATGTCCCCACGGTTGCGGTAGGTGTTCCCCCAGAGGTAGGCCGCCGTCAGTTCCGCGTGCCCGCCGAGGTCGAACCTGACAACCGGACCGGCTCGCCACGACTTCGGCTCGGCAGCAGTTCGGTGCTCCACCGCGAGTTCACGCCATAGCGCAGGCCGATCTCGGGCCACAGCGTCGGCGCCTCGTCCGGCGGATCGACGTGCCAGTAGCGCAGATCGAGCGTGGACTGACCGGCCTCGCTGTAAGGACGCACGAGGTAGTACCCCGGATCGGCGCAGACCGCGCCCGCCATGGACAGCAGCCAGACGGCCGCCGTCATTCGTTTCATCGTCTCCCCCTGGTGGGTGTCGGCCGTGCTGGGCCCCCTCCGGCTTGGAGTTTCCCCGGGGAAACGAGCGAACACGGCTCGGCACAATGGGCTGACGATGACTTGACGGTGTATAGCGCGACTTCCGTCGCATGCTCGGCATCCACGCATGATCCAGAAAGCCATCCGCCTCTCGGTGGGCGCCCGCCCGCTGCTGGCGCTGTTCGTGTTCGGACTGCTGCTGGTCGCGTTGTCCAGCGGCTGGCAGTTGCGCGAGACCACGCAGCGGCGCGCCGCGGAGGCCGACGCCGACTTGAGCGCCATCCCGCTCCTGTACGCGGGGCCTCTGGCCTACAGCTTCCAGCAACGCCTCGAGCGCCCCGAAGCACTGCACGGCCTGCTGCACCACATCCTCACCCGCCACAACCTGCGCCGCGTCGAACTTCGCACGCACGACGGCCAGCAGTTCCGCGCCCTCTCCGACGACGACGGCGAACCGGGTCCCAGCGCCGAGTTCTCGCTCGCCGGCAGCGGGGAACTGCGTTTGCAGGCCTCGGCCTCCACCGTCGGCGACACACTGCGACGCGATCCGCTGCTGCGATCCGCGCTGATCCATCTCCTGCTGGCGACGGCCCTGGGCCTGATCGCCGCGCTCATGCTGGACCGCTGGCTGCTGCGGCAGTTGAGCCACCTGTCAGCGCAGGCCAGCCGCTTCGATCCGACGCTGCCGCCGCAGTCCCTGACCTGGCTCGAACCCGGCGAGCCGCGGCCTCGCGAGCTGCTGCAGTTGGAGCAGGCGCTCGACCATGTCCGGACCTCGCTCGGCGACGAGTTGCATCGCGAGCAATCGCGCGGACGCGAGTTGCGGGAGGAGATCGCCCGCCAGCACCGCGCGCTGCAGCAGGCGGAGCGGTCCCTGGAGGCGAAGCGGCGCGAACTCGCGTCGATGGAGCGTCACGACCCGCTCACCGGCATCGCCAACCGGCGGGAGTTCGATGCCGCCCTGCGGCGCGAGTTCAAGCGCGCCCAGCGCGATCAGGGGAGGCTGGCGCTGGCCATCCTCGACGTCGACCACCTCAAGCCGTTCAACGAGCGCCACGGGCGCAGCGCCGGCGATGAGGTGCTGCGCCGGCTGGCACGGCTGCTCGCCGAGCACTTCCAGCGCGACACCGACCTGGTGGCCCGCCTCGGCGGCGAAGAATTCGCGGTGCTGCTGCCGGGTTTCGACATCGACTCGGCGCAGGCGCTGATGGAGTCGCTGAGAGAGGCTTGGCGCGCCCTGGCGGTGCCTCATGACGCACTGCCGGGTGGGCCATCGGGTGGGCTGTCGGTCGAACCGTCGGACGGCTGCATTGTGACGATCAGCGCCGGCCTGGCGGCGTCACAGCCGGGTCATCCGTATCTCAGCCCGCAGGCCTTGCTGCAGGCGGCAGACGAGGCGCTCTACCTCGCCAAGCACATGGGGCGCGACCGGCTCTGCATCGCGTCCTGAGCGGCGGGCTATCCTCAGCGACCCCGGGTCTCCGCCTGCTGCAGCTGTTCCTCGACACGGCGCGCGGCGCGCAGCATCAGCGTCTCGTCGAGCTGGGCCTGAGGCGCGATCTCCATCACCGTCTCGTCGAGCGCTTCCGGCTTGTTCATCAGCGTCCACGCGACCAGCGAGATCGCGCCCACGCCGCGGCGCTGCATCGCCTCCGGCATCTCCAGCTCATGCTGCAACTGCACGTGGTAGCGCACGCTGGCGACAGCGGCCGGCGCCAGGCCCCAGCTCTCGCACAAGGCCGCGCCCAGCGCGTCGTGGCTGACGCCGAAGGCGGTGTGCTCCAGCTGGACCAGTTCCTTGTCGCTGCTGGTCGCGCGCAGCATCGCGGGATAGTGCCCCGGCGCATGGCGGTAGAGCACCGCCTTGCCGCACTCCTCGAACAGGCCCGCCGAGTGCGCCGCCCACGGGTCGACGCCCAGCATCTGGCCCATCCGGCCCATCAGCAGCCCGCGCTTGGCGGCGCGGGTCCAGACCGGTTCGAGCTCGACGGCCGGCGGGAAGGCCGCGCGCAGGCCCATCTCGAAGGTGATGGCGGCGACCTCGCGCATGCCCAGGTAGGTCAGCGCCTGGTGCACCGTCTGCACCCGGCCGCGCAAGCCGTACAGCGAGGAGTTGACCGCCTTCAGCACGGCGGCCGCCAGGGCCATGTCGGTTTCCACCAGGCCGGAGACGGCTTGCAGGTCGATGTCCTCGTCGGCCATCAGCAGCGAGAGCTTGACCAGCACGTCGGGCTGGGTGGGGATCTCGATATCCAGCGCGCGGAGTTGAGGATCGACAGGCATGGTGATCAGCGGTTGTTTGGACGGATGGTAGCCCGGGCGATGGGCCGCCGGCATCCCGCCTTTGGCGGAAAGCGATGGTGGTGTTGTTCGGAGGGCGTCTGGCGTTCCTGCGGAGCGGCCCGCGACGTCCACGGGATCAGCGCAGGAAGGCGTCGTAACCGGTCTTGAGGATGAGCAGCGACACCACGACGACGAACATGCCGCGCACGAAGCCCGCGCCCTTGGCCAGCGCCAGGCGGGTGCCCACCACGCTGCCGACGACGTTGGCCACCGCCATCACCGCCGCGACGTGCCACCAGACGTGCCCCTTGCTGGCGAACAGCACGAGCGCCGCGAAGTTGGTCGCCGTGTTCATCAGCTTGGCGGTGGCGGACGCGTGCAGGAAGTCGAAACCCAGCAGACGCACGAACAGGAAGACGAAGAAGCTGCCGGTGCCCGGCCCGAAGAAGCCGTCGTAGAACCCGATCGTCAGGCCGATGGCGCTGGCCATGAACGTCTGCGTCGCGGCCTCGTGGCGCGGTGCGTGGTGCCGGCCCAGGTCCTTCTTCGCCAGCGTGTACAGCAGCACGCCCAGCAGGATCACCGGCAGCGCCTTGCGCAGGCCGCTCGGATCCATCTGCGTCACGGCCCAGGCGCCGGCGAAGCTGCCGGCCAGGGCGGCGGCGGCGGCCGGCATCAGCGCCAGCCACGGCAAGCTCACGCGCTTGGCATATTGGTGGGTGGCCCAGGCCGTCCCCCAGATGGACGCACCCTTGTTGGTGCCGAAGAGGGTGGCCGGCGCGGCATTCGGATAGACGCTGAACAGCGCGGGCACCAGGATCAGCCCGCCGCCGCCCACCACGGCGTCGACGAAACCGGCCAGGAGCGACGCCACGGCCGCGGTCAACAACTCGATCATCTGCAAGGACTCGCAAGGGCGGCCCCGGGGCCGCGGATACGGGCCGAGAACGATCGCGGGATGCGCGCAAAACCAGGCCACGAAAACAAAACGGGCACCTGATTCAGGTGCCCGCGAATTGTGACAGTGTCACTGTTATTCGTTGGTGTTGGTTTGATCTGTTTGTCTCCTCAGCCCCCGTAGGCAACCCCCTTGGTGCCGGCTTGTCGCCGGCGCGGGACGGGTGTCGCGTCGAGTGGGGTGGATGCTAGGACCGGGTCCCCATGCACGCACTTGGGGTTTTCACCCGGCGCATGCACCAAGTTGGAACGGTTTGCCTGCGCTCACTTTCGCAAAACCGCTTTGAAAATGGCGCTTGGCGAAGATCGCACGGTGCACGGTTCTCGCCATTCGGGCGAAGGTCGCCCGGTGTGGCGTGGAAGTGTCATGCCCCTGAAACACGGGGGGGAGGCGCTCGGCTCCTGGAGGGGCCCTGCGGGCGACACGGTCGAACCACAAATTCTTCTGTGCGAGCCGGGAACTTTCCGGACCGCTCGCGCAATACGTTCAACATGCCCACCACGCAACGCACGTCGAACGCCCGATGAGCTTCTGGACCCGCCTGGCTGGCCGCGCCCGCCCCGATCCTGCCGATGCCAACGCCGCCGCCAGCGAAGCGCTCGTCCGCCGGCTGCGCCAGGGCGACGCGAGCGCGCTGGAGCTGCTGTACCGCAGCGAGTCGCCCGGCGTCTACCGCTACGCGCTGGCGCTGTGCGGCCAGTCCGACTGGGCGGCGGACGCGATGCAGGAGGCCTTCGTCCAGTTCGCCGGACGGCCCGAGGGTTGGGATGCGGGCAGAGGGCCGCTGGGCGCCTACCTCGCCGGCGTGGCACGGCATCACCTGCTGGCCCGCTGGCGGGACCTGCCGGTCGCTCATGACGAGGACGCGGAGGATCTCCACCACGATCCTGCCGATGCGCCCGAGCAGCAACTGGTGCGCGCGCGGGACCAGGCCCGCGTGTGGGCTGCGCTGCAGACGCTGCCCTGGACCTTCCGTGAAGCCGTCGTGCTGGTCGATCTGCAGGAGCGGGCCTATGCCGAAGCCGCCCGCATCGCCGGCGTCGAACTCAACACGCTGCGCACCCGTCTCCACCGGGGCCGGGCGCGCCTGCTGGCCGCGTTGAAGGACGAGTCCACGCCCTTGCCGTCCGCCCCGGTGGACGCGATCGAACGCTCATCGAAGTCCGCATGATGAAGACCACCGACACCTCCCCGCCCCGCTCCGCGCGCCTGGCCGACTGGCTCTGGGCCGTGGCCCAGGACCTGCGCCAGCGCACACCGCCGGTCGAGCGCGATGACGCGGTGCTGCTCGTCATGCGGCAGCAGTTCGCCGCCCGCCAGAAGGCGGCCAGGGCCGGCCGCTGGAGATGGGCGCTCGCCGGTCCGGCCTTGTGCGCCTCGGTGCTGGTCGCCTGCGTCTGGCTGCTCGGTTCCGCGCCGCCGGGGGAATCGGGCGCCACCGTCATGGGCAATCCAGGCAGCGGCTTCATCGTCCTCGTGTCCGCCGATCGCTGGGCCGCCTTCGAGAAGGCCGGGACCGGCAACGCCTGGCTGGTTCCCGCGGAAGTCCCGCGCGAGCGCCTCGCGTTGCTGGGCCTGCCCTACGACCCCGCCGACGCGGCCGCGCCCGTGCGCGCCGAGTTGCTGGTGCACGCCTCGGGCGATGTGCTCGCGATGCGCGTCATGCCCTGATCGATCCGGCAACCACGACGACCTGCTTCCCTCCCTGGAGACCGCCATGAAGACTTCCCTCACCACCCTCGCCCTGGCGCTCGCCGCCATCGCGGTCCAGGCCCAGCCCGCCGCGCCTGCGTCGCCGGATCCGGATGCCCGGCCGGCGCCGCCCGCGCCTCCCGTGATGCCCGCCGTCGTCCCGCCGGTTCCGCCTGTTCCACCGGTGCCTGACGTCGCCGAGCTGATCGCAGAATCCGGCGTCGCGATGCACATCCTCAGCACGGAACGCGTCGTCAAGGGCGCGCCCTACTGCGCCCAGGCCGTGCATGAAACCGTCCAGCCGCTGGCCGACGGCAATCGCATCGTCCATCAGCAGACCAGCCAGCTGTGCCGCGACGGCGAAGGCCGGACGCGCCAGGAAGTCGAACGCCAGGGGCGCAAGGTGGTCTACCTCCGCGATGCCGTCAGCGGCGAGAACTGGCTGCTCGATCCGGAGCGCAAGACCGCGCGTTATCTCGGCGGCGGGCGCGCGGACGCCGAGGCCCAGCGCGAGTACGGCGAACGCATGCGCGAGTACCAGGAGAAGATGCGCGACTACAACGACAAGATGCGCGAGTACGGCCGGAAGATGCGCGACTGGGCGCGCGAGAACTTCGGCCGGAGCGAGACGACGCCGCGGGTCGAGGCGGCCCGGCCCCCCGCCGCACCAGTCGCGCCGGCGGCGCCGACGGTTCACGTCAACCCGCGCATCGCGACGCCGGTCGTGATTGCCCCCGGCGAAACCGGTCAGGAGGTCCGCGTGATCCGCGTCGAGACACCGCCGGGTTCCCTGGGTCCGCTGGCGCCGATGTCGCCCCTGCCCCCGGCCGTGGCGATGCGGATCGAGCCGCTGATCCTCAACGGCCAGCTCAGCGGCCAGGACGGGCAGCCGGACAACCTGCCGCCCAAGGAGATCGACGGACTCAAGGTCACCGGCGGACGCACGACGCGCACGATTCCCGCGGGCAAGATCGGCAATGAGAAGCCGATCGTGATCTCGCGAGAGGTCTGGACGTCGCCCGAGCTCAAGGTCACCGTCAGCGTCCAGACGAAGGATCCCCGCAGCGGTGAACAGAACTACCAGCTGCGCCACATCCGCCGCGCCGAACCCGAGGCTGCGTTGATGCGCGTGCCGGCGGATTTTGCGAAGACAGGTCTGCCCAAGCCGCGCACGCCGAAGGAGGGCAAGCCCGCCCGGGAGAGCAAGGAGGGTTGATCGGGCGGGTCGGCGTCGCATCGACAATGGCCGCCGATGACCGCGCCGCCTTCCCCGCTCCCTCCGAAGCTGATCCTGCAGACGCTCAACCGCGGCGACGGCCTGCTCGGCATGCGGCCGCACGGCAAGCTGGGGCCGCGCGGCGATCGCGTCTCCCTCCTCAGGCTGACGCGCTGGCCCGCGGATCCGTCGTCGCTGGAACAGTGGCAGGCGCTGCCGCTGCATCCGGTGGATGTCGAGATGCTGCAGTGGCGCGACGCCTCCTTCGGCCGGGGCCTGACCCCGAGCTGGACGCTGGAACAGGAAGACCTCTTCCCCGACTTCGCGGCCGACGACGTGCCCCGGCTCCGCAAGCTCGGCTGGGAGATCGAGTTCCTGCCCGGGTTCGCCCACCACAGCGTCGCGATCGACGCGTGGTCGCTGGAGATCCAGCCGGAAGGCGATGAGCCGGTGGACGTCCAGACCGCCATCGCGCCAGCGTCCGGCGCGGGCGACCGCCTGCCCACCCTCGCGCTGTCGCGCCGCAAGGGCTCGTGGATGCTCAGCCTGGGCGTGACGGTGCAAGGCCAGCGGGTCGACCTCGCGCCGATGATCTGGGACCTGTTGCGCAAGGACCGCCGCTGGCTCTACGCCGACGCGATCGCGGGGATCGATGACGACGCCATCATCGGCCTGAAAGCGCCCGGTGGCCGTCGGCTGCATTCGACGGCGGCGCCGCTGAAGCGGCTGATGCTCAACCTGCTGGACGTCCTGGTCGCGCAACGCTCACGGCGCGGGCCGGTGAAGCTCACGGCCTGGGAAGCGGCGCGGCTGGCGGCGCTCGATGTGCCGGACAGCCGCTGGCAGGTCTTCGGCGCCGACGAGTTGCGGACGATGTGGGAGCGCCTGCGCGATGCCGGCCCGCCGCCGCCGTCCGCCGCGCCGGGAGGCCTCGGCATCACGCTGCGCCCCTATCAGCTGCAAGGCCTGGCCTGGCTCCAGTACCTGGCGCGTCAGGAACTCGGCGGCATCCTGGCCGACGACATGGGCCTGGGCAAGACGGCGCAGGCGCTGGCGCATCTGCTGGTCGAGAAGCAGGCCGGGCGCTTGACGGCGCCGGCGCTGGTCGTCGCGCCGACCTCGCTGATCTTCAACTGGACGCAGGAGGCCGCGCGCGTCGCACCCGACCTGCGCGTGGCCACCCTGTCCGACCCGTCCGAGCGGGCGCAGGTGATGAAGCGTCTCGGCGACATCGACCTGCTGCTGTGCAGCTACGGCCTGGCGTGGCGCGAGGTGCGGACGCTCGCCAAGCCGAGGTTCTCCGTGCTGGTGCTGGACGAAGCGCAGGCGGTGAAGAACCCACGCTCCAGGGCGGCGCGCGCACTGCGACGGCTCCAGGCGAACCAGCGGCTCGTGCTCACCGGCACGCCGCTCGAGAACCACCTGGGGGAACTCTGGACGCAGTTCGACTTCCTGATGCCGGGCTATCTCGGCGAGTCACGTGCGTTCGCGCGGCACTGGCGCAAGCCGATCGAACAGACCGGCGACGCCCGCCGCGCCCGGGAACTGGCCTCCCGCGTGCGGCCGTTCATTCTTCGTCGCCTGAAGGAGGAGGTCGCCAAGGACCTGCCGCCGATGACGGTCCTCACCCAGCGCATCCCCCTTCAGGGGCGTCAACGCCAGCTGTACGAAAGCGTCCGGATCGGCGCCGACCACCTGGTGCGGCGGCTGTTGAAGGACTCGGAGATCTTCGGCACGGGCTTGATGTCAGTGCTGGACGCGATGTTGAAGCTGCGACAGGTGTGCTGCGATCCGCGGCTGGTGCCGGGCATTTCGCTCCCTCACGGGATGGAAGCCGCCAAGCTGGAATGGATCCGGGAGAAGGTGCCCGAGATGATCGCCCAGGGGCGGACGATCCTGATCTTTTCCCAGTTCACCGGCATGCTGGACCTGATCGAGGCCGCGATGGTCGACCTGCGGATGCCGCTGATGAAGCTGACCGGCGAGACGCCCGAAGGCAAGCGCGGCGAGGTGGTGAGGCGCTTCCAGGCGGGCGAGGCACCGCTGATGCTGGTCAGCCTGAAGGCGGGCGGCGTGGGACTGACGCTGACAGCGGCGGACACCGTCATCCAGGTGGATCCATGGTGGAACCCGGCCGTCGACGCGCAGGCGCATGCGCGGGCGCACCGGATCGGTCAGACGCGGCCGGTGTTCGTCCATCAACTGGCGATCGAGGGCTCGATCGAGGAGCGGATGCTGGAACTGCAGGCCCGCAAGCGGGCTTTGGCGGATGGCCTGCTGGGGCGCGATGGCGGGGAGCGTCTGGAGAAGTTCAGCGCCGACGAGATCGACCGGCTGCTGGCGCCCTTGCAGTCACCGGACGACGAGGACTGAAAGGCCTCATCGGATTTGGGCGGATCCTGGCGGGGCCGCCGCCCGGAATCGGGGCGGCTCCGCTCGGGATCAGCGCTTGCGGTCGAAGCGCAGGGCGCGCGCGACGCTGCGGCGGTCGCAGCCCAGGCTGGCAACTTCAAAGGCTTCGTGTTTGCGGCCCTTGTCGTGCTGCGCCAGTTCCGGCATCGGCAGGCGGCGGGGCTGGGATTCGGTGCGGGTTTGGGACTTCATCATGGTCGGGGACCTTCTTGGCTTTCAGCGGCTTGGAGCGGGGGAAGACCGCTTGCAATCACCGCTTTGTGCCAGCTAACGCCGGTCATTGGTGGGCCGTTGACAGCCTCCTCACAAATCTGCACAAAGCTCGCGCCATCGTCACGCCACAGGCACCCATTCGGTGCATTGGACGTATTGCGAACAGATTCATGGCGAGGGCAACTCCGCTAAGCTCCGGGCCCATGTCCACCCTGTCGTCCTCGCCGCCCCCGTCCGCTCCCGCGTCCGAGGGGTCCTCCGACCTGCTGGTCGCCTGCCTGTGTGCCGCCTGGTGCCGGACCTGCGACACCTATCGGGAGGACTTCGCCGCGCTCCGCCAGCAGCATCCCGCCGCCCGCTTCCTGTGGGTGGACATCGAGGACGATTCAGAGCTGGTCGACGACCTGGAGGTCGAGACCTTCCCGACGCTCCTGATCGGCCAGGGCGAACGGGTGTGCTTCATCGGTCCCGTGCTGCCGGGGCCGGCCGCGGCACAGCGCCTGATCCAGGCCGCCCAGGACAATCCGGCGATGTCCGCCGCCAGTCCCCATGCGCCGGCCGGCACGGCGGCCGCGGCGCAGTCGCTGCTGTCGCGCCTTCGGCAGTCCTGCTGAGCCGTCGGCGGATCCCCGGGTCAGAGAACCCGGGTCATTCCACCCAGTGCTGCGCTACCCAGGGCGGCGGCAGCACGAAGCTGCGCAGGTGGCGCCAGCGATGCTTCACGCCGCCGGCGAAGGCCGCCCGGAAATGGTCCCAGGGCTTTTCATGCGGCGGGTCCTGCGTGTTCCAGCGGCCGAGCAGCACGTCGGCCGGGTTCGGGCCGCCGGGGAAGGTCACGATGCGCGCGCCCGCGGGCAGCCGCGCCGGCTTGAAGTAGCGCAGCGGGAACGGCGGCAGGCAGTGCAGGCGGAAATGCCGCGTCCACAGATGCGGCCAGAACTTGATGCCGCCCGGCACCGAGGCGGTGACCCAGTGCTGCTCGAAGCCGTGCTTGTCCGCGACACCCTGCGGGTTGGCGCGGAAGTTCTCGATGATGTGCGGGTACTTGCCCACCGGGAAGCGGAACACCGAGGTCTGACCCAGGCGCTGCATCGGCTTGGCCCAGTTGCGGGCCAGGATCACGTCCTCCGGATTGCCGTGCGAGAAGTAGCCGTCGATGTTGTCGACGATCACCGAATCCAGGTCGACAAACAGCACCGGGCCCGACAGGCCGGTCTTCTCGCCCATGTCGGCGCTCCACATCACCAGCTTGCGCCACTTGCCCATGGACTTCTTGGGCCATTCGCAGCCCAGCTCAGGCAGGTCGTAGGCATCCACCTCGGGGCGCAGGCCCTCGGCGTTGTCGGTCAGGCAGACCAGGCGGAACTCGCCGGTGATGTGCCGGCGCAGCATGCCGTACAGGCGGTTGACGTACTCCGGACCGTAGGCGGTTCCCCACTTCACGCAGATGACTTGTTTCACGTGGCTCCCGCTCCTCTGCTGGCTTTGATTGCTCTGTCGATTCCCCTTTGACATAGGGAAGGGCGTCACTATACGCATGGCCATGTAACTGAAGTGCAAACGGGAGATTCCCGCGGTGGGCACCTTATTCAGATTGCGCACTTGGACATGCCGTCAGCTTCGTTCCGGCGAGGAGGGCGGATGCCTAGAGTCGGCAGGCATGACAGCCCTCGCCCCGCCCCTTGCCGCTGCGATGCCGGCCTCGGCCGCGGCGCCGTCGCAGCACTTCAAGGTCCACGCCTTCGATGAGCCGCTTGGCGCCGAAGTCGTGGGACTGGACCTGACGCAGCCGCTGAACGACGCCGACTTCGCCCGCCTGCACCGCGCGCATCTGGACCACCACGTGCTGGTGTTCCGCGACCAGCGCATCACGCCGGCGCAACACATCGCGTTCAGTCGCCGCTGGGGACCGCTCCAGATCCATGTGCTGCGCAACTTCCAGTTGGCCGGCCACCCTGAGATCCTGCAGGTGTCGAACGTGCGGGATGCGCAGGGTCAGCCGGTCGGACTCGGCGATGCCGGGCAGTACTGGCATTCGGACCTCTCGTACAAGGAGCGCCCCAGCCTGGGCTCGCTGCTGCACGCGCAGGAGCTGCCAGCGGAAGGCGGCGACACGCTGTTCGCCAACCAGCATCACGCCTACGACGGGCTGCCGTTGGCGCTGAAGACGGCGATCGCCGGCAAGCGCGCGGAGCACAGCTACCTCGCGAAATACGAGGAACTGCGCGCGCGCAATCCATGGCGCCCGAAGCTGACGCCCGAGCAGATCGCCGAAGTCAAGCCGGCCTCGCAGCCGATCGTGCGCACGCATCCGGAGACGGGGCGTCGTGCGCTCTTCGTCAGCGAGCACTTCACGACACGCGTCCTCGACGTGCCCGAGGACGAAAGCCGCGACCTGCTCGCGCAGCTCTTCGAGCACAGCAGCCGCAAGAGCATCGTGTATCGGCACCGGTGGCTGCCCCATGACCTCGTGTTCTGGGACAACCGCTCGCTGCTCCACCTGGCCACCGGCTGCCCGGACCATCTGCGCCGACACCTCTACCGCACCACCATCGAAGGCGACCTTCCCGCATGACAGCCGACCGCCCCGCTCTCCTGAAATCCCTGCTCACGGGCGCGCTGGCGGCCGGGCTGTCGGTGTCGGCCCTTTCCGCGCACGCGGAAGGCAGGATCCGCATCGCCGAGCAGTTCGGCATCGTCTATCTGCTGCTGAACGTCGCGCAGGACCAGCAGCTCATCGAGAAGCACGGCAAGGCCGCGGGCGTCGACATCCAGGTCGAACGCGTGCAGCTCTCCGGCGGCCCGGCGATCAACGAGGCGCTGTTGTCCGGCAGCATCGACATCGCCGGCGCGGGCGTCGGCCCACTCCTGACCTTGTGGGACAAGACGCAGGGCAAGCAGAACGTGCGAGGCATCGCGTCGCTTGGCAACTTCCCCTACTACCTCACGAGCAGCAATCCGGCCGTCAAGACCATCGCCGACTTCGGCGACAAGGACCGCATCGCGCTGCCGGCGGTGGGTGTCTCGGTGCAGTCGCGCATCCTGCAGCTGGCGTCGGCCAAGCGCTGGGGCGACGCACAGTTCAACAAGCTCGACCGGCTGCAGGTCGCGCTGCCGCATCCCGAAGCGACGGCGGCGCTGATCAAGGGCGGCACCGAGATCAACGCGCACTTCGGCAATCCGCCGTTCCAGGAGCAGGGGCTGACGGGCAACCCGAACGTCCACATCGTGCTGAACAGCTACGAGGTGCTGGGCGGTCCGGCGTCGGCGACGGTGCTGTACACGACGGAGAAGTTCCGGCGCGACAACCCGAAGACCTACAAGGCCTTCGTCGGCGCGCTGGCCGAGGCGGCGGACTTCATCACGAAGAACCCGGAGCGCTCGGCGGACATCTACATCAGGAACGAGAACTCGAAGGTGCCCAAGGAGTTGCTGGTGAAGGTGATCAGGAACCCGGAGGTGCAGTTCAAGATCACGCCGCAGAACACCTTCGCGCTGGCGTCGTTCATGCATCGCGTCGGCGCGATCAAGAACAAGCCGGCGTCGGCGAAGGATTACTTCTTCGACGACCCGCACAACGCGGACGGCAGCTGAGCATGAGCGTGGTGCTGCAGCCCCTCGAAGCGATAGACGCAACTCGTGCGCTCGACGCGGCACCTGCCTGCGAGGCATGCGGCGACCGGGGCGGTCTCCCGCAGGAGCGGCAGGCGCGCTTGCGCGTCGACGGCGTGAGCCTCGACTACAAGAGCGATCGCGGCGTGGTCCGCGCCACGCATCGCGTCGGATTCGACGTGCTGCCGTCGGAGCGCTTCGTGCTGCTCGGCGCGTCGGGCTGCGGCAAGTCTTCGCTGCTGAAGGCGGTCGGCGGTTTCGTCACGCCGGCGGAAGGACGCATCCTCGTCGACGGCCAGCCGGTGAACGGACCCGGGCCCGACCGCATCGCGGTGTTCCAGGAGTTCGATCAGCTGCCGCCGTGGAAGACGGTGCTGGAGAACGTCGCGTTCCCGTTGATCGCGTCGGGAACGACGTCGCGCAAGCAGGCGCTGGAACGGGCACGTGATTGGCTGTCGCGCGTGGGCTTGAGCGACTTCGCGTCGGCGTATCCGCATCAGCTGTCCGGCGGGATGAAGCAGCGGGTCGCCATCGCGCGTGCATTGGCGATGAAGCCGCGCGTGCTGTTGATGGATGAGCCGTTTGCGGCGCTCGACGCGCTGACGCGCCGCCGCATGCAGGACGAGCTGCTCGCGCTGTGGGAGCAGGAGCGCTTCACGCTGCTTTTCGTGACCCATTCGATCGAGGAAGCGCTGATCGTCGGGCACCGTGTGCTGGTGCTGTCGCCGCATCCGGGCCGGGTGCGGGCGGAGCTGAACGCGCAAGGTCTGACACCGGCACAGCGTGCCGCGCAGGCGCAGCGCATCGAGCATCTGCTCTTCGGCGATGAGCCGACCGCGGAATCGACCGTTGCGGCGACTGCCTCCGCCGCCGTGCTCTGAACTGAGGATTCACCGATGACCGTCACCGTGCTGCCGACGCAGCGGCCGTTCGATCCGCCCCTGCGCGCCGAGCGCGAGGAAACGCTCGCCGACTACGTGCCCGTGCAGGTGGTATCGACGCCGCTCTGGCGTCGCGCACTGGATTCGAGCGCGTGGCGCCAAGCCGCGTTGCTGGCGTTGCTGGCCACGCTCTGGGAAGTCGCTGCGCGCGCGGCGGACAACGATCTGCTGTTCCCCTCGTTCGTCTCCGCGGCACGAGCGCTGTGGGAAGGCTTGTACGGCGGCGAACTGCTGGTGCGCGCGGGGATCTCGCTGAAGCTGCTGCTGCAGGGCTACGCGCTGGGGGTGGTGCTCGCGCTCGGACTGACCGCGCTGGCGACCTCGTCGCGCTGGGGCCGGGACTTGCTGGCCAGCCTGACGGCGATGTTCAACCCGTTGCCGGCGATCGCCTTGCTGCCGCTGGCGCTGCTGTGGTTCGGACTGGGCTCGGGGAGCCTGATCTTCGTGCTCGTGCACGCGGTGCTGTGGCCGTTGGCCCTGGCGGCCTCGGCGGGCTTCTCGTCCGTGCCGGAGACGCTGCGCATGGCAGGTCGCAATTACGGCCTCACGGGACCGCGCTATGTCGCACAGATCCTGCTGCCGGCAGCATTGCCGTCGATCTTGTCAGGGCTGCGCGTCGGCTGGGCCTTTGCGTGGCGGACGCTGATCGCCGCCGAGCTTTTCTTCGGTGCCTCATCGGGCCAAGGCGGTCTGGGCTGGTACATCTTCCAGAACCGCAACGAACTGCAGACCGATCGGGTCTTCGCAGGCCTGGCCTTGGTCATCCTGATCGGATGGCTCGTCGAGCGCCTCGTCTTCAGCACCATCGAGAAGGCGACGGTCACGCGGTGGGGCATGCAGCGGTGAGTTCGCCCTGACTCGTCCGATCAGTTCTCGCGGGCGGGACTTCATGGGCAATACCCAGCTGCCTGGCCACGGCCGCCAGACTCTTGTCGGACGCCCACAACCTCGCCCCAGGCGTCTTCAAGGTCGACATCAGCAATGACATGTCGACGAGACCACAACCTTTTCCAAAGATCTCCTCGTCTTCAATCAGGCGGATGACCTCGTTCACGCTGACCGGCGCGCTTTGGTCCAGTTCGTCCAGGGTGGAAAGGGCATTGCCTCGCGGCTGCGGCAACGAGCCGCAGCGCAACTCACCGATGATCATCGGGTGGGCAAGCACGACGTCCGCCTCAAGCAGCGCCAGCAACGCAGGATTGCGACGTCGGAAATGGTCGATCCAGACAGAAGTATCGACAACGACCCTCCTCATTCCCAGCCCTCCGGAACGCTCAGGGGAGGACGACGGCGAGGCACATCGGGGAGATCGGGAGCGGTTCCTCCCATGTCTGCAAGCCTGAACTGAGCTTGGCGGGCAATGAATGCGCGGAGTGCTGCGTTGATGAGATCGCGCTCCTCGACGGGCTGGTCGGCGACGGCGAGGGCGCGTTGGTAGAGCGCTTGATCGAACACGGTCTTCCTTTCCGAGAATCGCTCCGAGGCGTTGTCGCTGAAACCGATTCAGTGACTCGATGAACACATCGGGTTGCGAAGTCGCTAGGTTGATCTCATCGCCCTCTGCCGTCACTGACTGGTTCTTGTGTTCCTCGCCAGCGCGCTCACTGGATTCCGTAGTCCGCCTCGCATGAATGCGTAGACGCGGTCGAGCGCCGAGGGCGCGGTGACAGGTGTTGCGCGTTGGCGGTTGCTTCTCCGCTCCACCGCGTGCGCGAGGCGCGACAGCCCGAAGCACATCCCGAAGTAGCATCCGGCCAGCATTCCGTAGACCGCCACCGGCTGCACCAGCACCTGCGCGTTGACCTGGCCGGCGATGAAGGACAGCTCCGACAGCCCGATGATCGTGCCGAGCGAGGTCTCCTTGATCGTCGACGCGAACTGGTTGACCAGCGAGGGCAGCATGTGGCGCAACGCCTGCGGCAGCAGCACCAGCCGCAAGGACTGACCCCGCGACATGCCCAGCGCCTCGGCGGCCAGGCGCTGGCCGGAAGGCAGCGACTGCAGGCCGGTGCGCACGATCTCGGCCAGGTAGGCGGCATCGAAGATCACCAGCGCCGCCAGCATCGTGTTGAACTGGTCCGTCTTGTGGCCGGTCACCGCCGGCAGGAAGAAGTAGGCCCAGAACACCACCATCAGCAGCGGGGTGCCGCGCACGACGTAGACCAGCGCGGTCACCGGCCAGCGCAGCCAGGCGCGGCGGCTCACGCGGGCGACGCCGAGCAGCACGCCCAGCGGCAGCGCGAGCAGCAGCCCCAGCGTCGCCAGCACCACTGTCAGCGCCAGTCCGCCCAGGGGTCCGTTCGGGTACTGCCCTACCAGCACGTAGAGCCAGTAGGTGTCGATCATTTCGGCGATGCTCATCGCGATCCGCTCCGGGTGTTCCAGGTCATCACGACCGCCTCAATGCCCGGCCGGCCGCACCGGATACCGGCGCTGGTACAGCACGCCCGCGCCGGTGATCAGCATCGACACGCCCAGGTAGGTCGCCGTCGCCATCGCGAAGGTTTCGAAGCCGCGGAAGGTCGCGGACTCCACGCGCTGCGCCTGGTACATGAGTTCGGCGGCGCCGACGACCGTCGCGATGCTGGTGTTCTTCCAGAGATTCAGTGTCTGCGAGATCAAGGGTGGGACTGTCGCCCGCAGCGCCTGCGGCAGCACGACCCAGCGCACCGAACCGGCGAAGCGCAGGCCCATCGACTTCGCCGCTTCCCATTGCCCGGGCGGCACCGAACGCAGCCCGGAGCGCACGTCCTCGGCCATGAACGCCGCCGTGTAGACGGCCAGTGCGGCGAGCGCCGCTGCCGCCTCGACGTTGCCGGCGTAGAGCCAGGCTTTCACCCCGTCGGGCAGCAACTCTGGCACCGCGAAATACCAGAACAGCATGTGCGCCAGCAGCGGCACATTGCGCACGGCTTCGACATAGGTCCAGGCCAGCGCGCGCAACGGCGGAAACGGCGCCAGACGGGCGAGCGCGATCAGCGTGCCCAGCGGCAACGCGATCACCAGCGCAAGCACCGTCAGCGTCAGCGACAGCCGCACGCCGGCCAGCAGCCAGTCGAGGAACTGCCCTTGCAGCAGCACCGAGAAATCGAGATGAGGCATGGAATCGACGCTTCCCACAATCAACAACGCCCCGGCCAAAGCCGGGGCGTGCTCGCATCGGATGACAAGGTAGATCAGTTCATCTGGGTCGTGCTCAGCCCTCCACTTGGTCGCTATCGATCTTGAAACTGCGCGTCTGGAACTTCAGACGCGTAGACGGTCCGTACCACTTGTTGAACAGCTGCTCGGCGGTGCCGTTGGCCTCGAGCTCGCGCAGCGCGCCGTCCACTTGCGCCTTCAATTTGGTCTCGCCCTTGCGCAGGCCCAGCGCCAGCGGTTCGACGCTGAGGTTGGCCGACAGGATCTCGTACTGCGACGCCGCCGGGCCGAGCTTGGCGTACTGGTCGAGCAGCGACACCTCGTCGTTGACGAACGCCACGCCCTTGCCCTGCTGCAGCGCCTGGAAGGCCTGCGGTCCGGTGTCGAAGGTGACGACGTCCACCGACGGCACGGCCTTGCGGACGTTGGGTTCCTGGGTGCCGCCCTTGATGGTCACGACCTTCTTGCCGGCCAGCTGGTTCAGCGCCTTGATGCCGCTGTCCTTCCTGACCAGCACCTTCTGGCCGGTGACGAAGGTGGTCAGCGAGAAGTCGATCACCGCCTCGCGTTCCTTGTTGTGCGTGAGGCTCGCGGCCAGCACGTCCACGTGGCCCTGCTGCAGCTCGGGGATGCGCGCGGCGACCGCCAGCTGTTTCAGGCGCAGCTTCACGCCGAGCTTCTGCGCGACCGCATTCGCCAGGTCGACCTCGTAGCCGACGATCTCGCGCGTCTTCGGGTCGATGAAGCTGTTGGGCTCGTCGGTGCCGAGCACGCCCACCACGAGCTCGCCCTTCTTCTTGATGTCGTCCAGCTGGTCCGCATGGGCGATGCCCAGCATGGCGGCCGAGGTGGCGATCACGAGCAGGGCGCGGCGGGTCACGTTCAGGGTCATGGCGGTGGTGTCCTTCTTTGGGAGCTGTGGAGCGGTGGAGCGTTGGTTCACGATGGACATCAGCTTAGGAACCACGGCCTTCACGCGGAACGAACGGTTGGGCATATGCATGCGCGGCTTTCGCACGTCCCGTTCTGCGTCCCCTTCGTCGACGCGGACTCGCGCTTGCGGCATGCTCAGGCCATGAGCCTCCTCCACGACCGCGTGCCCGTCATCGACATCTCCGGTCTGCACGATCCGGCGAGTGCCGATCCGGCCTCGCCCGGCGGTCATCGCGCGGCCCTCCAGATCGGCGAGGCCTGCCGCGCGCACGGCTTCTTCTACGTGAGCCATCACGGCGTCGACCCCGCGCTGATCGAGCGGCTCGACCGACTGGCGCGTGTGTTCTTCGCGCTGCCCGAAGCACAGAAGCAACGCTGGCCGATGGGCGACGGCGGGCGCGCCTGGCGCGGCTACTTCAGCGCCGGCGGCGAGCTGACCTCGGGACGGCCGGACTGGAAGGAAGGGCTCTATCTGGGTGCCGAACTGCCGCCGGAGGATCCGCGCGTGCTCGCCGGCACGCCGCTGCACGGCGCCAACCTCTGGCCCGACGTGCCGGGATTGAGGGACACGGTGCTCGAGTACCTCGCCGCCGTGACCGCCGTCGGCCAGCGCGTGCTGGGCGGCATCGCGCTCAGCCTCGATCTGCCGCCGGCCTACTTCCTGACGCACGTCACTGCGGATCCGCTGGTGCTGCTGCGGCTCTTCAACTATCCCGTCGTGCCCGACGCGGCCGAGGTCGACGCGCCGTGGGGCGTCGGCGAGCGCACCGACTACGGCCTGCTCACGCTGCTCTACCAGGACGACAGCGGCGGCCTGGAAGTCCACGGCCGCCGCGGCTGGATCGAGGCGCCGCCGCTGCCCGGCACCTTCGTCTGCAACATCGGCGACATGCTGGACCGCATGACCGCCGGGCTCTACCGCAGCACGCCGCATCGCGTGAAGCTCAACCGCGGCGCGCACGATCGTTTGTCCGTGCCGTTGTTCCTCGACCCGTCCTTCACCAGCCGCGTCCAGCCGATCCCCGGCCTGCCGCCGGCCGAGGACGACAGCGCGTCGCGCTGGGACGCCAGCAACCTTCACGTCTTCGCCGGCACCTACGGCGAATACCTGATGGGCAAGGTCGGCAAGGTGTTCCCGGAACTCGGCGCGTCGGTGCTTCCGTGATCGTCCCGATGTGATCGCCGGGTCACACCCTGCCCCCACAGCCGTCCCGCCATGACCGACCCTGGCCGCTCATGCCATCCGCGGATAAGCTGCTGCGACAACCGCGCTTGGAGGCCATCGCCTCCAGCAGATAACCTACGCGGTTTGCCCGCGCCCGGCACCACCCCCGCCGGTCGCGTCGCCCGACCATCCCACCAGGATCACAAGGAGCGCCCATGAGTGCCAAGGAGACCTCTTCCATCCCCGTGCAGCAGCCGCCTGAAAGGCCCGCCGTGCTGGACCTGATCGGCAACACGCCGCTGGTCCCCGTGCACCGGCTCGACACCGGCCCCTGCCAGCTGTTCCTGAAGCTCGAATCGCAGAACCCCGGCGGCTCGATCAAGGACCGCATCGGCCTGTCGATGATCGAGGCCGCCGAGCGCGACGGCCTGCTGCCGCCCGGCGGCACCGTCGTCGAGGCGACCGCCGGCAACACCGGTCTCGGGCTCGCGCTGGTCGCGCGGGCGAAGGGCTACCGCGTCGTGCTGGTGGTGCCGGACAAGATGTCCGCAGAGAAGGTGCTGCAGCTCAAGGCGCTGGGCGCCGAGGTCCACATCACGCGCTCCGACGTGGGCAAGGGCCATCCCGACTACTACCAGGACCGCGCCGCGCGCCTGGTCCAGGACATCCCCGGCGCCTGGTACGCCGACCAGTTCAACAACCCCAACAACCCGCTCGCCCACGAGACCACGACCGGTCCGGAGATCTGGCAGCAGGTCGGCCATCGCATCGACGCGATGGTCTGCGGCGTGGGCTCCGGCGGCACGATCACCGGGCTGTCGCGCTTCTTTGCGAAGGTGCGCCCGGGGCTCGACATGGTGCTCGCCGATCCGGCGGGTTCCATCCTGAAGGACTTCATCGAGACCGGCAGCTTCGGCGAGGCCGGCTCCTGGGCCGTCGAGGGCATCGGCGAGGACTTCATCCCGCCGATCGCCGACCTGAGCGGCGTGCGTCGCGCGTACTCGATCACCGATGAGGAAAGCTTCGCGACCGCGCGCGACCTGTACCGCGCCGAAGGCATCCTGGCGGGCTCCTCGACCGGCACGCTGCTGGCCGCGGCGCTGAAGTACTGCCGCGCGCAGACCACGCCCAAGCGCGTCGTCACGCTGGTCTGCGACACCGGCACCCGCTACCTGTCCAAGGTCTACAACGACCCGTGGATGTTCGACCAGGGCCTGCTCAAGCGCGCCACCAAGGGCGACCTGCGCGACCTGATCGCGCGCCTGCCCGAGGACGGCGCCGTCATCAGCGTCAGCCCCGAGGACACCCTGGCCACGGCCTTCTCGCGCATGCGCCAGGCCGAGGTGTCGCAGCTGCCGGTGCTGAAGAACGGCAAGCTGGTCGGCCTGCTCGACGAGTCCGACCTGCTCGCCCAGATGCACATGGACGCGCGCCACTTCAAGGACAGCGTGGACAGCGCGATGAGTCATGATGTGCAGACCCTGCCTCCCGGCGCGCCGCTGTCCGACCTGATCGCGCAGCTGCGCAAGGGCCTGGTGGCCGTGATCGCCGACGATCGCGGCTTCCACGGCCTCGTCACCCGTTTCGACCTGTTGAACCACCTGCGAAAGGGCTTGTCATGAGCCACGACTCCGACAACGACAACAAGTACTCCCACGGCGCGGATCTGCGCTTTGACACCCGCGCGATCCACGGCGGCCAGCATCCCGATCCGACGACCGGCGCGGTGATGCCGCCGATCTACGCGACCTCGACCTACCGCCAGCAGAGCCCCGGCGTGCACCAGGGCTACGAGTACGGCCGAACGCACAACCCGACCCGCCAGGCCTATGAGCGCGCGATCGCCAGCCTGGAAGGCGGCGTGCAGGGCTACGCCTTCTCGTCGGGCCTGGCCGCGATGGCCACGATCCTGGACACGCTGGACGCCGGCTCGCACATCGTCGCCGGCGACGACCTCTACGGCGGCAGCTACCGCCTGTTCGAGCGCGTGCGCAAGCGCAGCGCCGGCCTGCAGGTCACCTACGTCGACAGCAGCAAGCCGGAGAACGTCCGCGCCGCGCTGCGTCCCGAGACGAAGATGATCTGGATCGAGACGCCCAGCAACCCGCTGCTGACGCTGACCGACCTGGCCGCCGTCGCGAAGATCGCGCGCGAGCACGGCGCGCTGGCCATCGCCGACAACACCTTCGCCAGCCCCTGGTCGCAGCGTCCGCTGGAACTGGGCTTCGACGCGGTGATGCACTCGGCGACCAAGTACCTGAACGGCCACAGCGACGTGATCTCGGGCGTGGTGGTGGTCGGCGGCGAGCAGCGCCAGGCGGCGCTGCGCGAGCAGCTCGAGTTCCTGCACAACGCCGTCGGCTCGATCGCCGGCCCGTTCGACAGCTTCCTCGCGCTGCGCGGGCTGAAGACGCTGGCGCTGCGCATGGCGCGCCACAACGAGAGCGCGCTGGAACTCGCCGGCTGGCTGGAAGCGCAACCCAAGGTGCGCCGCGTCTATTACCCCGGCCTGGAAAGCCATCCGCAACTCGCGCTGGCCAAGCGCCAGATGCGCGGCGGCGGCGGGATGATCAGCATCCAGCTCGACACCGACCTGGCCGGCGCGCGCCGCTTCCTGGAACGCGTCCAGATCTTCTCGCTGGCGGAAAGCCTGGGCGGCGTCGAGAGCCTGATCTCGCTGCCCGCGCTGATGACCCACGCATCGATTCCGGTCGAGACGCGCAACCGGCTCGGCATCACCGATTCGCTGGTGCGGATCTCCGCCGGCATCGAGGACATCGAAGACCTGCGGGACGACCTGAAGGCGGGTCTCGCCGCCATCTGAGGACGCCGATCCGACGAGTCCTCCGGGACTCCTTGAACGCGCCGGGGCCGGGAGGCCTGCGGCGCGTTCTGCTTTTCCGAACTGCAATCCGCACAAGAAACGAAGTACGACGTGAAGAATGCGTGAAGATGTGCGCGTCAAACGCGCGCTGAACCGAGCCGGCAGGGGCATGGACTCCACCTGACCGGATCGACACGCTGTCGGAAAAACCTTCGCTTGAATCGCCTTAACTTCCGTTTAAGCGAAGTTCGTTATCATCCCGGTTCGTCTTTTTCGGAGGCCCCGCCATGTCCACCCTCAACTACCGTCACCTCCACTACTTCTGGGTCGTCGCCAAGGAGGGCGGCTTCGCCCGGGCGGCCGACCGCCTGGGCATGGCGGTGCAGACGATCAGCGCGCAGGTGCGGGAGCTGGAGCGTTCGCTTGGCCATCAGCTGCTCAAGCCCGAGGGCCGCGGACTGGTGCTGACCGAGGCCGGCCAGGCCGCCTTCGCCAGAGCCGAGGAGATCTTCCAGATCGGCCAGATGGTGCCGAACGAGGTCCACGAGGCCGCCACGCAACGCGTGCAGCGCCTCTCGGTGGGCCTGTCGGACGGCTTGTCGAAGCTGGCCGCGCACGCGCTGCTCGCGCCGGTGCTGGACACCCCGCAGCTGCGCCTGGTCTGCCACGAGGGCGAGGTCGACCAGCTGATCGGCGAACTCGCGCTGCATCACCTGGATCTGGTGCTCACCGACCAGCCGGCCCCCGTCAATCCGACGCTGCGCATCACCAGCCAGCTGCTGGCGAGCACCACCGTCGACTGGTACGGCCCGGCCGAGCTGGTCGAGCGCGCCCGTCGCGCGCCGAACAAGGGCTTCCCGTACGTGCTGGAGACGCTGCCGGTGCTGCTGCCCACGCGCCACGCTTCGCTGCGCTCGGGCCTGGAGCGCTGGTTCGAACAGCACCACATCCGACCGCAGATCGTCGGCGAATTCGAGGACAGCGCCCTGATGAGCGTCTTCGCCGCCCGCGGCCTGGGTGTGTTCCCGGTCAGCCGCCTGGGCGCCGACGACCTGTCGCTGATGGCCGGGCTGCACCTGCTGGGCCAGACCGAAGTGGTCGAGGACGTCCACGCGATCTACTCACGCCGCGGTCAGAACCACCCCCTGGTGGCCAAGCTGCTGGAGCGTCGCGGCACCCCGATCAATCTGCAGGAACTGGAGACGGAAATTGCTTCAGCAAAATGAGTTTTAAGCAGGTTTATTCGATGTGATGGTGGCGTTAAGGTCAGCCCCTCATGCGCGCGCGAGCGCGTTCCCCGTCCAACGGGTTCCACGACTTCCCCAGCTCCAGGAGAACTTCTCATGAGCGACTTCCAACGACAACCGGCGTCCCCCCAGAGCTGGACGCCCGCCACCGCCCACGGCGGCGATTCGGTCTTCACTCAGCGCGCCGACGTGGCGCGCGTGCTGCGCAACACCTACGCGCTGCTGTCGATGACGCTGCTGTTCAGCGCCGCCGTTGCGGCCGCCGCGGTCGCGTACCGGCTGCCCGCGCCGGGCATGATCATCACGCTGATCGGCTACTTCGGCCTGCTGTTCGCGATCCACAAGACGCAGAACAGCGCCGCCTCGGTGCCGCTGGTGTTCGCGCTGACCGGCTTCATGGGCTACACGCTGGGGCCCTTGCTGGGCGCCATCCTGAAGATGTCGGGCGGCGCCAGCATCATCGCCATGGCGATGGGCACCACCGGCGCGACCTTCCTGGTGCTGTCGGCCTACGTGCTGGCGACCAAGAAGGACTTCAGCTTCATGGGCGGCTTCCTGTTCGCCGGCATGATCATCGCGATCCTGGCGTCGCTGGCCAACCTGTTCTTCCAGCTGCCCATGCTGTCGGTGGTGGTCTCGGGCGTCGTCGCGCTGCTCTCGGCGGGCATGATCCTGTTCCACACCAGCATGATCGTGAACGGCGGCGAGCGGAACTACGTGATGGCCACGGTCAGCCTGTTCGTGTCGCTGTTCAACCTGTTCACCAGCCTGCTGAGCATCTTCGGCTTCGCCGGCTCCAGCGACGACTGAACGGCCGCGCCTGAAGTCCTGAGGCATCGAACGCCATGAAAACTTTCCTGTGGTCCGTGACCGGGCTGTTCGCGCTGATCTGGAGCGGTCTGGCCTGGGCCACGGCCGGCCTGGTGCGCTGGACGGTGGAGGCCCTCTCCACCGGCCGCGCGGCCGAACTCGGCAAGAGCGCGGTGGAGTTCAAGTTCCCCGGCTGGGTCGAGCCCTTCCTGGACACCGGCCTGCTCGAAGCCGTCCAGGGCGTCGTGCAGTGGGCATTGGAGATGGCCGGCAGCGGCGCGCCGATGGCGGGCTCGGTGATCGGCTGGCTGGTGCCGGTGGTGTGGGTGACGTGGGCCTTCGGGTTGACGCTGCTGCTGGTGATCGCACTGGTGCTCAACGCCCTGATCAAGCGGCTGCCCAGTGCCGGCACGCCGGGTGCGCCCGGCGCGGCGGCGCTCCGTTGAACGGCCGTTGATCGACCCTTGAAAGCGAGGCGCCTCCGGGCGCCTCGCGCGTTTCAGGCGCCGTGTCAGGCGCCGGGCGGCAGCGCGACGGTGAAGCGGTAGAGGCAGCACTCGTCCTCGTGGAGCGTGCGCACCTCCCGCACGATCTCGCCTGCGGCTCGACCGCGGATCGCGCCCGGCCAGAACTGCGCCGCCGGCGTGTTCGCCATCAGGTGGTAGACCTCCCAGCGGCCCGGGAAGCGGGCCAGGATCTCACCCGCCGCGCGCGCGCCCAGGCCGTGACCTCGGTAGCCGCGCGCGAGGAAGAAATAGCCCATGTTGTGGTCCGAATCGGGCTGCTCGCACTCCCCGTCGACCACCGCGAAGCCGGCGAGCTCGTCGCCGACCCAGATCAGGAACGGATGCACGTCGTCCTGCGCCCAGTACGGCGCCTTGGGCCGCAGCTGGTACCGGCCCTCGTGCGCGAACGCCACCGGCGTCCACTCGCTCAAATCGTAGTTGTAGAACTGCATGAGGTTCTCGATGCGCGGCAGATCGTCGGGCGCGGCGCGCTCGATCCGCAGGGTCGGACTGTCCGGCAGCGGGACCGGAATCGAGTCGTCGAAGTCGGCAGGTCTTGTCTCCATCGTCGCTTTCTGGTGGCGCTCTTCAGGCGCTGGAGGGGAAGGCGTCGTCGAACGGCGATCTCACGCCCGCGAGGGCGCGGATGCGGTCCATCCAGCCCAGCACCGCCAGCGTTTCCGCATGCGGCACCACGGGGCTCTCGATCTCGCCGGCGCGCGCGCAGCGCATCGTCTCGCGGATCTCGTTCTCGAAGCCGTTGATCTCGAACGGGCGCGCGATCGTCTCGGAATCTCCGCGCGCCGGCAGCCATTGCGCGCGCGTGGCCTCCCAGAAAGTCTCCGGCAGCACGATCGCACCGGCCTCGCCGAGGATGTGCATCGTGTTCGGCGCGAAGGTGTCGATGGCGCACTGGAACTGCGAAGTCAGGCCGTCGCCGAAGTCGAGCGTCACCGCGAGTCCCGCCTCCACGCCGGTGGGCGCGAGTCGTGCCTTCACCGCCAGATCCACCAGCGGCGGCACTTCGCCGAGCGCGTGCTGAAGCACCCAGCGCGTGGCGGTCAGGTTGTAGATGCCGACGTCCAGCAGCGCGCCACCCGCCAGCGCGGGACTGAAGATGCGGCTGTCCGGGTCGTAGGGCGCGGGGAAGCAGAAGCTCGACTGCATGCCGCGCAGCGCGCCGAGGCGACCGTCGCGCAGCCACGCCGCGAGGTCCTGGTAGAGCGGCAGGAAGCGCGTCCACACCGCTTCCATCAGGAAGGCGCGGTGCGTGCGCGAGGCCTCGACCAGGCGACGGCCCATCTCCTGGTTGGGCACCAGCGACTTCTCGCACAGCACCGCCTTGCCGGCCCGAAGCGCGGCCAGCACGTAGTCGTGATGCTGACCGTGCGGCGTCGCGACATAGACGCCGTCGACGGCGGGATCTTTCATCACCGCGGCGGGGTCGGTGTGGGCGAGCACGGCGGGTTCGCCGGGCTGCGACCAGCGTCCGGCGAAGGCTTGCGCGCGTTGCGCGTCGCGGCCGCAGACCGCGTGCAGGCGGCAGCCGTCGAGCTGTGCGACCGCATCGGCAAAACGATGGGCAATCGAGCCGGGGCCGATCACGGCCCAGTGGAATGTGCGTTCAGACATGTGCGGTGATGCTAATCGGACGGGCTCGTCGCGAACGGCTGGAGGCCTGTGTTCGTGGCGGCCTCAGGGTTGTCCCGGGGCGGGTTGTCCACGGGGCGGACGGCGCCCATGGCGTTCGGCTTCGAGGGGCGCTTCGGCTAAGGTGACGCCTCGCACAACACGAACGCCCGCCCACATGACGGGCCGTCCCCCATGAGGATTCCCTTCGTCCTGGCCGCCACCGTGGCCCTCGCTGCTCCCGTGATGGCCCAGACGGCTGCGCCCGCCGCCGCGGCCGTTTCCGCCGAATCGACCGCCGCCAGCGCGGCGCCGGTTGCCAACCTGCTGCTCGCGCCGAGCGCCCTGCCGCTGCAGTACCCGCCCTTCGACAAGATCCGCGACGCCGACATCGGTCCCGCGATCGACCAGGGCATGACCGAGCATCTGGCCGAAGTCGCCGCCATCGCCGGCAACCCCGCGGCGCCGACCTTCGACAACACCATCGTCGCGCTCGAACGCGGCGGCCGCACGCTGGGCAGAGCGACCACGCTGCTGATGAGCCTGACCGGCGCCGACGCGAACCCCGCGCGCCTGAAGCTGCAGGCCGACTACGCGACGAAGCTGGCCGCGCACCGCGATGCGATTCAACTGGATCCGACGCTGTTCGCGCGCATCGAGTCGCTGTACCAGCGCCGTGCGTCGCTCGGCCTGGGCGCGCAGGAGCAGCGCCTGATCGAGCGCCAGTACAACCAGTTCCTGCGCGCCGGCGCGAAGCTGGACGAGGACGGCAAGGCCCGCATGAAGGCCATCAACGCCGAGATGGCGCAGCTCGGCGCGCGCTTCAACCAGAACGTGCTGGCGGAAGTGAACGACTCCGCCGTGACGGTCGACAGCATCGACGAACTGAAGGGCCTGAGCGACGAGCAGATCTCCGCCGCCGCGTCCGCCGCGAAGGAGCGGGGTCTGGACGGCAAATACCTGATCGCGCTGCTGAACACGACCGGTCAGCCGGTGCTGGCGCAGTTGGAGAACCGTGCGCTGCGCCAGCGCATCTACGAAGCGTCCGTGGTGCGCGGCTCGCGCGGCAATGCCTACGACAACACGTCGCTGGTCTCGCGCGTCGTCTCGCTGCGTGCCGAACGCGCGAAGCTGCTCGGCTTCGCCACGCACGCGGACTTCGTGCTGAAGGACGAGACCGCCCGCAACCAGCAGGCCGTCAACGGCATGCTGCGCCAGCTCGCGCCGGCGGCGGTCGGCGCCGCGCGCCGCGAAGGCGCGGAGCTGCAGGCGATCATCGACCGCGAGCAGAAGGCGAAGCAGCAGCCGACCTTCCAGCTGGCCGCCTGGGACTGGAGCTTCTACAGCGAGAAGCTGCGGGCCGAGAAGTACGGCTTCGACGAGTCGCAGCTCAAGCCCTACTTCGAGATGAAGCGTGTGCTCGAGAACGGCGTGTTCTACGCGGCGGGGCAGCTCTACGGCCTGAAGTTCAGGCAGCGTCACGACCTGCCGGTCTACCACCCGGACGTGCTGGTCTACGACGTGTTCAACGCCGACGGCTCGCAACTGGCCATCTTCATCGCGGACATGTACGCACGGCCGTCCAAGCGCGGCGGCGCATGGATGAACGCCTACGTCGACCAGAGCGGCCTGATGAACCAGAAGCCGGTGGTGGCGAATCACCTCAACATCCCGAAGCCGGCGGACGGCAAGCCGACGCTGCTGACGTGGGACGAGGTCACGACGATGTTCCACGAATTCGGGCATGCGCTGCACGGGATGTTCTCGAACGTGAAGTACCCGAGCATGGCCGGTACCAAGGTCCCGCGCGACTTCGTCGAGTACCCGTCGCAGGTCAACGAGATGTGGGCGGACTGGCCGAGCGTGCTGGCGCACTACGCGAAGCACTACAAGACCGGCGAGCCGATGCCGCGCGCGCTGCTCGACAAGGTGCTGGCGGCCAAGCAGTTCAACCAGGGCTTCGCGACGACGGAGTACCTCAGCGCCGCGAGCCTGGACCAGCGCTGGCATCAACTGCCGCTGGACCAGGTCCCCGATGCGGACGGCGTGATGGCCTTCGAGGCCAAGGCGCTGCGCGAGGAGGGCTACGACTACGACGCGGTGCCGCCGCGCTACCGCACGCCTTACTTCAGCCACATCATGGGCGGCTACGCGGCGGGCTACTACGCGTATGTCTGGTCGGAGGTGCTGGACGCCAACACGGTGCAGTGGTTCAAGGCCAACGGCGGCCTGAAGCGCGAGCTGGGCGACGCCTTCCGCGCGAAGCTGCTGTCGCAGGGCGGCAGCCAGGACGCGTTGACGCTGTTCCGCGGTGTCGTCGGCCATGAGCCGCAGATCCAGCCGCTGCTGGAGCGCCGCGGACTGGTCATCGACAAGACCAGGACGGCCGGCAAGCCGCAGGCATCGACGCCACAGTAATTTGGGGGAGACAGCACACCCGGAGGTGGGTTGTCACCAGTGATTCGTCAAAGGGCGCTCATCGAAGCGCCCTCTTTCGTTTTCGGGAGGAACTTCCCGCACCAGACTTTCCGTCATGTTGTCGTGGCGGAGCAGTGCGGATGGATGAGATTACGAAGCGGTGGTTTGATGTCTCGATGGTGCAGGTGCACCGTGCGCCCGAGTTGGTCGGCTGGTATGCCGATGAAGAGCTGATTCGTCTCTCCGGAGCGCCGAAGGGCAGTCGACTGGAGGTAGCGCCGATCAGCGACGGAAGAATCGAACTCCGGACGATCAACGCCGATCTCTTCAGCGAGCCGCTGGTCCGAGCCATCAGTCAGGATAAAAATGGCGATTACGTCTTCGAGATTCAGAACGCGGCCTTCGTTTTGCGTCCTCAATTCCGCCGCCTTGGAATCGGCACGCGCAGCGTAGCCATCGAATTGCACGAGGCAAGGCGACTGGCGCACTTCTCGAAGGTGTGGGTGAGCGCGGTGGGAGATGCCACGAGTCTCGAGGAGCCAATGGCCATGGTTGGCTACTACGCATGGGCACGCATGGGCTTCAATGCTCCGCTCCCGCTGGATCTCAGCAGTCACCCGTCCATGCCCTCGGCCGGACGAGCGTGCTCAGATCTGATCGGGTTGCTGGCGTCTTCCGAGGGGCGAGAATTCTGGCGGCGGTTTGGCCGCACGCTATTCATGGAGTTTTCGTTGAAGAAGAGCTCCGAGAGTTGGGAACACTTCCTTCGTTATACGAAGGAACGAAACATTGAGGTCACGACATGAAGCCTTGGGAAATTGCCGCTCGCGTCTGTCGGCCGATGTCATCCGAAGAGGCGATGGAGCTCACGGTTGAGCGATATGGGTCACGGGAGTTTCCGGATCTCGATCCATTGTTGGAGGCTGAAATTCGGGAACTCGACGCGAAGATTCAGAGCCGGGATCGGATTCAGAACCCTTGAGGTGAACCTTGAGCCCGAAGGCGCCTCACCCGCCCGTCTTGTCCAGATCGCTCGTGTCCTCCGTCCCTTGCTGCGTGATCAAGCGCTGCATCAACGCGAAGAACCGGTCGTAGAACTGCCCGGCGGGAATGGTTTCGGAGGCCACCTTGACCAGCGACTCCGTCGACGACGACAACGGCACCGAGATCGAGCCGATCGCGCTCACGCCCAGGCTGGTGGAGTTCGCGCTGCGCTTGACGTTGTAGCGATCCTGGAGCGCTGAAACATACGCCGTTGCGAGCTTGCCGCTGCCGCCTTCCGGCACGCACACCACCGTGAAGCTGATCTCCACGTGCACCTCGCCCTCGGGCTGAAAGCGCTTCGTGCCCGAGATCGAATCCGGCAGCGCGATCCCGATCACGTATCCCTGGCTCAACAGCGCCCGCCGCGCCGCCTCGCAGGTGTCCTGCACGCTCGAATCAAACAGGCGGGAGAAGGTCTCGTCCGACGCGAATCGCTCGTTGAGATAGACGGCGTTCTTGCGCTCGGCCGCGGTCGTCCCGAAGGTGCCGCAGCCCGACATCGACATGGCGGCGAGGACGGCCAGGGCAGCGCCCGCCATCGGGCGGAAAGCAGCGGGGAAGATCGCGGGGAGAAAGGAAACAGGGCGTCGGATCATCGTCATCGGGCCGGCCATCGGCCAGCGACGGATTATCCGCGCCCTGTCTTAGAGCAGCTTGAGGAGGCCGCTCAGTGCGTGGTCTGCGCCGTCAGCAGCGTCTGCCATTCACCGTCGACGCAGGCCGACAGGTGACGCGCACTGCCGCGGCAGCGCTGCCAGTGCTCTGTCGCCGCGGACAGCAGCGCCGGCCAGTACGGATGGTCGCCGGCGCAGCGGCTGCGCGGGATCACCAGAGCCAGTTCTTGAACGTCCGCCCGGCCGTCGGCATCGATGTAGGACAGCTGCGCCTTGACCACCACCGTCAGCGGCGTGGAGAGCAGCAGCTCGGCGTTCACGCAATGGGAAGGGCGGTAATCCGGATGGGCGGGAGCCGGCGCCTGGGCGGCGCTTCCAACGGCGGCGGAGAAGTGGTTCATCTTGTTCTCGTCTCGGGTCTTCATTCGATGCCTGCATCCTAGGGAGCGGGGGGCCCGTCCCCTGTGGGGGCCCCGCGCGACACCTTGTAGGACAACGCCTCATTCGGACCGTGGGCGTTGCCGCTTCCGCTTGTCCTACAAGACATCGCGGACGCGGACGACAGGGCGGCCTGTTCGGGATACGTAAAGTCCATCTCAGCGCACCACGGGGTGCACAAGGAGCTGACAGATGGGCATCGCCGACCACCATTCCCTCGCCTTGCACGTTCATGACTTCGCCTGCCAGGTCCAATGGACCGCGGTCAGCGACCACGAACCGGTGCTGGGTCTGGAAGCGGCGCTTCCTTATCTGCTGGACCACGCCCCCGCGACGTTCGCCGAGCCGGCCCCTGCTGTCGTGTCGTCAGACCGCCACGCCGCGTGAGTCCGAGCCTTTTCATCAATCGAAGGAGATCAACATGATGATTCGAGCCACCGTTCTCGCCCTGGCCACCGCTGTGGGCGCCCTGACCCTGCTGCCCGGCTGCGCCGTGACGCGCGGTCAATCCTCCGTCGGCGAATACGTCGACGACGCGGCGGTCACCACGGCCGTGAAGTCCAAGTTCGTCGAAGCCAAGTCGGTCGACGCCAGCTCCATCCACGTGGAGACGCTGCAAGGCGAGGTGATGCTGACCGGCTTCGCCAAGAACGCGACGGAGAAGTCCGACGCCGAACGCCTGGCGCGTGAAGTCAAGGGCGTGAAGCGCGTCAAGAACGAGATCGCGATCCGCAACTGATGCGCTGACGCGATTCAACGATCGTGTGTCTGAAGGCGGCCTGACCACCCGCCTGCGGATGCACCGCGCAAACGGACGGTCTGCATGGCAACCCGTCCGTTTGCGCGTACCCGCTTGTGGTTTCGAGCCGTACGCGAGCCTTTCCATGGACGCCCAGCCTGCCAGCGCCGCCCTCACCTGTTTCCTCGTCGAGGACAACGCCGTCATCCGGGAGAACCTGGTGGCGACGCTCGAGGAGATGGTGGACCTGCGCGTCCTCGGCCACGCGGTCGACGAGAACGGCGCCCTGAACTGGCTGTCGCAGGACCATCCCGGCTGCGACTTGCTGATCATCGACATCTTCCTGGCACAGGGCACCGGCTTGAACGTGCTGCGCGCCGCCAGCGAGCGCTTGCCCGGCGCGCGCCGCGTCGTGCTGAGCAACTACGCCACGCCCGACATGCGCCAACGCTGCTTCGCCCTGGGCGCCGACAAGGTCTTCGACAAATCGGCCGAGCTGGAAGACCTGCTCGCCTACTGCGGCGACCTGGTCGACGCGGCCCACCGCGACGCCGGCGATGCCGCTACTCGATCAGCCCGTTCTTGAGGGCGTAATAGGTCAGCTCGCTGTTGGTGTTGAGCGACAGCTTCTCCAGCACGCGCGACCGGTAGGTGGAGACCGTCTTCACGCTCAGCGACATGCCGTCGGCGATGTGACCGACCGTCTCGCCGCGCGCCAGCCGCAGGAAGACCTGCAGCTCGCGCTCGGACAGCGTGTCGTGGGCGGCCTGGTCCGCCGGCGCGCCCAGGCCGTCGGCCAGCAGCTCCGCCACGGCCGGCGTGATGTACTTGCGGCCGCGGAAGACCGTTCGGATCGCCGTGGCGATCTCCTCGGGGTCGCATTCCTTGTTGAGGTAGCCGCTGGCGCCCTGGCGCAGCAGCGTGGTCGCGTAGTGCGTCTCCGGGAAGCCGCTGAGGATCAGCACCGGCAGTTCCGGCTTGCGGGCCTTGATGGCGGCCAGGGTCTCCACGCCGCTCTGGTCGGGCAGCGAGAGGTCCATCAGCATCACGTCGAGCTCGCCGGCGCGCACGAGGTCCAGCGCCTCGCGGCCGGATCCGGCTTCGCCGGTGACGCGCAGGTCGACCTGTTCGGAGAGGAATTGCCGCAGCCCGGCGCGGACAATCGCGTGGTCGTCGACGATGGCGATTCGGATCATGGTGGCGATGGTCAAGTGAGCGAAATCGCTCAGGGAGTGTAGAGGATGAGCCTGAAGGACACCGTCACGAACCTTGGTCGCAAGACCTGGGCCATGCCGCTGGGCGTGTTCGTGGCCCTGCTGATGATCCTGATCAGCGAGCTCGCCTACTTCGGCGCCGTCTCGCAGATGGACCGTCTGGACACGCTGGGCCGGGCCCGGATGGAACTGCTCCGGCTGATGGCCCGCGTGACCGACGCGGAGTCAGGGCAACGGGGATACCTGATCACCCGCCGGCCCGAATACCTGGATCCCTACCGATTCGCCGCCGAGGACGCGTCGCAGGGCCTGAACTCGCTGCAGCGGATGTACGCGCAGGTCGGGGCCGAGGATGCCGAGCGCCGCAGCAAGGAGATCGCCAGCGCCGTCAGCGCCAAGCTGAGCGAGCTGCAGGAGGTGCTCAAGCTCTACGAGACCGGCCGCGAATCGGCCGGCCGCGAGCTCATGATGACCGACATCGGCCGCGACCAGATGGAACAGATCCGGCGTCGTTCCGCCGAACTGCTGACCGACGAGAACCGGCGCATCGCGCTCGGCACCGGTCAGGTTTACGACACGCTGATGATGAGCCGCATCGGCGTGGCCGGCATGACGCTGTTGAGCCTGATCGTGTTCGTGCTGTTCGTGCGCAAGAGCCGGGCGCTCGACGTGCAGCGCGCGGAGCAGGCGCAGGAAGTCCGCGCCGAGCGCGACCGGCTGGAGGTCGAGGTGTCGCGCCGCACCGCCGAGCTGACGCAGCTGGCCCGCCATCTGCAGACCGCGCGCGAGGACGAACGCGCCCGGCTCGCCCGCGACCTGCACGACGAGCTCGGCGCGCTGCTGACGGCGGCCAAGCTCGATGTCGCGCGGCTGCGGCCCAAGCTTCAGGCGGAGGCGCCCGATCTGATGCAGCGCCTCAACCACCTGACCGAGACGCTGAACAGCGGCATCGCGCTCAAGCGCCGCATCATCGAGGACCTGCGCCCGTCGACGCTGGACCAGCTGGGCCTGGTGCCGGCGCTGGAGATCCTGTGCCGCGAGACCTCGGAGCGCCTCGGCGTGGCGATCACGGTGGCACTGGATACGGACGTCGACCTGGCGCCGAGCGCCCAGCTGACCGCCTTCCGTCTGGTGCAGGAAGCCTTGACCAACACGGCGAAGTACGCGAACGCGACCGAAGTGACGGTCTCGCTCAAGCGCGAGTACGCGCAGGCGATGGTCATCGTCGCCGACAACGGCCAGGGCTTCGACCCGGCCCGGCTGGCCCTGGGCTCGCACGGCCTGCTGGGCATGCGCTTCCGCGTCGAGGCCGAGCGCGGACAGTTGCGCCTGCGCAGCGCGCCGGGGCAGGGCACCGAGGTGTGCGCCTGGCTGCCGCTCAAGCGCGACGGACGCGACGAGCCGGACATCCCGCGGATCGATTTCCCCCTCCCCGGCATGGCTGCGATGCCCGGCGTGCCGCCAACGGGTCCGTCGGGGCCGACCGCGGCCGGCGAGGGCGGCCAGCCTCCCTCCGGCGGCGGGGTGTAGGCGCGTTCCTACGGGCCGCCGGGACGCCGGGCGACCGGCGCTTCCGGCGGCAGCCGACCCTCGGGAGAAAGGCGCTTGCCTAGAGTGGAGTCATGGATCCGCGGCCACCCGCGGAATGTCTGCGAAAGCCCCGCACCCGCGAAAGGAACCTCGCCATGAAGCACGCTTCCCGCCCCGCCGCCCTGTCCCTGCTGCTGCCCGCCGTGGTCGCCGCCGTCGCCCTGACCGCCTGCGGTCGAGAGGATGACGGCCGCACCGCCGGCCAACGCCTGGACGACGGCATCTCCAAGATGGAACAGAAGTCCGAAGCTGCGAAGCAGGACACCCAGCAGGCCATGGACAACGCCGGCGCCAAGATGGAACGGGCCGCCGACAAGGCCGGCGCCGCCATCGACGATGCGCAGATCACGACGTCCATCAAGACCTCGCTGGCCGGCGATCCGAAGCTGAGCGCGATCGACGTCAAGGTCGAGACTGAGAAGGGCCACGTGACGCTGGACGGCACGGCGCCTGACCTCGCCTCGCGCGACCGCGCGGGCTCGATGGCGCTGGCCGCCAAGGGCGTCCAGTCGGTCAACAACCGGATCAAGGTCAACGGCTGATTCCCTCCTCTGCAAGCCGTCTGACCGGGGCCCCGGATCGCGTTCACGCGACCCGGGGCTTTCTGCTGTCAGGCGACCCTCATCTTTCGTCCTGGAATTCCGAGAATCTCGCGGTGACCATCCCTCACTGAAAAGCGCGCGAGTCCTGCGGGTCGCGCGCACTTTCTTGAAGGGATTCCAATGTTCACCAGCCATTCGATGTATTGCACCGCCGGCACCGGGCCAAGCGACGATGTACAGGGGAGGGACGGTCGTCCTGATGCGACCTGCGCCGAGTCCGGCCGAGGGTCTCCAGACTACGAGTTTGTCGACTCACCCTTCGCCAGAGCCAGAGCGAGGGAAGAGTTCCGCGCCTCGACGCTCTTCAAGCAGTGGTCGGATCCGAAGCATCCGAGCCGTGGCGAGACGTTGAACCGGTATGCAAAGTCGGTGGGGCTCGAGCTCAGCGCGACCGCCAATGCCGGCGTATTGAAGCCGATGCGTTCGAAATTCGCGTATGGCGCTGGCAAGGCCCTGTGCGCGGTCGTGAACACGGCGGCCGCGCGCCAACAGGCGCCCCTGTTTCAGCTGATCGAGGCCGACGTGAGCGAGGCCAGACGCCTGTACAAGGTCGACCCGGACATGGCGCGCCGCGAGATCCTGATCCACGCGCTGCGCTCGGAGTTCCAGGGATTGGACGAGGCGTCGAAGGCAAAACTGATCAAGCGGGTGACGCCAGGCAACGTGCAGGCGTGTTCCCAGCACCTCCGTCTCGACAAGCACGGCTCCGACTACGCCGGTCGGGTCATGCTCGACGCCGCCTTGTCCGTCGTCAGGGAAATGCAAAACCCCAGGAGCTTGCCGCATCGCGACATCGCCCCGGAGGGCCACTACTTCGAGCTCGAACCCGCGGGTACAGACACCTCGGCGAACGAGGAGGCCGCGCCAGACATTGGGGGGGTCTATTCCCATCTCGGCGACCGAACGATCGATGCCCCACCTGGCCATCTCTACGACACGACGTCCAGGGATCTCTATTCCCACTTAGGGGGCACTCCGCCCCCGGTTCTGTGCCACCTGTACGGTGCAGTGGCCCAGGAGTCTTCGCTTTCCGAGTCAAGGAAGACGCCTCCCAAGCCAACTCCAACGCCTGCCCAGTCGGTGTCGCCCACGCCGGGACTGAAAGCGCAGTTCAGCCTGGTCAACGCGGAGTTCAGCAGGCGCCTGAGACCGGCGTCCTGAGTGGTGTCCGGGAAATCCCGGCTTTCTGTCGTATTCGTGTCGATTCGTAAAGCGCTTCACCGGCCTGTCATCGCCGGCCCCTAGCGTGCCGCCCTGTCGCGTCACGGCCCTGTCGAGGGAGGCTGGGCGCGGCAGTCCTCGAGCCACGAAAGATCGACATGAAGAAGACGAACGAACGCTCCAAGTCCGGCGCATCGCGCCGCATCGGCCTGACCCTGATGACGCTGACCGCCGCCGCGGCGCTGACCGCGTGCAACACCAAGGACAACGATTCCTACGAGATCCCCGGGAACAGCCAGGCGCTGCAGGCCCGGCTCGTGGACGCGCCGGTGGAAGGCGTCTCGTACGCCGCGGCGCCCTCGGGCATCACGGGCAAGACCGGCGTGAACGGCGTGTTCACCTGCAAGACCGGTGACACGGTCACCTTCAGCGTCGGCAGCGTGGTCGTGGGCAGCGCCTCCTGCACGGCGACGGTCGCCGCCGCCGACCTGGCCGGCACCGCCGTGCTGACCGACGCCAAGCTGCAGAACCGCCTGGTGTTCCTGCAGGCGCTGGACGAGGACGACGATCCCACCAACGGCATCAGGATCACGGCGGCCGTGCACGACACGCTGACCAAGACGCTGGATTTCACCCTGGCCGCGGCCGACTTCGACAAGGCCTTCGCCGCGCTGCTGCCGGCCGGCCAGAACGACGTCTACGGTCAGCCTTATTCGGGCCGCACCATGAGCGCCAACCGCCGCGCCGCGGCGGTCGAGCACTACGAATCGACGATGGCCACGCTGCTCGGCAAGACCGAGACCAGCAGCGCCACGCAGGACACGGCCGGCGGTGCGGTCGCGATCACCAAGTTCCAGATCCGCGCCGCCGACAGCCAGTACTTGCCCTACGAGGGCGGCAACGCCGACGCGAAGAAGGACTTCCCCAAGGGCTTCTATCCGGCCGTCGGTTCGGGTCTGGTCTACAAGGGCAAGAACGCCGCGGGCGCGATGGAGTTCTGGGGCATCACCGACCGCGGCCCCAACGGCGACAGCCCGAGCGCGCCGCGTCCGGACAACGGCGCCATCGTCACGACCAAGATGTTCCCGGCGCCGAGCTTCGCGCCGTCGATCGGCGTGATCACGCTGGGCAGCGAGGGCGCTGTCATCTCCAGCCTGAATCCGCTGAAGAACCCGAACGGCTCCAAGGTCACGGGCCGCCCGCTGCCTTTCGGCGCCGTGGGCAGCAGCGCCGAAGTGCCGCTGGCCGACACGCTGAAGTTCGACCAGACCAAGGGCAACTTCGACGCGAACGGCCTGGACAGCGAGACGCTGGTCTACGACGACGCGAACAAGGCCTTCTGGACCTCGGACGAATACGGCCCCTTCATCGTCAAGATCGATGCGGCGACCTTCCAGATCGTCAAGCGCTACGCCCCGGGCACGACCGCCGGCAGCCTGCCCGACGTGCTGAAGAACCGCCGCGCCAACCGCGGCATGGAAGGCCTGGCGATGGACACCGGCAGCGGCAGGCTGCACGGCTTCCTGCAGAGCCCGGTCGATCCGGTCGACAACGCCGGCAAGAGCATCGAGGCCGTGGACAGCGCCGACCTGGACCAGGACGGCAAGAAGGACGACAAGGTCAAGGTGCGCGACTTCGCGCAGTTCGCGCGCTGGATCGAGTTCGATCCGAAGACCGAGACCTCCAAGCTCTATGCGTACCCGCTGAGCTACCCGCTCGCCGCCAAGGGCGAGAAGTGGGACCGCAACCGCACCGGCAGCGCCAAGCTGGGCGATCTGGTGGCGTTGGGCAACGGCAAGTTCATCGTCGTCGAGCAGGGCGCGGACTCGACCGGCGCGCTTCGCAACTTCCTGATGCTCGTCGAGCTGCCGGCGACGGCGACGGACATCGCGTCGATCGGCATCGAGCTCGAGAAGAACAGCATCGACGGTGTGACCGCGTCGGCGGTGAGCTGGGCGAACATCGTGAAGCTGAAGAAGACGGTGCTGCTGGACCTGAACGCCGCGGGCTGGAAGGCCGAGAAGGCCGAAGGCCTGGCGATCGTCGATGGCAACACGCTGGCGCTGATCAACGACAACGACTTCGGCCTGAAGTCGGTGCTGGTGGACGCGAAGGGCAAGGTCGTCGCCGGCGATCCGACCGAGTGCACGGTCGACGTCAACGGCGTGATCGTCCAGGACGGCACCTGCGCCAGCGGCGCGGTCCTGTCGCGCGTGACGCGCGGCAACGAGGTGGACCGCCTGACGCACCTGTGGCTGTTCAAGTTCCCGAAGGCGCTCAACAGCTTCAGCGTGCAGTGACCGGGCGAGGCGCAGGGCGCACGGGGCTCCGTGCCGCCCGGCGCTTCCGGGGCTAGCATGTTCCCATCCCACCCGATGGAGCAACGACCATGTACGCCAAGATCCTGGTTCCTGTCGACGGCAGCCCCACCTCCAACGCCGGCCTGGCGGAGGCGATCCGGCTGGCCAGACTCAGCGGCGGCGAGATCCGTCTGCTGCACGCCCTGGACCTGCAGGCGTTCGCGATGATGTCCAGCGCCGGCCTGGGCATCACGCCCGACAACTTCGAGCAGATCCGCGCCGGCGGACGGAAGGTACTCGCCGACGCCGCGGCCGCCGTCGGCGAAGCGGCATTGCACGTCACCACGCAGCTCAGCGAGAGCCTCTCTTCCCGCGTCAGCGACCTCGTGACCGAGGAGTGCAAGACTTGGGGGGCCGAGGTCATCGTGCTCGGCACGCACGGCCGCCGAGGCCTGTCGCGGGCGCTGCTGGGCAGCGATGCCGAACTGATCGTCCGCTACGCCGAAGTGCCGGTGCTGCTGGTCCGGGGACCGAAGGAAAGCTGACCCCCGTCCGCCCGTCGCCAAGACGGGTCTACCCGAGGTGTCGTCCGGCACCCTGCGGCGGCGGTCGACTGGCGGAGAATGCCCGGCAGCATCTACTCCCCGCTGTCGAGCATGACCCCCCACCTCCTCGCCCGCACCGCCGCGGCCGCGCTTGTCGCGGCCGTTTCCTTTGGCGCCGCCGCCGCCGACGCCGGCGCACAGAACGCCTCGTCCGCCTCGCCCGCCGCGACCGCCTCGGCGAACTCCGCCACGACCACCGCCGCAACGCCCGAAGGGCCGCTCGACCAGTTGCCTTACACGCCCAGCCTGGACACCGCCGCGATGGACCGCAGCGTCGATCCCTGCGAGGACCTCTACCAGTACGCCTGCGGCGGCTGGATGGCCGCGAATCCGATCCCGCCCGACCAGGCGCGCTGGTCGGTCTACGCCAAGATGGCCAACGAGAACCAACGCTATCTCTGGGGCATCCTGGACAAGCTCTCGGCCGCCGATCCGACGCGCAGCGCGAACCAGGTCCGCATGGGCGACTATTTCGCCGCCTGCATGGACGAGTCCGCCGCCGACCGCCAGGCGCTCGCGCCGCTGCGTCCGCTGCTGTCGCGCATCGATGCGTTGAAGGACCGCCGCGAGCTGCCGTCGCTGCTGGCCGCGCTGCATCTGGCGACCAACAACGAGCGCGTGCTCTTTCACTTCACGTCGGGCCAGGACATGGCCGACTCGACGCGCGTCATCGCCTTCGCCTATGCCGGCGGCCTGAGTCTCCCGGACCGCGAGTACTACTTCAAGACCGACCAGAAGTCGCGCGCGCTGCGCGAGCAGTTCATCGCCCACGTGGCGCGCAACTTCGAGCTGCTCGGCGACGCGCCGGACGCGGCCCGCACCCAGGCGAAGCAGGTGATGGCGATGGAGACGGCACTGGCGCGCGCCTCGCTGAGCCGCGTCGACAAGCGCGATCCCTACAAGGGCTTCCATCCGATGAAGGCCGCCGGGCTGCAGGCGCTGACGCCGGGCTTCGACTGGGCCGCGTACCAGCGCGGGCTGGGCCTGGATCCGCAGGCGTCCTACAACGTCACCGAGCCGGCGTTCTTCAAGGCGCTGTCGAAGGAATTGCGCCAGCGCGATCTGGCGCAACTGCGCAACTACCTGCGCTGGCAACTGGTCAGCAGCCAGGCGCCGACGCTGTCGAACGCCGCGGTGCAGGCCAACTTCGAGTTCTTCGGCCAGACGCTGCAGGGCGTGCCGCAACTGAAGGCGCGCTGGAAGCGCTGTGTCGAGCTGGTCGACGCGCAGCTCGGCGAGGCGCTCGGCCAGGAGTTCGTCACGCGCAACTTCAGCCCGGAACTGAAGGACAAGACGCTCACGATGACCAAGCAGATCGAGGACGCGATGGCCGCTCGCATCCAGTCGCTGGGCTGGATGAGCGAAACGACCCGGCAGCGTGCGGTCGAGAAGCTGCATGCGATCGTCAACAAGGTCGGTTACCCGGATCGCTGGCGCGACTACGGCGCGCTGACGGTGGCGCGCGACGACTTCGCCGGCAACGTGATGCGCGGCAACGACTTCGAACTGAGGCGTCAGCTCGCCAAGATCGGCAAGCCGCTGGACCGTGGCGAATGGGGCATGACGCCGCAGACGGTCAACGCGTACTACGACGCGCAGATGAACGACATCAACTTCCCGGCCGGCGTGCTGCAGGCGCCGTTGTTCGATCCGAAGCTGGACGATGCGCCGAACTACGGCAACACCGGCGGCACCATCGGACATGAGCTGATCCACGGCTTCGACGACGAAGGCCGGCAGTTCGACGCCAAGGGCAACCTGCGCGACTGGTGGACGAAGAAGGACGCCCGGGCCTTCGAGCAGCGCGCCGCCTGCGTGACGAAGCAGTACGCGCAGTACGTGGTCGTGGACGACATCCGCATCAACAGCAAGCTGACGCTGGGCGAAGACCTCGCCGACCTGGGCGGCCTGGTGCTGGCGCACGCGGCGTGGAAGGCGCAGATCGCGGACCTGTCCCCGAAGCCGGCGGACCGCGACGGACTGACGCCGGAACAGCGCTTCTTCGTCGGCTTCGCGCAATGGGACTGCAGCCACGCCCGGCCTGAATATGCGCGCGTGCATGCGCTGACCGACCCGCATTCACCAGGGCGCTACCGGATCAACGGCGTCGCGGTGAACATGCCTGAGTTCGAGCAGGCCTTCCGCTGCAAGCCTGGGCAGAAGATGGTGAAGCCGGACGCGGAGCGCTGCCGCGTGTGGTAAGCCCGGTTGCCCGCTGAACTACGGAACTTCGGATGAGGCACTGACACATCGGCCCGTGGCGCTTTGCGCACCGGACCGATGTGCTTTCCACTTCATCCCGATTCATCATGGCCCCACCCATTTCATCCCTTAGCCATCACACGCCCGCGAACGGACTCGACGAGCCCCTCTATGACGATGCCACTTCGGACGCCGCGCCGCCCGGCATCGACACGCGTTCCGAAGAAACCACCCGGACACGACCCGGCGGCAGGCAAGGCAACGCGTTGCAATACAGCAGTGTCGCGTTCTCGAAACGCCACCCCGACCTGCCATCGGGCGGCAGCAGAACGCACAAGGGGACCGAGGAATCGGAGTTGTACACAGCGGTGGATCAAGAAGCGACGCTGAATTCAGTCGAGCCAGACGCTGCACGTGAGGAGGAAGACGACATCCTGGTCGATGTCTCGGAGTTCCACAGGCCGCGGCCCAAGCTTCACAAGGCTCAGGACAACGGCGGTCTCGTGGACACGAGTCGCCGCCAGCATTCGCCCTCGGACGACTATGCGCAAGTGAACAAAAAGCCCGTGAGCTCGATGGACAAAGCGCTCGCGGCGTCCGAAAAGTTTCGCGAGGCCTATTCACAACTGGCGGACGGGATTCACCAGGCCGTCAAGGAGTTTGCGCGCCCGCGTCCCACTGGGCCGGTCGGACGCCTTGCGATTCGCGCGGGGATCAGCCGCGAGGCCCATGGTACGCAGTCTGCAGTCACCGCACTGGAGCACAGGCTGGACGCCTCGGACTTTCGCGATGCGGCGGACAAGATGCGCCGCGCCCTGGTCATCCAGTACCCGAATAATCCCAAGGAGCGAGCAGAGTTGATGGACGACTACCTCAGCGAGTTGGTGTCACAGGCGATCGGTCTGTTGGACAAGCAGCAACTCAAGAAGTTCCTCCACCACGCGACAAAGGGAGGATTGCTGGACAACACGGTTCAGAGGCCTGATCCGGATCCGTCCGGGATCAGCCGACAGGTGATGTGGGCCTTCGTCCGTCATGCGTCGACGCTGTCGGCGAGCGCATGACGTCCGCGCGGCGCGAATCAGCTGATCAACAGCTCCTCGGCCGTCTTCCCGGCGGCCAGGGCGTCCTTGAACCAGTTCGGACGCTTGCCGACGCCGGTCCAGGTGCGGCCGCTGCCATCGTGGTATTTCGGGGCGCCCGCGCTGCGCGGAGCCTTGGCCTTGCGCGGACCCGCCGCCGCCTTGCCGGGCTTGGCGGCCTTCGCCGCTCTGCCCCGGCCCGCCGACTTCGTTGCGCCGGCGCCGAACAGTTCCTCGGGCGTCAGCCCGTAATGATCGATGGCCTCGCGGATTCGGGCGACGACGCCGGAGATCTCCTTCGCGCGCAGCGACTCGGCTTCCTTCTTCAGCTTCTCGATCTGGGACAGGACTTGCTTCAACGACTTGGCCATTCAAAGGGCTCCATTCGGGTGTTTGACATCGGGCATTCGCCTCTGCGTCGCAGACCTCCCGGCCGCGACTGTAGCGCTTGGTGGCCACCGATGCGGAAACGACACAGTGTCTGCCTTCGATGCAGTATCGATTCCACTGATTCCGGTAGGGTGCGGCGCGACAAATACGTCGATTGAGCAGTCGATTCGCCGCTGTATTGCTCATTCATTGCGCTTGAGCAAAAACCGTGTCGACCCGTGCGTCCGGACCCTGCCGCGGTCCGCTGCCGCTTCGTAGAGTGATCCGTGATTCCCCACAATTCACCGACGGAGTGCCGCGATGGTTCGTTCACCTTACCCTGGCGCTCGCCCGGGTCCGCCTGCGACCGCTCACGCGGTCTCGTCTGCGATCCCCCCGGCGATCAATACGCCGACCTATCTGCGGCTGCGCGACCAGATCCGCACCGACATCGAGGCCGGCTGCTGGCGGCTGGGGCAGCACCTGACCCTGCATGAGCTGAGCGCCCATTACAGCGTCAGCAACGTGCCCGTGCGCGAGGCCCTGCTGCAGCTGCAGGGCGACGGCATGGTCGACATGCGGATGAACAAGGGCGCCGTCGTGCGCGCGGTCGACGCGCGTTTCATCGACGAGTACTTCGATGTCCGCGAAGCGCTGCAGTCGATGTTGATGGCGCGGGCCTGCCGGTCGGCCTGGGCCGGCTCTGCGCTGACCCTGGAGGGCGTGACCGCGCTGCTGACACCGCTGGAGGAGGCCACCCGCCTCGCCCGCGTCCACGATCTGATGGCGGCGGACGATGCCTTGCAGCACCATCTGGCGCGGTTGGGCGGCAACGACCAGGCGCTGGGCATGCAGGCCTCGCGAGGCCGACTGCTGGAGGCCTTCCGCCGCGCGCGCCTGGAGGTCTGGGCCCCGGAACTCGAGGCGCTCGCGGTCCAGGGCGCGGCCATGCGGCAGGCGCTGGCGCATGCCGATCCGGCCCTCGCTGCGGAGGCTGTCCGTCGGCACGTCGCCGCGTCGCGCGCCTACATGACGCGGCTGCTGAAGGTGCCGGAGCTGCCGGTGCCGACCTGAGACCGGCGGCCAGGCGGCTCAGAGCGGCAGCGAGCTCGCCTTCAGGCAGCGCAGCACGAAGCTGGACTTGCTGTGCCGCACGCCGGGGATCTTGTAGAGCTTCTCGCGCAGCAGGCGCTCGTAGTCGCGCGTGTCGCGAACGGAGAGGCGCAGCACATAGTCATAGTCGCCGGACACCAGGTAGGCGTCGATGACCTCGGGGATGGCCTCGAGGTGCCGGGCGAATTCCGCCATCGCGGCATCGGTGTGCTTGTTCAAGGTGAGCTGGACGATCAACTGCTCGGGGCGGCCGACCTTCTCTGCATTGACCTTGACGGTGTAGCCCTCGATGACGCCCGACGCTTCGAGGCGCTTGATGCGCGTCCAGCAAGGGGAGGTAGTCAAGCCCACCTCGTCGCTGACCTCCTGCAGGCTGGCGCGCGCGTTGCGCTGCAAGGCCCGCAGGATCGCTCGGTCGAACTTGTCGAGCTTGATTTCCTGATCCATGTCGCTTTCGAAGGAACGTTTGCTGCAAAGGCGATTCTAGGAGGCAAGAACGGCAACGCTTCCCGGAGGGACGCCGGGATACTGATCCGCATGAACGCACTGATCGATCGCGCCGTGCTGAGCGCTACTGGAACGGGGATGCGCAACGGCGCGCAGATGCTGCTCGACACGTTGGTGGCCTGCGGCGTGGACACGGTCTTCGGCTATCCCGGCGGCGCCGTGCTGCCCTTGTACGACGCGCTGCACGGCGAGCCGCGGCTGCGCCACATCCTCGTCCGCCACGAACAGGCGGCGGTGCACGCCGCCGAGGGCTATGCCCGAAGCACGGGGCGGCTGGGCGTGGTGCTCGTGACCTCCGGTCCCGGGATGAGCAACACCACGACGGGGCTGCTGGATGCCTTGTGCGACTCGATCCCGGTGCTCTGCATCAGCGGACAGGTGAACAGCGCGGTGATCGGGACCGATGCGTTCCAGGAATGCGACGCGCTGGGCATCTCGCGGCCTGTGACCAAGTGGAATGCGCAGTTGCGGCCTGGCGACGACGTGGCGGCGCGCGTCCGGCAGGCTGTGGACATCGCGCGCGGTGGGCGTCCGGGGCCCGTGCTGCTGGACGTACCGAAGGATGTGCAGCTGGCGCCGGCGCGTTCGACCATGAGGTTGCCGATCAGGACGCTCAGGGAGGCGCCGGCGGTGGATGTCCGCGCGGTCGAGCAGGCGGCGGACTGGATCGCGGGAGCGCGGCGCCCCGTGTTCTACGGCGGCGGCGGACTGGTCAATGCCGGCGAGGCGGCGTGTGCCGCTTTCGCCGCGGCGGTCGGCCTGAGCGGCGCGCCCTGCACCTTGACGCTGATGGGGCTGGGCGCACTACCGGCGTCGTCGCCGCAGTGGCTGGGAATGCTCGGCATGCACGGCACGCTGGAGGCCAACCTCGCGATGCATCACGCCGACCTGATCGTGTGCGCGGGCGCGCGTTTCGACGATCGGGTGACGGGCCGGCTGGACAGCTTCGCCCCCGGCGCGCGGGTGATCCACCTGGACGTCGATCCGGCGTCCATCGACAAGGTCCGCCGCGCCGATCTGGCGCTGTGCGGCGACGCGGGCGTGCTGCTGCCCCGGCTGCGGCGCGCGCTGCACCACCGCGCAATGCCGCCGGCGCGGCTCGCGGACTGGTGGACGCGCATCGAGGCGTGGCGGGCGCAGCGGTCGCTGGACTTCGAGGACACGTCGGAGGTGATCGCCCCGCAGGCGTTGATGAGGCGACTCCAGGCGCAGCTCGCGGATCGCGACGCGATCGTGTCGACGGATGTGGGCCAGCATCAGATGTGGGCGGCGCAACACCTGGCCTTCGAACGGCCGCGGCGCTGGCTGACCTCGGGCGGCGCCGGCACGATGGGCTACGGCCTGCCCGCGGCGATCGGCGCGCAGGTGGCGCATCCGGACCGGCTGGTCGTCTGCGTGAGCGGGGACGCGTCCATCCTGATGAACCTGCAGGAGATGGCGACAGCGCGGCAGCACCGCGCGGGCGTCAAGGTCGTGCTCTGCAACAACGGCCACATGGGCATGGTGAGGCAGTGGCAGGAGCTGCACCACGGCGAGCGCTACAGCCACAGCTACAACGCCTGCATGCCGGACTTCGTCGCGGTGGCGAAGGGCTTCGGATGGGCGGCCCGGCGTGTCGAGCGGCGCGAGGACCTCGACGCCGCGCTCGCCGAGTGCCTGGCGAGCGACGGGCCGTACTTCCTCGACGTCGCCGTCGCACCGGCGGAGAACTGCTTCCCGATGATCCCGGCGGGGAAGGGTCATCAGGAGGTGATGCTGGGGCGCTGATGCCCTCCGCGAGCTCAGTCCGACAACGCCCGCATCACCGCATACAGATCCGACTTCCCCTCGAACCCGATCCCCGGCAGGTCCGGCAGCGTGACGTAGGAGTTCTCCACCTTCACGCCGTCCGGGAAGCCGCCGAAAGGCTGGAACAGGTCGGGGTAGGACTCGTTGCCACCCAGGCCCAGGCCGGCCGCGATGTTCAGCGACATCTGGTGCCCGCCGTGCGGCACGCAGCGGCTCGCGGACCAGCCGTGTTCCTTGAGCATGTCCAGCGTGCGCAGGTACTCGACTAGGCCGTAGCTCAACGCGCAGTCGAACTGCAGCCAATCGCGGTCCGGCCGCATGCCGCCGTACCGGATCAGGTTGCGCGCATCCTGCATGGAGAACAGGTTTTCGCCCGTCGCCATCGGGTTGGCATAGTAGTTGCGCAGCGTCGCCTGCAGCTCGAAGTCCAGCGGATCGCCGGCTTCCTCGTACCAGAACAGGTCGTACGTCGACAGCGCCTTCGCATACGCGATCGCCGTGTCCAGGTCGAAGCGGCCGTTGGCGTCGACGCACAGCTTCTGGCCGTCGCCGAGCACGCTCAGGATGGAGTCGATGCGACGCAGGTCCTCGTCCAGCGACGCGCCGCCGATCTTCTTCTTCACCACCGAGTAGCCGCGGTCGATGTAGCTGCGCATCTCGTCCTTGAGCTTGCCGTGGTCCTGGCCCGGGTAGTAGTAGCCGCCCGCCGCGTAGACGAAGACCTTGCGGTCCGGCGTGCCGGTGCCGTAACGCTCGGCCAGCAGCTGGAACAGCGGCTTGCCCTCGATCTTCGCGACCGCGTCCCACACCGCCATGTCGATGGTGCCGATGGCCACCGAGCGCTCGCCGTGACCGCCCGGCTTCTCGTTGGTGAACATCGCGTCCCACACCTGGTGCGCGTCGAGGATGCCGCGACTATCCAGCAGCGACTCGGGATCGGCTTCCAGGATGCGCGGGATGAAGCGCTCGCGCATCAGCGTGCCCTGGCCGTAGCGGCCGTTGGAGTTGAAGCCGTAACCCACCACCGGCTTGCCGTCGCGGATCACATCCGTGATGACCGCCACGAGGCTCAGGGTCATCTTGCTAAAGTCGATGTAGGCGTTGCGGATGGGGCTGCTGATCGGCAGCGTCTTTTCTCGGATCTCGACGATCTTCACGGGGAACTCCACTTCAAGGTTGCTTGCGGACGGGTCGCATGATCCCGCCGGGACCCCTCGCGAGGCCAATTCAGTTTTCTTAGCTTTTGATGCTTTGCGGGCACCGCCACGACCGACAGGACCGCCCGGACCGCCGAACCCTCGCCATGACGCTGAACCTGAGCTGGATCGATGACTTCATGGTGCTGGCTGCCAGCGGCAACTTCTCCCGCGCCGCGGAAGAGCGCCACATGACCCAGCCCGCCTTCAGCCGGCGCATCCGCGCGCTGGAGGAGTGGCTGGGCACCGACCTCTTCGACCGCAGCTCGCAGCCCGCGCGGCTGACCGACGCGGGCGTGTGGTTCCGCAAGACCGCGCAGGAGCTGCAGTCCCAGGTCGCCCGCGTGCCCGGCGAGGCCCGCGCCATCGCGGAGGCCAGCTCGCAGACGCTGCGTTTCGCGGCCACGCATGCGCTGTCGTTCTCGTTCATGCCGCGCTGGCTGCGCGCGCTGGAGGCCCGCACCAGCGTCGGCCCGGTGAACCTGGTCTCCGACACCCAGCAGAAGTGCGAGGCGCTGCTGCTGCAGAGCCAGGTGCAGTTCGTGCTCGCGCACGGCCACCGGCAGGTGCCCGGGCCGCTCGACGAGGCGGCGATCACCAGCATCGTCGTCGGAGAGGATCAACTGCTGCCGGTCTGCGCGCCCGATGCGGCCGGTGGACCGGCCCACCCGCTGGAGGGGGGCCAGGGGTCGAAGGGCGCCCTGGTGCCGTTGCTCGCGTACAGCTCGGAGTCCGGGCTGGGCCGCATCCTGCGCGAGGTCAAGGGCATGGCGCTGGACCGGCTCCCCATGCAAGCGGTGTTCACGGCGCACCTGGCGTCGGTGCTGCGCACCATGGCGCTGGACGGCCGCGGCGTGGCCTGGCTGCCGAAGATCCTGATCGGCGAGGACCTCGCGACCGGGCGGCTGGTGGTCGCCGGAGGCAAGGACTGGCACCTGGACCTCGACATCCGCCTGCACCGCGCTCGTGGAACGATGGGCGCGGCGGCCGAGACCTTCTGGGCCGCTGCGGAAGACGCCCCCGCGCCCGATGGACAGGCGGTCAAGGCGGCGAGGCGGTCCGCGGATTGATCAGCCCATGCTGCGGAGCACGTTCTCCGCCGCCTGCTTCACATGCTCGCCGCACAGCCGCGCGGCGAGTTCGCCGTCGCGCTGCTCGATCGCGGTGACGATCGCCTCGAGTTCCCGCAGCGTCTCGGGCAGCCGCCCCGGCTGCGCCATCGAGATGCGCCGCAGCACCGTCACGCGGTTGTTCAGCTGCTTGAGCATCTGCCCCGCCACCGTGTTGCCGCAGCCCTCGACCAGCACGTCGTAGAACTGGTTCTTGATCGTGAGGATGCGCGCCCGGTCGCCGGCGGCATGCGCCTGCGCCAGCTCGGTCAGCTTGGCGCGCAGCGCGGCGCGCTGCGCGTCCGATGCGTTCGCCGCGAAGCCTCGTCCGGCCAGGCTCTCCAGGCTGGCCCGGACTTCATAGATCTCGCGCACCTCGTCGCGGGAGATGCTGGTCACCTCCGGCCCGCGGTGCGGAATGATGGTGATCAGCCCTTCCGCCTGCAGGTGCTGCAGCGATTCGCGCACGCAGGAGCGGCTGACGTCCAGACTCTCGCAGAGCTCCCGCTCCGAGAGCTTCTGACCCGGCGCCAGCACGCCGTCCAGGATGGCGGTGCGCAGCGCCTGCGTGGCGCGCTGGCGCAAGGACGTCTCTTCCCGGGCTACTTTCACGAGGCTCATGGGCCCGATCCTACCTGTGGGCGGGCGATGTCCGGACTTCCGGATCACCTGATGTTCATACAGACGGATTGTCATACAACACGCCCGGCCCACTTTCAATCCACGTATTCCCAATGTCGGATTGTCGGACAATCCGACTACATTGAGCCATCGACGAGTGGCAGACCCGCTCGTCACTTCCCCACCCCCACCCATCCCCCCCGATCACCAGGAGTTTCCGATGACCCGTGCCTACGCCCCGAAGAACCAGGCCCTGTTCGACCAAGGGCTCTCGACCCGGCGCGAGGTGCTCGGCGCCGAGTACGTCGACAACTCGATCAAGAACGCGACCGACTTCAACATCGACATGCAGGAGCTGGTCACGCAGTACTGCTGGGGCGACGTCTGGAACCGACCGGGACTGGACCGCCGCACGCGTTCCTTCCTCAACCTGGCCATGATCACCGCGCTGAACCGCCCGCATGAGCTGAAGCTGCATGTGCGCGGCGCCATCAACAACGGCCTGACGCGCGACGAGATCAAGGAAGTTTTCCTGCAGACGGCGATCTACTGCGGCGTGCCGGCGGCGATCGACTCGTTCCGGGTCGCCGCCGAGGTGTTCAAGGAAATGGACGCCTGAGGAGCCGACGCCATGACCCGCATCGGATTCATCGGCCTGGGCATGATGGGCACGCCCATGGCGCACCTGCTGCACGCCGCCGGCCACGCGCTGGTGGTGCAGGACGCACGGCCTGAGATCACCGCCCGCTTCGCCGAGGCGCATCCCGGCGCCCGTGTCGCCAGCGGCGCCGGCGATTACGCGGCCTGCGACATCCTCATCACCATGCTGCCGAACTCGGACATCGTCGACGCCGTCGTCGGGCCGCTGGCATCGCAGCTCAAGCGCGGCGCGGTGGTCGTGGAGATGAGCTCCGCCGATCCCAACCGGACACGCGCCCTCGCCCAGCGCCTGGCCGAGTCCGGCATCGCGCTGATCGACGCGCCGGTCTCGGGCGGCGTGAAGAAGGCCGTGGCGGGCACGCTCGCCATCATGGTGGGCGGCGACGTCCCCGCCTTCGAGCGCGTCCGTCCGGTGCTGGAGACGCTGGGCAAGGCCATCACGCACGTCGGGCCGGTCGGCGCCGGCCATGCGCTGAAGGCGCTCAACAACTACGTCTCGGCGGCCGCGCTGATCGCGACCGCAGAAGCGATCCACGTCGGTGAGGCCTTCGGCATCGATCCGGCCACCATCGTCGACGTGATCCAGGCCTCGACCGGGCGGAACAACACGACCGAGAACAAGGCCCACCAGTTCATGCTGAACGGCGCGTTCAACTCGGGCTTCTCGCTGGCGCTGCAGGCCAAGGACGTCGGCATCGCCGCGTCGCTGGGCCGCGCGATGGGACTGCCCATGGCGCTCGCGCAGGACGTATACGCGATGACCGCGGAAGCGTCGGAGTCGCTCGGCGCCGGCGCGGATCACACCGAGCTCTACCGCTTCGTCGGCAAGGCCTGAGGCGATGGGCGCGACCTTCGACGTCGTCAATCCCGCCACCGGCGAACGCGTCGCGCAGGTCCGCAAGGACTCGGCGCAGGATGCGCAGGCGGCCGTCGAGGCGGCGCGCATCGCGCAGGTCGAGTGGCGCCGGCGCGGCGGTCACGCCCGCGCCGAGGTGCTGCAGCGCTGGTTCGAGCTCGTCATGACGCGCACCGAGGAACTGGCGCGCATCATGGTCTCGGAGCAGGGCAAGCCGCTCGCCGAAGCGCGTGCCGAGATCGTCTACGCGGCGAGCTACATCCGCTTCTACGCCGAAGAGGCGCGGCGGCTGCACGGCGAGACGATCCCGGCCTCGTCGCCGGATCGCCGGCAGCTGGTGGTGCGAGAACCGGTCGGCGTCTGCGCCGCGATCACGCCCTGGAATTTCCCTGCGGCGATGGTGACGCGCAAGGTCGCGCCGGCACTTGCCGCCGGCTGCACGATGGTCCTCAAGCCGTCGGAGCTGACACCGCTGACCGCGCTGCGGCTCGCGGATCTCGCGCTCGAAGCCGGACTCCCCGTCGGAGTGCTGAATGTCGTCATCGGCGACGCCGTCGAGATCGGCGCGGTGCTGACCTCGTCGCCGACGGTGCGCATGCTCAGCTTCACCGGCTCCACGCCGGTGGGGCGACTGCTGATGGCCCAATGCGCGCCGACGGTGAAGAAGCTCGGCCTGGAACTCGGCGGCAACGCACCGTTCATCGTCTTCGACGATGCGGACCTCGACGCCGCCGTGGAGGGCGCGATCGCCTCCAAGTTCCGCAACGCGGGCCAGACCTGCGTTTGCGCCAACCGGCTCTTCGTCCAGCGCGGCGTCTATGACGACTTCGCCAGGCGCCTGATCAAACGCGTCCGCGCGCTACGGACCGGCAACGGCCTGGACGACGGCGTCACGCAAGGCCCGCTCATCAACGAGGCGGCGCGGGGTAAGGCGCTGTGGCATGTCCGGGACGCGCTGGACCGCGGCGCGCGCCTAGGCATCGGCGGCGAGGCGGTCGACGGCCCCGGCTGGTTCATGCAACCGACCGTGCTGCTCGACGTGAAGGCCGGCATGCGCTGCCTGGACGAGGAAACCTTCGGTCCGGTCGCACCGCTGGTGGCCTTCGACACCGAAGCGGAGGCGATCGCCTGGGCCAACGCCAGCGAGTTCGGCCTGGCGAGCTACTTCTACTCGCGCGACGTCGCGCGCTGCTTCCGCGTCGCGGAGGCGATCGAGTCCGGGATGGTCGGCATCAACACCGGCGCGATCTCGAGCGAGACGGTGCCCTTCGGCGGCATCAAGCAGTCCGGACTGGGGCGCGAAGGCTCCCGGCACGGTCTGGACGAATACACCGAACTGAAGCTGATGAGCTTCGGCGGCGTCGGCGCGGCCTGACGGGGCGCGTCGGGAGGCTTTTCCTTTCCTGCAGCGACAGACATGCAGCAGCCGGCGATGGACCGGCGGCGCACTTCCTTATCCCCTTGGAGCGAGACATGCGAAAGATTGCGAAGAAGGTCCTGGCCGTCACGGTGACGACGGCGGCGATGGCGTTGGCCACGGCGGCGTCCGCCGCGTATCCGGACAAGCCGATCACGATGGTGATCCCCTATGCGACGGGCGGTTCGACCGACGTGATCGGCCGGCTGATCGCGGAAGCGATGACGCGCGACCTTGGTCAGCAGGTGATCGTGGAGAACGCGGGCGGCGCCGGCGGCACGATCGGCACGGCGAAGGTGGCGCGCGCCGCGCCGGACGGCTACACGGTGCTGCTGCACAACATGGGAATCGCGACGGCGCCCGCGCTCTATCCGAAGCTGACCTTCGACGCCAACAAGGATCTGGTGCCGATCAGCCTGGCCGGCGACGTGCCGATGATCCTGGTGGGGAACAAGAACTTCGCGCCGGCGACGGTGGCCGAGGTCATCAGGCAGATGAAAGCCAAGCCGGGCGAGGTGCGCTTCGCGCATGCCGGCGTCGGTGCGACCTCGCACCTGTGCGCGATGCTGTTCAGCCAGACCACGGACACGACGGTGACGATGGTGCCGTACCGCGGCACCGGTCCGGCGCTGCAGGATGTCATCGCCGGCAACGTCGACCTCATCTGCGATCAGCCGGTGGCGACGGGCCCGCACGTGGCGGCAGGGGCGCTGAAGCCCTATGCGATGGCGACGAAGGCGCGCGTGCCGCAACTGCCGAACGTTCCCACCTTCGCCGAGAGCGGCCTGCCCGGCTTCGAGCTCGCCGTCTGGCACGGCGTGTACGCGCCCAAGGGCACCCCCGCCGCGGTGGTGACGCGACTGAACACGGCGCTGCGCCATGCGCTGGCCGATCCGAATGTCGTGAAGCGCTTCCAGGAGATGGGCGTGGTCGCGCCCCAGGGCGACCGGCTCAAGCCTCAAGCGTTGGGGCTGCAGACGGCCGCGGAGATCAAGAAGTGGGATCCGGTGATCAAGGCCGCTGGCGCCAAGGCGGAGTGACGGCGCGGTCCCGGCCACCGCGGCCGACGGTGGCTGCCGTCCTGTGGACCGCATAGAGTCCAGGACGTGGCGGACATCCTCGAACTCGTGCGTGCGACGCAACCCGGGCCCTTCGGGCTGCGCACGCTCGAACTCGGCCGCTACATCGGTGTGCGGCTCGGCGGGCGGCTGGTGGCGCTGTCGGGCGAGCGGATGAAGGTGCCCGGCTTCACCGAGGTCAGCGCGGTCTGCGTCGATCCGTCGTGTCGAGGCCGGGGCTTCGCCGCGTCGCTGATGAAGGCGGTCTCACAGGGCATCCTCGACCGCGGGGAGACACCCTTCCTGCACGTGTTCACCGACAACGTCACGGCGATCGCGCTCTACGAGCGCCTTGGCTTCCGCCTGCGGCGCCGGTTCAGCGTGAACTTCTTCGAGACTCAGCCCGCCAGCGGATCCGTCAGGTAGACACCGGCGGACAGCGCCTGCTTGACCTGGCGCGTGCCCTCATCGACGGAGACCTCCGGCACACCTTGCTCGATCGCGTCGAGCGACTGGCTCACGACGTCCTCGGGCTTCGCCTTGGGCACGTCGAAGTCTCGGATCATGTCCGTGTCGATGAAGCCGCCGTGGAAGCCGACGACCAGCGTGCCTTGGGGCTTGAGTTCCGCGCGCAGGCTGTTGGTCAGCGCCCAGGCCGCCGACTTGGAAACGCCGTAGGCGCCGAGCATCGGCGTGTTCACCCAGCTCAGGATGGACAGCATGTTGAGCAGTGCGCCCCCAGCGTTGCGGGCGAGCACCGGCGCGAACGCGCGCGCGACGTGGAAGACGCCGAACAGGTTGGTCTCGAGCTGTTCTCGCAGGACGGTCTCGGCGTTGTCGCCCGCGATCCCGCCGACACGGCCGATCCCGGCGTTGTTGATCACCAGCGTCACGTCGCCGCAGGCGCGCGCGGCGGCGGCGACCTGCTCGGGCTTGGTCACGTCGAGCTGCACCGGCACCACGCCGGGCAGCGTGATGGTCGAGACGTCGCGCGCCGCGGCGTAGACCTTCTTCGCGCCGCGGGCGAGCGCCTGCTTGGCGAATTCGAGCCCGAGGCCCCGGTTCGCGCCGGTGATGAAGACGACGGCATCCTTGATCTGCATGGAACTTCCTTCTGCGCCGGGGCGCGTTGTTTCATATGACGCACGTCATATTGATGGGGAAAGAAAAGGGACCCGAAGGCCCTCGATGGAAAGCGGAATCAGCCGCCCGGACGGGCCTGTGCGGTCGAACGGGCCGGTTGGGCGGCGGCTTCAGCGTGTTGACTCAGCAGCGCGCGCTTGGTGCTGGCGAGGATGGCGATCGCCTGGTCGCGATCGCCGATCGCGCGGGCCATCTGGAGGGCGCCGACCAGCGTTGCGGCGATCGGCCAGGCGGATTCCGGCGAGGTGCCTTCGCCCAGCGCGTCCATGACGAGACCTTGCATGCCGAGCAGGAGTCCGTGACCTTCGCCGCGCACGGCGGCCGACTGGCGGGGCAGCTCGGCGACCAGCGCCGCGACCGGGCAGCCGCAATCCACGTTGTCGATGCCGCTCTCGTGCAGATAGGTCTCCACCAGGGCGCGGAACGGTGGCACGCCGGCGGCCACGAGCCGGTCGGCATGGCTGTGATGCAGTTGCCGGCTGTCCTGCCCGGCGCGCAGCGCGGCGGCGCACAGCAGCTCGTCGCGGGACGCGAAGTGCGCATAGAAGCCGCCGTGCGTCAGCCCGGCCTGCTTCATCACGTCGGCGACGCCCACGCCGTCGAAGCCGACGCGGCGGACGGTGCGCGAGGCGACGTCGAGGATGCGGTCGCGGGATTCTTCCTTGCGGGTGGAGCGGGGTAAACTCGGCATGACGGGCATCATAATATGATGATCATCATGCGAATGGGTCCATCGGGTAAAGACCCTGCGCCGGGCTCGCGCCGGCTCAGCGCATCAACGTCATCAGCGCGGGATCCACGCCCGCCGGCGGGGTGTCACAGTCGCTGCCGATCCACTTGTGGACGGACGAGGAGTCGTAGCTCAGCGGCTGCCCTTGCGCGGTCGAGCCCTTGAACGAGACCTTCACCGTGGCGGCGGTCTTGTCCTTGACCTCGTAGGTGCCGACGCCGGTGCCGCTGACCATCTCGCTCTTGCAACTCATCGTGAAAGTGCCGGAGCTGCCGTTGGCGGGCTTCACTTGCGTGGTGCACTGCTCGACGCTCTCTGGCTTGGGCAGTGAGAACTCCGCGGATTGCTGGCAGGCCAGATGCGGGCTGCCGCCGGCCGGCAGCCCGACCTTTGCCATCGCCGCGGCGAGGCTGCTCTTCTGCTCGGCGGTCAGCGCGCCGTTGATGTCGAAGATCGTCGGCATCTTGCGGCCGTTGATCGTGTTGACGCTCGCACTGGCCCACAGGCCGGGCTTGACGCTGATCGACTGGGCTTGGACGGGCGCCGTTGTGGCCAGCAGGCCGAACGACAAGGCGATCACGGAAAGGGACGCCGAACGGAAAGCGGTAGCGCGCATGCAGATGAGCTCGTGGATGTCCGGGGAGGACGACGAGGTCAGTCTAAGAAGCGACGCGACATTTCTCGTACGCCGCTGAACCCTTCACAGGGGGCGCGCATGACGGAGGTCATGTCGACCGGCCTTCGGAAAACTCAGCGGCAGGAGGCCGACTGCATCTTGAGCAGTCCACTGGGAGCGGCAGTGGAGATGACCGTGCATTCGCGATATCCCGCCAGAGGACGGACCAGTGCCTGTGTTGTTGCGCGATACAGGCAGATTGCATAGGCGTCTTCGTACTGAGCGACGTTCCAGGTCAACTTCTCCGTGAGTCCGCCTCGCGCATCGCGCTTGTTCGATGCCTTGTCGTTGATCGTGGCGTCGGAAACATCGACCGGGCCGAGGTTGACGCGAAAGCCGGTCAGCTCGTGTCTTGGATAGGGCGTCGACGTCGTCACCGTGAACCCCTCGGGCACCTGGTCGAGCTTCTGCTCGGTCTTCGGCAACTCGACCGGGCACTCGAACGGGGTCGGCGCGGCATGCAGAGGAGATGTCACGAGGCTGAGCACGATCAGTACCGCAACGGTCGAAGGCAGAGCGCTCACCGTTGGATGGTCGCGTAGGCGCGTCCGTTGTGGAAGTAGGTGGTCGGCTTCTTGTGCGCAGCCGGATCGAAGTAGACGGGGCGCTTCAGGATGGACTCAGCACTTGTGTGCTGCTCGATGATGTAGAAGCCGATGACAACGCCGCTGGCATCTCTGAGTGCACCCGCGAACAGTCCTGCATGTTGTCCAGTGGACTCATTGGGATAGAAGCCCGCAGCATTCCAGCCCGGATGCGATCGGCGTGCCCACCTGCAAGGCAGCGACATAGGCCGGAGTCAATTCATCGCCCTTCTTCCAGTTGTCTGGCTGAGTCCTCGGCGCGTGGGCCACCTGCTTCACCAGCTCAGCGCATTGCGCTTGTCCGCTCGTGTTCAGCAGGAGTGCCTTGCCCTCGTACTGGCTGGGATCTGCGACCGCGCCAAAGTGTTCGACGTAGGCGCGGGTGGCAATGGCGGCGGAGGGCCTATGTACGGGGTTCGAAGTGGAGTGGCCAATGTAGCGATTCCAGCGTTCCGAGCCCTTTGACCTTCGTCATGTCCGCGGCCGTTGCGGGTTCCAGCCCTGCAGCAGCGCCCACACCGCCGCCGCACTGAGGAGGAGCGAACGTGCCAGATGGGCCATCTGCAACTGCTGGAAGGCGGCGTCGGTAAAGCCGTGCTCCTGCATGTCGCCCTGCGCGCCAGCGGCCCAGGGGGTTGTGGCGACTGACAGCAGCCACAAGGTGGCGATGCCCCACAGCGCGCGCCGCGAGAAGCGGCCTGGCGAGGCCCACAGGCCTATCGCGGCGGCCAACGCGCCAGCGCCGTAAGGCAGCACCACCACCGGCAGCTTGCGCGTGTAGCCGCGCGCGAAGGCCTGGAAGGCCGCATCGCTGACGCCGGCCATGTCCACATGGATGCGGTAGACGTTGAAGTACAGCAGCCAGCCGACGCCGACACAGGACCAGATCAGCGCGAGATGGACGGCCTGGAGCGCGTCGGCCGCGCGGCCGTTGACGAGGAGCGGCGGCGCCCTTCGGGTGATTCCCGCCGTGACCAGTGCGCCTGCGTAGAGCAGCAGCGCAGCTCCGAGCATGGCCAGAAAGCCGATGAAGTAAAGCGGCATGTGACTCTTTCTTCCGCGCTGAGGCGCCGCGGATGATAGTCGCGCGCTTTTCGTGACGGTCTTTTCCGCAGGCCCTCTTCGAGGGGGGTCTACATCCCTGTTGTCGACGACGGGTGTAGCCAATGCGTGGGACCGGGCTCAGTCCCTGTGTCGCGTGCTCAACTGCTTTTCGAGCCCGCTCAAAGCCTCCAATTCGATGCGATCGGCCTCGACGGCATCCGCCTTTCGCCGCATGGAATCGAACTTTTCATAGCGTTCGTGCGCCATCTCGGTCATCGTCTGGTGACTGACACGACCAGCACCTTGAAGCACGGCTTGCTCGTTGAACTCCATGAAACTGTCGACGTACTTGCGCCAGTCCGCCATGCGGAGGCTCTTGCGCTGCTCGGCTCGCAGCTCCGCAAACTCGAGGAACGTGCTCACGATACGGTTGAGGTGTTTGAGCTCGTCGTTGGCTAGATAGTTCTTGGCGACGACCACATCCGACTTCCGAATCCTCTGGCCCTGCCACCAAGTCAGCGCCATTTGCGGATGCTCCGGGTCAGCGCGCTGAACGACCAGTTCAGCAGCGGTCTTGCCCGTGACCGCGAAGAACATCTTGTTCTGCACTTCCGCGAAGAAGGTGCGAGTCACCTGCTCGTCGTCGGCGTAATCGATGGAGAGCGAGAAGAGATCTCGCACCTTTTGATAGAAGCGCTTCTCCGAAGAGCGGATGTCGCGGATGCGCTGAAGCAACTCGTCGAAGTAGTCCGCCTGCTCCGCCCCTTTCAGGCGGTCGTCGTCCATGACGAAGCCTTTGAGGAGATATTCCTTCAGGTGGGTCGTCGCCCACTGGCGGAACTGCGTGCCGCGAGGTGATTTCACGCGGTAACCGATCGCCAGGATCATTTCAAGGCTGTAGAGCTGAGTCTTGTAGCGCTTCCCGTCGGCGGCAGTTGTCAAGTCTTCCTTGACAGCTGACTCTGCCTTCAACTCGCCTTCCGAAAGAATGTTTCGGACGTGCAAGCTGATGTTCTGCTTGGACGTTTCAAACAGCGCCGCCAATTCCAGTTGGGTCAGCCAGACGCTGCCAGCCTCCGCGCGCAGGAAAAACCTCGACGCGCCATCCTCTGTTGCATAGAGCACCAGCTCGGCGGTTGTCTTCTGTTGGCTCATTGAGTTCTTCTCCAGCCTTGTATCGATGTGGACAGAAGTTTCTCGAACACTGCGGACATTGCCACTACCCACAGAAGTAGAAATGGCCCATCCCGCAAGAGATGAGCCATGTCGTCAAAGCAGCGCGGGCGCTGCTGGATGCCTGATCGGCGGGCCGACGCTCACACGTCGATATTCGCCGCCCTCAGCGCGTTCTGCTCGATGAACTCGCGGCGCGGTTCCACCTCGTCGCCCATCAGCATCGTGAACACGCGGTCGGCTTCGATCGCGTCCTCGATCTGCACGCGCAGCAGGCGGCGGACCGTCGGATCCATCGTCGTTTCCCACAGCTGCGCGGGGTTCATCTCGCCCAGGCCCTTGTAGCGCTGGCGGCCGACGCTGGACTCGGCCTGCGTCATCAGCCAGGCCATCGCGGCACGGAAGTCCGCGACCTTGCTTTCCTTGGCCTTCTCGCCCTCGCCCTTGCGGATCACGGCTTCCTCGCCCACCAGACCCTTGAAGGTCTTGCCGGCCTCGGCCAGGACTTCATAGTCCGCGCCGTGCACGAAGTCCGCCGTGATGATGCTCGACCGCACGTTGCCGTGATGACGGCGGCTGATGCGCAGGAACTGCTTGTCGGTGCGCGGATCGACCTCCGCATGCACCACCGCGTCGTGCAACGCGACCTGCAGCGCCGTCGCGGAGATATCCGCCGCTTCCTTGGTGTCCAGGCCCAGCGTCAGGCCGGACGCCAGCAGGTGCAGCGCCTCGCCGTCCATCCAGGCCGACAGACGCTCGATCACGTTCTGCGCCGCCACGTACTGGCGCGCCATCGTCTCGAGTTCCTCGCCCTTGAGCACCGGGCCGGCGCCCACGCCCGCCGTGTGCAGCTCGGCGTCGTTCAGCGCGACCTTCAGCAGGAAGCCGTCCAGCTCGTGGCCGTCCTTCAGGTACTGCTCGTGCTTGCCGACCTTGACCTTGTACAGCGGCGGCTGCGCGATGTAGATGTGACCGCGCTCCACCAGCTCCGGCATCTGCCGGTAGAAGAAGGTCAGCAGCAGCGTCCGGATGTGCGCGCCGTCCACGTCCGCGTCGGTCATGATGATGATGCGGTGGTAGCGGAGCTTCTCGGGGTTGAAGTCGTCGCTGCCCGCGCCGCGGCCGATGCCGGTCCCCAGCGCGGTGATCAGCGTGATGATTTCATTGCTGGTCAGCAGCTTCTCGTAGCGCGCCTTCTCGACGTTCAGGATCTTGCCGCGCAGCGGCAGGATGGCCTGGAACTTCCGGTCGCGACCCTGCTTGGCGGAGCCGCCGGCGGAGTCGCCCTCCACGATGTAGATCTCGCACAGCGACGGATCCTTCTCCTGGCAGTCCGCCAGCTTGCCCGGCAGGCCCATGCCGTCCAGCACGCCCTTGCGGCGCGTCATCTCGCGCGCCTTGCGCGCCGCCTCGCGTGCCCGCGCGGCCTCGACGATCTTGCCGCAGATGATCTTGGCGTCGACCGGGTTCTCCAGCAGCCAGTCCGTCAGCTTGCTCGCGACGATGTCTTCCACCGGGCCGCGCACTTCGCTCGACACCAGCTTGTCCTTGGTCTGCGAGCTGAACTTCGGCTCCGGCACCTTCACGCTGATCACGCAGGCCAGGCCTTCGCGCATGTCGTCGCCGGTGACGTCGACCTTGGCCTTCTTGGCCAGCTCGTTGTCCTCGATGTACTTGTTGATCACCCGCGTCATCGCCGCGCGCAGACCCGTCAGGTGGGTGCCGCCGTCGCGCTGCGGAATGTTGTTGGTGAAGCAGAGGACGCTCTCGTTGAAGCCGTCGTTCCACTGCATCGACACCTCGACACCGACGTTGGTGTTCTGGTCCGACATCTTGTCGCCCTGGGCGTGGAAGATGTTCGGGTTGAGCGCCGTCTTGCCCTTGTTGATGAACTCGACGAAGCCGCGCACCCCGCCGGCGAAGGCGAAGTTGTCCTCCTTGTTGTTGCGCTCGTCGACCAGGCGGATCTTCACGCCGTTGTTCAGGAACGAGAGCTCGCGCAGGCGCTTGGCCAGGATGTCGTAATGGAACTCGGAGTTCGAGGTGAAGATCTCCGTGTCCGGCAGGAAGTGCACCTCGGTGCCGCGCTTGTCGGTCTCGCCGACGATCCGCATCGGGCTGGTCTCGGCGCCGTCGCGCAGCTCGATCAGGCGGTCCTGCGGAATGCCCTTCTTGAACTCCAGCTGGTGGACTTTGCCCTCGCGGCGCACCGTCAGGCGCAACGTCTTGGACAGCGCGTTCACGCAGGACACGCCGACGCCGTGCAGGCCGCCCGACACCTTGTAGCTGTTCTGGTTGAACTTGCCGCCCGCGTGCAGTTCCGTCAGTGCGATCTCGGCCGCCGAGCGCTTGGGCTCGTGCTTGTCGTCCATCTTCACGCCGGTCGGGATGCCCCGGCCGTTGTCGATCACCGAGATCGAGTTGTCCGTGTGGATGGTGATGACGATGTCGTCGCAGTAGCCGGCCAGCGCCTCGTCGATCGAGTTGTCGACGACTTCGAACACCAGGTGATGCAGGCCCGTGCCGTCCGAGGTGTCGCCGATGTACATGCCGGGGCGCTTGCGCACCGCCTCCAGACCTTCCAGGATCTGGATGCTGGACTCGCCGTACCCCGCGCCATCGTTCTGCTGCTGAGGCTGCTGGTCGGGATTCTGCTGAGGATCGGTCATCGAAAAACTCTCTCTTCTCACTGCTGGCCGCGATCGCCGATGCGGCGTCGCGGACCTTCAAAAGCGCTGAAGCGGGCCGTGGCCCGCTCGTTCATCTCATCGCGTCAGATACGCATGGGCATGACGACATATTTGAAGCCACTGTGCTCAGGGATGCTGAGCAAGGCGCTCGACGAGCTGTCGTTCAGATCCACCCGCACCATGTCCTGCGACATGTTGGCCAGCACGTCCATCAGGTAGGTGACGTTGAAGCCGGTCTCGATCTGGTCGCCGCCGTAGTCGATTTCCAGCTCTTCCTTGGCCTCTTCCTGCTCGGCGTTGCTCGACGCGATCGACAGCAGGCCCGGGTCGAAGGACAGGCGCACCGCCTTGAACTTCTCGCTGGTCAGGATGGCCGCGCGCTGCAGCGCGGCCAGCAGCGGCTGGCGGCCGATCAGCACATGGAAGCGGTGGTTCTTCGGGATGACGCGGTTGTAGTCGGGGAACTTGCCTTCGACCAGCTTGGTCACGAACTCCATGCCGCTGAAGCTGAACTTGGCCTGGTTGCCGGCAAAGCGCATCTCGATGGGCGCGTTCTCGTCGTCGCCCTTGCCGCCGTCCTTCAGCAGGCGCATCAGCTCCAGCACCGTCTTGCGCGGCAGGATGACCTCCTGCTTGGGCATCTCGGTGTCGGTCTCGGCCTGGGCCAGCGCGAGGCGGTGGCCGTCGGTCGCGACCAGCGTCAGCATCTTGCCTTCGGCCACGAACAGGATGCCGTTCAGGTAGTAGCGGATGTCATGCACCGCCATCGCGAAGTGGACCTGGTTGATCAGGCCCTTCAGCGTCTTCTGCGGCACGTTGAACGCGGGGCCGAAGTCGGCCGCTTCCTGCACCAGCGGGAAGTCGTCCGAGGGCAGCGTCTGCAGCGTGAAGCGGCTCTTGCCGCCCTGCAGCGTCATCTTGCTCTGGTTGGACGTCAGGCTGACCGTCTGGTCCGACGGCATCGAGCGCAGGATGTCGATCAGCTTGCGCGCGCCGATGGTGGTGGAGAAATCGCCCTCGTCGCCGTCGAACTCGACCGTGGTGCGGACCTGGATCTCCAGGTCGCTCGTGGTGAGCTCGACCTGGCGGCCCTGCTTGCGGACCAGCACGTTGGCCAGGATGGGCAGCGTGTGGCGCCGTTCCACGATGCCGGACACCGCCTGCAGCGCGGCAAGCACTTTGTCCTGGCTGTCTTTCAACACGATCATGTCAACCTCTCTCCACTGTTGGCTGTACGGGCGAACGCGGCATTTTCGCTGAAGGCGAAGGCGTTTTTTCTCATCCCTTCAGCGTTTGCTCCAGGACGTGCAACTGCTGGTTCAACTCGGTGTTCTTCTGGCGCTCTCCGCCGATCTTGCGGACCGCGTGCAGCACCGTGGTGTGGTCGCGGCCGCCGAACAGCTCGCCGATCTCCGGCAGGCTCTTCTGCGTCAATTCCTTGGCCAGGTACATCGCGATCTGGCGCGGGCGGGCGATGCTCGCCGGGCGCTTCTTCGAATACATGTCCGCGACCTTGATCTTGTAGAAGTCGGCCACGGTCTTCTGGATGTTCTCGACGGAAATCTGCCGGTTCTGGATCGACAGCAGGTCCTTGAGGGCCTCGCGCGCCAGCTGGATGTTGATTTCCTTGTGCGAGAAGCGGCTGTAGGCCAGCACCTTGCGCAGCGCGCCTTCCAGCTCGCGCACGTTGGCGCGCACGTTCTTGGCGATGAAGAAGGCCACGTCCTCGGGCATGGGCGCGTTCTCGGCGTCGGCCTTCTTGATCAGGATCGCGACGCGCATCTCCAGCTCGGGCGGCTCGATGGCCACCGTGAGGCCGGCGTCGAAGCGGCTAGTCAGGCGCTCGTCGATGTCCACCAGGCCCTTGGGGTAGGTGTCCGACGTCATGATGATGTGCGCCCGCTTGGCCAGCAGCGCTTCGAACGCATTGAAGAACTCTTCCTGCGTGCGGTCCTTGCCGGCGAAGAACTGCACGTCGTCGATCAGCAGCAGGTCCAGCGAGTGGTACTTGGCCTTGAGCTCGTCGAAGGTCTTGCGCTGGTAGTTCTTGACGACGTCCGAGATGAACTGCTCGGCGTGCAGGTAGAGCACGCGGGCGTCCGGACGATCCTTCAGCAGCGCGTTGCCGACAGCGTGGATCAGGTGGGTCTTGCCCAGGCCGACACCGCCATAGATGAACAGCGGGTTGTACATCTGGCCCGGCGCGCCGGCGACGTGCAGCGCGGCGGTGCGCGCCATCTGGTTGGCGCGGCCCGGCACCAGCGTGTCGAAGGTCAGGCTGGTGTTGATGCGGTGGCGCGTGGCGCTCGGCGGCAGGTTGGCCGGGACGCCGGGGGCGGCGCCGCCCTGGATCAGGCTGGCGGCGGTGGCCGGGGCGGCGGGATTCGCGGCTGCGGCGGCCGGGCGGGCGGCCACGGTGGTCGCTTCCGCGCCCGCTTGCAGGCCCGATTGTGCGGCGCCGGTTCCGCCGCGCAGGCCGTGCTGCTGCAGCACCTGGCCCATCGACAGGCCGGACGGCGAGGTACGGGGCAGCGGCGCGATGGCCTCGCGCGGCGCCAGCGACAATTCCAGGCGCGCCGGCTTGCCGGCGAGTTCGGTCAGGATGGCCTCGATCCGGCCGGCATACTGGCTGCGGATCCAGTCCAGCTTGAATCGGTTGGGGACGCGGAGGGACACCAGCACGGCCTCGTGGCCGTTCTCGTCCTGCTGGGCGACCTCCGCGGGGGGCAGCGGCCGGATCCAGGTGTTGAATTGCTGTTCAGGCAGTTCGGCGGCCAGGCGTTCGCAGCCGCGCTGCCACAGGGCCGCACCTGACAAGTCTGCGCTCATTGTGGAAAACTTATTCTTCGAGCGGCCCGATTGTACCGATCCGGGTCCGCGGAATCTGGGTTATCCACAGATTTTTTCCCCCGGTCAAGTGCTGGTAATCCCCGTGGCGACTTGCATCCGGATTGACCCTGACGCAAATCTTTGCTGTAATCGCGGGTTTTCCGGACGCCCGGACGTAGCTTCGTGGGCCTCCGCTTTTCGAGCGGCTTCCGGCATCGCCTGATGTCTCCGTCCGCGGCGCCAGAGCCAACAGGCACGGCGCGAGGGTGACGGGAAGCTCCCAGATTTCCTAGAGGTTGAACATGAAACGCACTTATCAAGGCTCCAAGACCCGTCGCGCCCGTACCCACGGCTTCCTCGTCCGCATGAAGACGCGCGGCGGCAAGGCCGTCATCGCGGCTCGTCGCGCCAAGGGCCGCAAGCGCCTGGCCGTCTGAGCGACACACCAGACGACCTTGTCAGCACCGTGATCGGCCGCGTCGTACGATCGGCCGATTTCGAGCGCGTGCTGGGCACGCCCAGCCGCGCGCGCAGCGCGCACTTCGCCGTGCACCACCTGGCCGACAGCCCTTCGCTGCCCAAGCGCCGTCCATCCACAGGAACGGCTGACTTGTCCACAGGTGATGCACCGTTTCATTCCCAAGCTGTGGATGAAACGCAGATCGCGAGCGTGGCGCCGACCTCCGCAGCACCGCTTCCAGCCGCGCCCGATCGGGCCTGGCTGGGCTACGTCGTGCCTAAACGGCACGCCAAGCGCGCGGTCACACGGACCCTGCTGAAGCGCCAGATCCGCGCGGTGTTCGCAGACCTGCCCGAGCTGCCTCCCGGTCTCTGGGTGGTGCGCTTGCGCATGCCTTTTGATCGCAAGCAATTCCCCAGTGCCTCTTCGGAAGCGCTGCGTGCCGCTGCGCGCGCGGAGCTGCTGCAGCTCACCCGCAAGCTGGCGCGACCGCCGGCATCGGCGCCGATGCCGGCTGCAGCGGGCTGACCGGTCCGCCGTTCGGAAAAGCGACCATGGATCCTCGCCCCAGCCTGTCGACGCGATTGCTGATGGGGCTGGTGCGCGGCTACCAGTTGCTGTTCAGCGCCTGGCTGCGCGCGGGTTGCCGCTACAGCCCGAGCTGCTCCGCCTATGCGATGCAGGCCTTGCGGCAGCACGGCGCCGCCGCCGGCACCTATCTGGCGACCGCACGGATCCTGCGTTGCAACCCTTTCTGTCTGGGCGGACACGATCCCGTGCCCGACAATCCGCCCCGCCTGTTCACCCGGTTCACCGGACGTCCCTCCGGATGCCGCCCGGGCACAGCCTCTTCAACCGCCAATCCAAAAGCTTCCCATGACTGATATTCGCCGCACCATCTTGTGGGTGGTGTTCTCGGTGTCGCTGTTCTTTCTGTGGGACGGCTGGCAGGTCCACAACGGCCGGCCCTCGTTCATGCATCCAGGCCCGGCGAAGGTCGCCACCGCGCCGGCAGGCCCGGCTTCGGCCGCTTCCGCCGCCGCGCTGCCGGCTGCCGCCGGCGCTTCCGCCGCGGGTGCGACCGCCGCGGCCCCGCCACCTGTCAAGAACGAGCTGGTCACCTTCACGACCGACGTCGTCAAGGCCACGATCGACACGCGCGGCGGCAGTCTGGTCCGCGTCGAGCTGCTCAAGCACGCCGACGACACCAACGCCAGCGGCCACGTCGTCATCCTGGATCCGATCCGCAACTACAGCGCGCGCTCAGGCCTGCTGAACGTGCCGAACGCGCCCAGCGACCAGACGGTGCTGACGCTGGTCGACGGCCCGCGCGAGCTCAAGGACGGCCAGGACGCGCTGACCGTGAGACTGGAAGCCGACCAGGGCGGCGTGAAGTTGGTGAAGACCTATACGTTCAAGCGCGGCGACTACGCCATCGCCGTGAACCACGAGGTCACCAACACCGGCGCCGCCGCGGTGACGCCGCAGCTGTACCTGCAGCTGGTGCGTGACGGCCACATCGACCACACCGGTCCGTCCTTCGCCCCGACCTCCTTCGCCGGTCCCGCGATCTACACGGACAAGGCGAAGTACCACAAGCTCGCGTTCGACGACCTCAGGAAGGGCAAGGCCGAGTACGAGAAGAACGCCGACGACGGCTGGGTCGCGATGGTCCAGCATTACTTCGTCAGCGCCTGGATCCGCAACGAGGCGGGTCCGCGCGAGTTCAACGTCCGTCCGCTCAACGAGAACCTGTACACCGCCGGCGTGGTGATGAACTTCGCCGCCGTCGCGCCGGGCGCCTCGGCCAAGCTGGACAACGTCCTGTACGTCGGTCCGCAGGAAGAGAAGAAGCTGGAAGTCCTGGCCCCGGGCCTGGAGCTGGTGAAGGACTACGGCATCTTCAAGATCCTGTCCAAGCCGCTGTTCTGGCTGCTGGACGTCCTGCACACGATGCTGGGCAACTGGGGCTGGGCGATCATCCTGCTGGTCGTGATGCTGAAGGCCGCGTTCTACGGCCTGAACGCCAGCGCGTACCGCAGCATGGCCAAGATGAAGGCGGTGAACCCGCGCATCCAGGAAATGCGCGAGCGCATGAAGGACAAGCCGCAGCAGATGCAGCAGGAGATGATGCGCATCTACAAGGAAGAGAAGATCAATCCGCTGGGCAGCTGCCTGCCGATCTTCCTGCAGATGCCGTTCTTCATCGCGCTGTACTGGGTGCTGCTGTCGAGCGTCGAGATGCGCGGTGCGCCGTGGGTGATGTGGATCCACGACCTGTCCAAGCCGGACAGCCTGTTCGGTCACCTGTTCGGCGCGCCCATCGGTCCGCTGCCGCTGCTGATGACGGCGTCCAGCCTGCTGCAGGTGTGGCTGAACCCGCAACCGGCCGACCCGGTGCAGGCCAAGATGATGTGGATCATGCCGCTGGCCTTCAGCGTGATGTTCTTCTTCTTCCCGTCGGGCCTGGTGCTGTACTGGCTGGTGAACAACATCCTGTCGATCGCCCAGCAATGGATGATCAACAAGCAGATCGGCGTCACCTCCGCGAAGAAGTGATGACGGTGTACGGGATGTGGTAATTCCGCACGTCCACTGAAGGAGCCCCCGCACCCCGGGGGCTTTTTTTCGCCTGCGCCGGAGGCTTAAATCGAGGCATGCGGGGATCGCTTCTCCGACCGCTGCCGGGTCACCGGCACGGACGGGGACCGGAGGCCCAAGGCGCGGGTTCACGAGAGCCGGCGACGACGCCTTCCCCGCGCCATCTCCGACGTTGCGGGGCCGTGTGGACGGCCCCGCAACGCCTTGCGCGCCACACATCAAGAGCGACGGCCGGACGGCCAGCCGCCCCCTCTCCAAGGAGCCCGAGTTGAACGCCGACACCCTCAGCCCCCCGCAGGTGAGTGCGCAGGAGCGCGCGCGCGAGGAGGCGTCCGTCGGCGCCTTCGAGTCCGCCGGCTACCGGCCCAGCGTCGCCGTGCTGCTGCCCTGCTACAACGAAGGGCTCTCGATCCGGCGCGTGGTGGAGGACTTCCGCCGCCATCTGCCCGAGGCGACGATCTTCGTCTACGACAACCGCTCGACCGACAACACCGCGTCGGAAGCGCGCGCCGCGGGCGCCGTGGTGCGCCACGAGCCGTGGCCGGGCAAGGGCAACGTGGTGCGGCGCATGTTCGCGGACATCGACACCGACATCTACGTGATGGCCGACGGCGACGGCACCTACGATCCGGCGATGTCGCCGATGCTGGTGCAGCGCATGATCGACGGCCACCTGGACATGGTGGTCGGCACGCGCCGCGGCGTCTACGACAACGCCCACCGCGCGGGACATGGCTTCGGCAACCGGCTGTTCAACGGGGTGTACCAGACGCTGTTCGGGCGGTTGTTCACCGACATCTTCTCGGGCTACCGCGTGTTCTCGCGCCGCTACGTGAAGAGCTTCCCTGCGGTCGCGGCCGGCTTCGAGATCGAGACCGAGATGTCGGTGCACGCCAGCCAGCTGCGCATGCCGATCGAGGAGCATCCCACCGAATACGGCAGCCGTCAGGAGGGCAGCGTCAGCAAGCTCAACACGGTGCGCGACGCGCTGCGCATCCTGCGCACGCTGGTGCTGCTGTTCAAGGAGATCCGGCCAGCGCGTTTCTACAGCCTGATCGCCGGTCTGCTGACGCTGGTGGCGCTGGGACTGGGCGCGCCGTTGCTGCTGACCTTCATCGAGACCGGCCTGGTGCCGCGCCTGCCGACCGCGGTGCTGGCGACCGGACTGGTGCTGCTGGCCGGCATTGCGCTGACCTGCGGGCTGATCCTGGACAGCGTCGCGCGCGGCCGGCTGGAGCAGAAACGCATGGTCTACCTGGGACTGACGCAGTTCAGAACGCGTCCGCGGCGATGAGCCTGCGCCTGCCCGGAGCGGGGTTCCTGCGCTTCCTCCTGGTGGGAGGCACGGGCTTCGTCATCGACGCCGGACTGACGCTGCTGCTGATCCGCACCGGCCTTCCGGCCGCGTGGGCACGCGTGCCCGCGATTGCCGCCGCGATGGTCTTCACCTGGCTGGCCAACCGCCGCTTCACCTACCGCGTCCAGGCCCGCCGCAGCGGGGGTGAGGCCTTGCGCTACGGCGCCGTCGCGCTCGCGATGGCCCTGTTCAACTACCTCGTCTATCGGCTGCTGCTCGACGCCGGATTGGCGGCACTGCCTGCCATCGTCGTCGCCACGGCGTTGCAGACCTGCATCAGCTACGTCGCCTACAAGCGTCTGGCCTTCCGACAAACATGAACCGTCCTTCGATCTCCGTGCCCTTGGGGACGTCCGCCTCGGCGTCGCCCCGCTTCGCGCCGTCGTCCCGGGTCGAGCGCCTGCTGTGCGGCCTGGCGATCGCCATCGGGCTGATCGGCGCCGTCGCCTTCTGGGCTGCGCGCGGCAGCCTGTGGGAAGACGAGGTGATCGCCATCACCCACAGCCTGCAGCCGCTGTCGTCCTTCGTGTCGGAGATGCTGCGCAACGACATCCACCCGCCGACCTGGTTTCTGCTGCTGAAGGGGTGGACCGCGTGGGCGCCGGGTTCGGACGCCTGGGCGCTGGCGAGTTCGCTCGTGCTGGCGCTGGCCGCCGCGTGGACGGTCCATCGCGTGACGCTGCGGCACGACAGCCCGTCCGCGGCACTGTGGGCCTGCGCGCTCTATGTCGTGCAGCCGACCTTCGCATGGTCCGCCGGCACCCTGCGCATGTACAGCCTGGTGCCCCTGCTGGCGGTGCTGAGCTGGCATCTGGGCCGGCGACTGATCCAGGGCGGCTCGACGCGCGTCGGCGTCGTGCTCGTGACGGTCCAGCTGCTGCTGGCCTACAGCCATGCGATCGAATTCCTCTTCGTCGGACTGATCGCGCTCAACGTGCTGTGGGTCGACTGGTCCCGCAGCGACCGCGCCGGTCGCTGGCGCTGGGCGCGTTGGCAGGCGCTGACGCTGGTGGGGATGACCTGGCTGCCGCTGAGTGCGCTCTCCCGCGGGACCGAGCCGCTGCCGCCCAGTCATTGGACGGGACTGTTCCACAACCCGGCGTCGATGATCGCCGGCTGGTCGCTGGAGAGCGACAGCCCCTTCCTGATCGCCGGCGGCCTCGTGTTCCTCGGAATGGCCGCGCTGGCGCTGCGCACGGCGGACGGTCGCCGGATCCTGCTGGGGCTGCCGGTGCTGGGCCTGCTGGCGGCGCTGGGCATCGGCATGTTCGGCAAGCCGCTCTACAAGACGCCGGTGTTCGCGGCGAACCTGCTGCCCTTCCTGGCGATCGCGGCGGGACTCGGTGCGGCACGCCTGGGCGCGCCGGCCGCGCGCGCCGGCGCGGCGCTGCTGCTGCTCTGCCTCGCGGCCACGACACTGCCCTGGTCGCAGCGCCAGTTGCCGCCGGAGAACTACGCGCCCGCGGGGCGGGCGATCGCCGCGGCGGTGCGTCCCGGCGACATGGTGGTGGTGCCCAACGTCAGCGTGTACTGGGGCGTCATGCGCTACGCCACGACGCCGCAATGGGGCCGGCCGCTCGAGATCCTGCCGCCGGACAACGCCTCGTGGCAGGCCCTCAAGCGCAAGCTGGGTCCGGACTGGGTGCGGCGCCTGAGCCTGACGCAGACCGGCGACCGGGTCGAGTTCAACGGCGTCACCTACGTCATCGGCGAGCCGCGCGACCTGGCCCTCGCACCGGGTGGCAGCCTGTGGGTGGTGCAGCGCGCGCGTTATGCATCCTCGGTGGGATTGACCACCCCCGCGCGGGTGACGGGCACCGAGTGGTTCGGAAAGGAACTGAGCGTGCAGCGCATGCAGGCCGATCCCACGGGGACGACGACCGTCTCGAATCCCGACCGGCCCTGACGCCTCCCAGGGCTGCGAGACAATCGCGCCCATGCTGTCGCGCCATCAGGATCCCATCGCCGCCATCGCCACCGCGCCCGGACGGGGCGCGGTCGGCATCGTCCGGGTGTCCGCCCCTCAAGACCTGACACCGCTGGTGACGGCGATCTGCGGCCGCGCGCTGAAGCCTCGCGAGGCCACCTATCTCCCCTTCCGCAGCGCGCAGGGCGAGGCGATCGACCACGGCCTGGCGCTGCTGTTTCCGGCGCCGCACTCGTACACCGGTGAACACGTGCTGGAACTGCAGGCTCACGGCGGACCGGTGGTGCTGCAGCTCCTGCTCGCGCGATGCCTGGAGGCCGACCCCGCGCTTCGGATGCGCTTGGCCGAGCCCGGCGAATTCACGCGCCGCGCCTTCCTCAACGGCAAGCTGGACCTGGCGCAGGCCGAGGCGGTCGCCGACCTGATCGACGCGAGCACGGAAGCGGCGGCCCGCAGCGCGGGCCGCGCCCTGGCCGGAGCGCTGAGCGGCGAAGTCGGCGGCTTGCGCGACGGGCTGATCCAGCTGCGCATGCTCGTCGAGGCGACGCTGGACTTCCCAGAGGAAGAGATCGATTTCCTCGAACAGGCCGACGCACTGGGCAAGCTGAGGCGCCTGCTCGTGCGTGTGGAGGCCTTGCTCGACCGCAGCCGGCAGGGCGCGATCCTGCGCGAGGGCATCAAGGTGGTACTGGCCGGGCAGCCCAATGTCGGCAAGAGCTCGCTGCTGAATGCGCTGGCGGGCGCGGAACTGGCGATCGTGACGCCGATTCCCGGCACGACGCGGGACAAGCTGAGCCAGACGATCCAGATCGAGGGCGTGCCGCTGCACATCAGCGACACGGCGGGCCTGCGCGACACCGAGGACGAGGTCGAACGCATCGGCGTGGCGCGCAGCTGGGACGCGATCGCGGACGCGGACGTCGTGCTTTTCCTGCACGACCTGACGCGCGTCGGCCATGCGGACTATGAGTCGGAAGATGCCGAGATCCGCGGCCGCCTTGCGAGTGTCGATCCGGCGCGCCTCCTGCAGATCTACAACAAGGCCGACGCGCACGCGCCGGCGTCCTTGCCGGCAGGCGCGCTGACGCTGTCGGCGAAGACGGGTGAAGGTCTGGACGCGCTGCGGGGCAAGCTGCTGGAGCAGGTCGGCTGGCACGCGGTGCCGGAGGGCCTCTTCATCGCGCGGGAACGCCACGTCCAGGCGCTGCGCCGCACGCGCGAACACATCGAGCTGGCCTTGCTGCAGGCCGAGGCGCAGCCGCCGGCGCTGGACCTGATGGCGGAGGAATTGCGCCTCGCGCATGACGCGCTCGGCGAGATCACCGGGGCCTTCACCGCCGATGACCTGCTGGGGGAGATCTTCAGCCGGTTCTGCATCGGGAAGTGATCGGCCCCGGTGCCCGCGGCACGATCCAGAGCAGGTTCAGTGCCCGTCGAACGCGATCAGCGAGAAGACCTTCAGCCCGCCATCGCGCAGCCGTTGCGAACCGCCCAGCTCCGGCAGATCCACGATGGCCGCGCCTTCGATGACCTCGGCCCCCAGGCGCTCCAGCAGCCGCTTGCCGGCCATCATCGTGCCGCCGGTTGCGATCAGGTCGTCGATGAGCAGCACCCGGTCCCCCGACTTCACCGCGTCGGTGTGCATCTCTACCGTGGCGCTGCCGTACTCGAGTTCATAGGTCTCCTGCACCGTCGTGAAGGGCAGCTTGCCCTGCTTGCGGATGGGCACGAAACCGACGTTCAGCTCATACGCGAGCACCGAACCGATGATGAACCCACGCGCGTCCAGGCCCGCGATCGCATCGGGACGCGCGTCGAAGTAGCGATGCACGAACTGGTCGATCAGCACCCGGAACGCCCGGGGATTCGACAGCAGCGGCGTGATGTCGCGGAACTGCACGCCCGCCGACGGCCAGTCCGGCACGGTGCGGATCTGCTGCTTCAGGAAGACGAGGGCGTCCAGGGTGGGGTCGGCGTGCGTCATGGACGCGATTGTCGCGCTGCGGGCCAGCGCCGGGCCAGCGCCGGAGAAGCGCCGATGGAGCGCCGGCTCAGGCCGTCTGCTGCTGGCAGATCAGGCGCGCCCGGCCCGCCTGCTTGGCCTCGTAGAGCGCCGCGTCCGCCGTCTGGATCAGGCGTTGTGCCGCGTCGCCGTTCTGCGGAATGAAGGACGCCACGCCGATCGACAGGCTCACCGAGCGTCTCACCGGCGATCCCACGTGCTCGATCGCGGCCAGCCGCACGCTGTCCAGGCAGCGCTGCGCGACGACCTGGGCGCCCGCCAGGTCCGTGTCGACCAGCAGCACGGCGAATTCCTCGCCGCCGTAGCGGCACACCGATTCACCGCCCCGGCCGGCGCAGCTGCGCAGCAGCGTCGCGACGCGCCGCAGGCAGTCGTCGCCGGAGACGTGGCCGTAGCAGTCGTTGTATTGCTTGAAGTGGTCGATGTCGACCATCAGCAGCGCCAGCGGCCGGTTGGCGCGGGTCGCACGGTGCCACTCCGTCTGCAGCAGCTGATCGAAGAGGCGCCGGTTGCCCACGCCCGTCAGTCCGTCCGTCGTCGATTGCCGCGCCAGCAGCTCATTCGCGCGCCGCAGCCGCTCCTCCTGACGCTTGCGCTCGGTCAGGTCGGTGACGATGCAGACGTACAGATGGATGGTGTCGGTGCGCACCTCCGCCAACGCCAGTTGGAGGTGAAGCGCTTCGCCGCTGCGATGCCGCGCCGTGAATTCGCGAGGCTGGCCGAGCAGGGCACGCGGGTCCAGCGGCGCATCGGGCGTCGCGCCGGGATCGGTTGACGCGGTTGCCGTCGCCGTTGCCGTTGCCGTCGCTGTCGTTGCGGCGGTGCCCAGCAGCATGCCGAGGTGCACGCCCTGGAGTTCCGCCGCGGTGAAGCCGAACAGCAGCTCGCAGCTGGGATTGGCCTCCAGCACATGGCCGCCCGAATCCAGTGTCAGGATCCCGTTGGCGGCCGACTCGATCGTCGCGCGCAGCTGGGCCCGACTGGCGGCCAGCCGCTGCTGCTCATGGATCAGGTCGGTCACGTCCATGCGCACGCCGACGATGCCGCCCGACGGGGTCCGCGACTCGTAGATGCGCAGCCACATGTCGTCGTGCACGCGCTGCAGCAGCGGCGTCAGCTGCCGGCCGCGCGCCTGCTTGCGTTCCTCCAGCCACTCGGGCTCGCGGCCCCGCGCCTCGGGGATGCCGCCGCGCGCCAGCGACTCCCGCACCAGGTCCTCGAAGGTGCTCTTGTGCTGGAAGTGCCGCAGCATGTGCGGATAGATCTCCACCAGCCGCTTGTTGTAGGCGATCAGGCGATCCTCGGCATCGAAGATCTCCACGCTGGCCGGCAGCGCGTCGATGGCTTCCTCCATCGTCCGCTGGGCGAGCTTCGCCCGGGCCTGCGTGCGGGCCAGCGTCGACACGACCGCCACCGCCAGCACCACCGTCAGGACCAGCGAGGCCATCCCGACCCACGCCAGCCAGCCGTCCACCGCGAAGCCGCCGAGGGTGACCGTCAGCACGATGGCCTGCAGGCCGACCAGCAGCGCGAACGCCAGCAACGGCCAGGTGCGGACTTCGGCGAATCGGTTCATCGCGGGAGCGGCGCGCGGGAGGGCGTCCGGAAAAAAGGGTGGCTGATCCTAGCCACCTCGCTCCCCGATGAAAACCGCTCTCCGGGGGGAGAAGCGGCTTCCGGCGACGTCCCCCCGTTGGTGGGGTGCCACGCTTTGTGCGTGACGGTGTACGGGAAGCTCAGCCGCCGCGGGTGATCGGCATGTCGCCGACGTCGGGTAGGGTCATGTGCCGCGCGAGCTCCAGCTTCGCCAGCGAGTTGCGATGGACCTCGTCCGGACCGTCGGCGAAACGCAGGGTGCGCTGGCCCGCCCACATGTAGGCCAGCGGCGTGTCGTCGCTGACGCCCATGCCGCCGTGCACCTGCATGGCCCAGTCGATGACCTTGAGCGCCATGGTCGGCGCCACGATCTTGATCATCGCGATCTCGGCCTTGGCGACCTTGTTGCCGACGGTGTCCATCATGTAGGCCGCCTTCAAGGTCAGCAGCCGGGCCTGCTCGATGCTGCAACGCGACTCGGCGATGCGCTCCTGCGTCACCGTCTGCTGCGCGATCGTCTTGCCGAAGGCGACCCGCGAGACCGCCCGCTTGCACATCAGTTCCAGCGCCCGTTCCGCAGCGCCGATGGAGCGCATGCAGTGGTGGATGCGTCCCGGGCCGAGGCGGCCCTGCGCGATCTCGAATCCGCGGCCCTCGCCCAGCAGGATGTCGTCCACGGGCACGCGCACGTTCTTGAGCTCGATCTCCATGTGACCGTGCGGGGCGTCGTCGTAGCCGAAGACGCTCAGGTGGCGCTTGACCGTGATGCCCGGGGTGTTCGCCGGCACCAGCACCATGGACTGCTGCTCATGGCGGCCCGCGTCGGGATTCGTCTTGCCCATCACGATGTAGAGCGCGCAGCGCGGATCGCCGGCACCGGAGGACCACCACTTCGTGCCGTTGATGACGTACTCGTCGCCGTCGCGATCGATGCGGCACTGGATGTTGGTCGCATCCGACGAAGCCACGTCCGGCTCCGTCATCAGGAAGGCCGAGCGGATCTCGCCGCGCAGCAGCGGCTCCAGCCAGCGATCCTTGTGGGCCTCGCTGCCGTAGCGTTCGATCGTCTCCATGTTGCCGGTGTCCGGCGCCGAGCAGTTGAAGACCTCCGGCGCCCAGTACACCCGGCCCATGATCTCGCACAGCGGCGCGTACTCGAGGTTGGACAGGCCTTCCGGCGCGCGCGGCGAACGCGGCAGGAACAGGTTCCATAGCCCGGCGGCGCGGGCCTTGGGCTTGAGCTCCTCGATCACCGTCGTCGGGATCCAGGCGTTGCCGCCGCGCCGGTTGGCCTCGATCTCCTCGTGATAGCGCTTCTCGTTCGGATAGATGTGCGCGTCGAAGAACGCGAGCAGGCGCTCGCGCAGCTGTTCCACCTTGGGGCTGTAGTCGAAGTTCATGGGGGTCCTTCAGCCGCGTTGGCTGCGATAGCGGAGGTACTGCGCGTACAGCGCTTCCATCGTGGTGGCCCGCTCGTCCGCATGCAGCGGATGCGACGGGGCGAAATTGCAGACGCGCAGCAGCCAGCCCGCGGGCGAATCCCCGGCCGGCGGCGCGACGTCCAGCACGTTGATGCAGGCCGGCGACTGGACCCAGCTGCCCAGCATCACGCGCTGGCCGCCGGTGACCGCGTGCGACAGGATGGCCGCGTTGACCACGCCGTGCAGCACCAGCAGCGCGCAGTCCCAGTCGGGGTCGGCCTGCAGCCGCGCGATGCCGCCGAGCACGCGATCCAGCAGCTCGCCGACGCGCTCGCCGTTCAGGAAACGTTGCGACTCCGCGACCGGGCTGCGCTGGAGACCGTTGAAGGCCTGCGCGAGTGCCTCATCGGGAATGTCCCCGAGGCGGCCGCCGCGGATCTCCTGCCACTCGGGCCAGGTCTGCGGGATCAGGTCGGACTGTCCGGCGTGGCGCAACACCAGGTCCGCGGTCTCGACGGTGCGCGGCAGGCCCGACACGATCGCGCGGTCGAAGCGCACGCTCGCGGCGCGGAAGGCCTCGCCCGCAGCCTGCGCCTGGGCGATGCCGTCGTCGTTGAGCCGCACCTGTTCCGGCAGCACCGGACGGCCCGTCGTGCCGTCGAAGTAGGTCACCGCGCCGTGGCGCATCAGGTAGATGCGGCGGCGTTGCGGGCTGCGGGGCTGGGTGTCCAACATGGCGGTCAGTGTGGCGCAACCGCGGGAGCCGCACTGTCACGCAGGCGGCAACCCCGGGCCGGGCCACAATTCGCCCGCCGCGCAATGCGGCGCCTCGTTGCCGTTCTTCCCGTTTCCGTTCTGACGCCTTGGTGACAAGCACTTCTCCGACGCCATCCCCGATGCCTTTCCATCGCCCGCACGGCCCGCATGCGGCCGGTGAAGTCGCGCTGCGCGACGACATCCAGGTCCTGCGTGCGATCGCGGTGCTGTGGGTGCTGCTTTATCACGCGCAGATCCCCGGCGCATCGGGCGGCTACCTCGGCGTCGACATCTTCTTCGTCATCTCCGGCTACCTGATCACGGGGCTGATCCAGCGCGCGTTGCAGCGCGGCGACTTCAGCTTCCGCGCGTTCTACGGGCGACGTGCGCGACGGCTGCTGCCGGCCGCGTATGTCGTGCTCGGCGCGACCCTGCTGGCGGCGCCGTGGGCGCTCAACCGCAGCGAGCAGATCGACTTCGTCGGCCAGTTGCTCGGCGCGCTGGGCTTCGCCAACAACCTCGTGCTATGGAAGCAGACCGGCTACTTCCAGGGGGCGTCGGAACTCAAGCCGTTGCTTCACTTCTGGTCATTGGCGCTGGAAGAGCAGTACTACCTCCTGCTGCCAGCGCTGCTCGTCTTCACGCCATCGCGATGGCGGCTGCACTCCGTCGTCGCGTTGACCGCGGTCAGTCTTGGCATGCTGGTGTGGCGCCAGCCGCTCGACGCGAAGGGAGCGTTCTACCTGCTGCCAATGCGGGCCTGGGAACTCGGCCTGGGCTCGATCGGGGCCATCGCCACGGCGTCCGCGCACGCAGCGCCGTCGACCCGCGCCGATGCCTGGCGCGACAAGGCACGGCCCCTCCTGCGCCTGCTCGCATGGCCGGCCTGGGGGTTGCTGCTCGTTGTGCCGGCGGTGCCTCGCTGGTTCGGCATCTCCCATCCGGGCCCGGCGGCGCTCGTTGTCGGCATGGCGACGCTCGTCCTGCTGATGCGCGAGCCAATGCGGCTACCACGCATCGCCACGCCCTTGATCCGCATCGGCGATGGGTCTTACGCGCTGTACCTCGTGCATTGGCCGCTGCTGGCCTTGCTGCACAACACCTGGGTCGGGCTGAAAACCGAACCGCAGGCGCTGATGGTCTGGCGCGTCGGTGCGGTGCTGTTGGCGTTCCCGCTGGCCTGGGTGCTGCACCGCGCCGTGGAGCGGCCTGCGAAGGCGCGCTTGACGGGCGCGAGAGGGGGGTGGATCCTCGCCGCGGCCACGGTGGCACTGGCTGTCGGCGGCATCGTGCTCGCGTTGCACAAACCGCCACCTGGCGCCATCGACTTCCTTGAGCTACGGAAGGCCAACTATGGCCTGTCGGCCAATTGCGATGTCGAAGAACCCTTCAAAGATCAACCGGACTGCCGCACGCGGACCGGAGCGCGCTGGCTGGTTTGGGGTGACTCCTACGCCATGCACTTGGTGCCGGGGCTGGTGCGCGTCGCGGGCGACCAAGGCTTGGTGCAAGCGACCATGTCTTCCTGCGGTCCCTTTCCCGGAGTGACGCCGGTGCGACCGGATCTGGGACGCGGCCAGACCTTCGCTGCGCCGTGGATCACGCAGTGCCGCGACTTCAACGCCTCGGTGTTGCGCTGGCTGGCCCGACATCCTGAGGTCGGGACGGTGGTGCTTTCCAGCAGGTTGACGGCCTATCTCGACGAGGCGACCTACGAGCTGGAGCGCACGCCGACCGACCCCGATGCGCGCGGACTGCGATTGCGGGACGGGACGGCGATGCGCGCCGCGCTGCTCGACGACATGAGCGAGACCGTGAAGCGGCTGCGTGCGATGGGCAAGCGGGTGATGGTGGTGGCGCCGCCGCCGTCGGCGCCCTTCGACATCGCGGGTTGCCTGGAGCGACGCCAGGCGCGTCGCTGGACGATCGGCGCGACGCCGGGTTGCGTGATCGACGAAGCGGACGATCGCCGCCGCCGCGCCGCCGAACACCGTTTCATCATGGACCTGGCGAAGTCGGATGCGCACCTGCCCGTGCTGCGTTTCGAGCCGCTGCTGTGCGATGGGATGACGTGCCAGGTCGAGCGCGACGGTGTGCCGCTCTACCGGGACCAGGGGCATCTGAGCCACGAGGGTTCGCGGCTGTTGATGCCGGCCGTGATGTCCGAAGCGACCGGCGAAACGCAGATCGCGCTGTCAGCCCACCAGCAGCCCATGTTCCGCGCGCGCGAGGGCTTCGGGAGTCCCTGACACGACGAGCGTGTCGCCCCCCTGGAGCACCAGATCGTCGCTGGCGTCCTTCACCGCACCGTTGGGCCGGCGCACCGACACCACGCTGACGCCCCACGCCAGCAATCCGATCTCCCCGAGCGTGCGCCCTTCCAGGATGCTGGCCATCGGCAGACTGATGGACTGAAGCCGAGCCTGGTCGCGCTCTTCGGACGTGTCGTCGTCCGCGCCATGGAAGTAGCCGCGCAGCAGCCCATAACGACGATCCCGCGCATCCCGTGCGATGCGCAGCACCCGGCGCATCGGCACGCCGACGAGCGCGAGCGCGTGGCTCGCGAGCATCAGCGACCCCTCGATCGCTTCCGGCACCACCTCGGTCGCGCCGGCGGCGCGCAGCTTCTCGAGGTCGGTGTCGTCGATCGTGCGCACCACCACCGGCACATGCGGCGCGTGCCCGCGGACCTCGTGCAGCACCTTCAGCGCCGACGCCGTGTCATGGTACGAGATGACCACCGCGCTCGCCCGCGTCAGGCCGGCGGCGATCAGGCTGGGCAGCCGCGCCGCGTCGCCGAACACGACGCTCTTGCCCGCCGCGGCGGCCTGCCGCACGCGATCGGGATCCAGGTCCAGCGCCATGTAGGGGATGTGCTCGGTCTCCAGCAGCGTCGCCAGGTTCTGGCCGCTGCGTCCGTAGCCGCAGATGATCACGTGGGCGTCGGTCTTGATCGACTTCTTGGCGATCGTCGTCAGCTGCACCGACTGCAGCAGCCAGTCGCTGGCCGACAGCTTCATGACGATGCGGTTGCTGTGCTCGATGATCAGCGGCGTCAGCAGCATCGACAGCACCATGGCCGCCAGCACCGGGCTGACCCACTGCGCCGCGATCAGGTTCTGCTGGGCGCCCAGGGTCAGCAGCACGAAGCCGAATTCGCCCGCCTGCGCCAGATAGAGGCCGGTGCGCAGCGCGACGCCGGTCGGCGCGCGGAACAGCTTGGCCAGCCCCGCCACGAGCACGAATTTCGCCAGCGTCGGCACCAGCGTCAGGATGATCACCAGCGGCCACTGGTAGACCAGCGTCTGCCAGTCCAGGCGCATGCCGATGGTGATGAAGAAGAGCCCCAGCAGCACGTCGTGGAAGGGTCGGATGTCCAGTTCCACCTGATGCTTGTATTCGGTCTCCGCGATCAGCATGCCGGCCACGAACGCGCCCAGCGCCAGCGACAGCCCCGCGTGCTCGGTCAACCAGGCCAGGCCCAGCGTGACCAGCAGCAGGTTCAGCATGAAGAGTTCCTGGCTCTTGCGCCGCGCCACCAGGGTCAGCCACCGCCGCATCAGGTGCTGGCCGCCGGTCAGCAGCAGCACCAGCAGCACGACCGCCTTCAACGCGGCCCAGCCCAGCGATTCGATCATCTCGGCGCCGCTGCCGCCCAGCGCGGGGATCAGCACCAGCAAGGGCACGACGGCCAGATCCTGGAACAGCAGCACGCCGATCACACGCCGGCCGTGTTCGCTTTCCAGCTCCAGCCGTTCGGACATCAGCTTCACGACGATGGCCGTCGAGCTCATCGCCATCGCCGCCCCGAGCGCCAGCGAGCCCTGCCACCCCAGATCCCAGGCCCAGCCCAGCATCCGGAACAGCCAGCGCAGGAAGAGGTTGCCGGCCATCGTCCCGCCGATGGTCACGACCACCTGCAGCAGCCCGAGCCCGAACACCATCGACCGCATGCTGTGCAGCTTGGGGAGGTTGAACTCCAGGCCGATCACGAACATCAGGAACACCACGCCGAATTCGGCCAGATGCTGCACGCCGGGCACGTCGCTGGCGAGCGCCAGCGCGTTCGGACCGATCACCACGCCCACCACCAGATAGCCCAGGATGGGGGGCAGCTTCAGCGAACGGCACACCACCACGCCCAGCACGGCGGCGATCAGATAGATGAGGGTCAGGTCCAGCGCGGTGAGCATGGCGGGGATGGTAATGGGCCGCATCCCCGGGCAGCCCCGGATGGGACAACTCGGCGCGCGGAAGGCGTGCGCGGCCCGGACTCCGTCGCATTCCACACACAGCCCGGCGTCCGCGGGGAGGGATGCGCCCACCCCGCAAGGGGCTTGGCTTTGGTCACTTCCCAGGCGCAAACTAGCTGCCTTATGCATGGGGCGCATGCCCGCATGTGCACTCGGCTTTGCCGCACGTGGCGGACGGGCAGGGCTTCGGGGTACCGTTCGCGCCACCGAAAAGTTACGGAGCATTTCATGCCCAACCTGTCTTTCGTTTCCCCCACGCGCAACAGTCCCTGGGGCACCTACCTGTCCCAGATCGACGCCGTCGAGCCCTACCTGGGCAAGCTGGCCCGCTGGGTGGAAACGCTGCGCCGCCCCAAGCGCGCGCTGATCGTGGACATCCCCATCGAACTCGACAACGGCACCATCGCCCACTTCGAGGGCTACCGTGTTCAGCACAGCCTGACCCGCGGCCCCGGCAAGGGCGGCGTGCGCTACCACCCGGACGTCACGCTGGAAGAAGTGATGGCGCTGTCGGCCTGGATGACGGTCAAGAACGCCGCGGTGAACCTGCCCTACGGCGGCGCGAAGGGCGGCATCCGCCTGGACCCCAAGACGCTGTCGATGAAGGAGCTGGAGAAGGTCACCCGCCGCTACACCAGCGAGATCGGCATGATCATCGGCCCGACGCAGGACATCCCGGCGCCTGACGTGAACACCAACGGCCAGATCATGGCCTGGATGATGGACACGTACTCGATGAACGTCGGCGCGACCGCCACCGGCGTCGTCACCGGCAAGCCGATCGCGCTGGGCGGCTCGCTCGGCCGCGTGGCCGCCACCGGCCGCGGCGTGTTCGTCGTCGGTCGCGAAGCGATGCGCCGCCTGAACGTGAACCTGGAAGGCGCGCGCGTCGCCGTGCAGGGCTTCGGCAACGTGGGGTCGGTGGCCGCCAAGATGTTCGCCGCCAACGGCGCGATCGTCGTCGCGGTGCAGGACCACACCGGCACCATCCTGAACGAGAACGGCCTGGACATGACGGACCTGCTGGACCACGTGGCCCGCACGGGCGGCGTGGGCGGCTTCAAGGGCGCCGACCGCATCGACAACGAGAACTTCTGGGACGTGAAGTCGGACATCCTGATCCCGGCCGCCCTGGAAGGCCAGATCACCGGTGAACGCGCCAAGCGCGTGCAGACCCGCGTCGTCATCGAAGGCGCGAACGGTCCGACCACCCCGGACGGCGACGCCGTGCTGGCCGACCGCGGCATCATCGTCGTCCCCGACGTGATCGCGAACGCGGGCGGCGTGACGGTCTCCTACTTCGAGTGGGTGCAGGACTTCTCGTCGTTCTTCTGGACCGAAGACGAGATCAACGTCCGCCTGGACAAGATCCTCGTCGGCGCGTTCAAGGGCATCTGGGATACCGCGGAACAGCACAAGATCCCGCTGCGCACCGCCGCCTTCACGGTCGCCTGCACGCGGGTCCTGGAAGCGCGCGAAGAGCGCGGTCTGTACCCCTGATCGTCGACCGCGGGTTTCTCGCGGTTACGGAACGACGGGCGCTTCGGCGCCCGTTTTTTCTTGCTGAGGCCAAGCGTTGTCAGTGCGTGATCTTCGTGCCGAGCACCTGCAGGAACTGGGCGATCCACGCGGGATGCGCGGGCCAGGCCGGCGCGGTGACCAGCTTGCCGTCGGTGACGGCCTGGTCGACCGGGATGTCGGCGAAGCTCGCGCCGGCGAGCTCGACCTCCGCCGCGCAGGCGGGGTAGGCCGACACCTTCTTCCCGCGGATGATGCCGGCCGCGGCCAGCAGCTGAGCGCCGTGGCAGATGGCCGCGATCGGCTTGTCCGCCTTCGCGAAGTGCTGCACCAGCGGCAGTACGCCCGGCATCGTGCGCAGGTACTCCGGCGCACGGCCCCCGGGAATCACGAGCGCGTCGTAGTCCTCCGGCTTGATGTCGTCGAAGCTCGCGTTCAAGGTGAAGCGGTGACCCGGCTTCTCCGAGTAGGTCTGCGCACCCTCGAAATCATGGATCGCCGTCAGGACGTGGTCGCCGGCCTTCTTGCCGGGACAGATCGCATGGACCTGGTGGCCCACCGCCTGCAGCGCCTGGAACGGCACCATCAGCTCGTAGTCCTCGACGTAGTCGCCGGCCAGCAGCAGCAGTTTCTTGCCCATGGCATTTCTCCAGAGTCGTTGCAGGAGCGCCGATTCTGGAAGCCCGCGCACGTCAGGGCGATGAATCCGTCATGTACCCGCGTCGGCGTCGCGGGCTCGCAGCCACGGCGCCGAAGCGACAGCGAGCGTCCAGCAGATCCAGCCGGTCCACATCGTGTGGCTGGGGTAATGTGCGCCACGCGCCATCTGGGCGAAGCCATAGAGCGCCCCCATGCCGACCACCGCGCCGAGCGCGCATCGCGCTTGCCGCGGATATGCCCGCCTCAGCATGAAGAAGAGGCTGAAGAAGGCGAAGGCGGAACTCGCATGGCCCGACGGGAAGCAATGACCGGGGCCGCCGTCGCGGATCCCGACGTGCCAGTGCGAGACGTAGTGCGCCACGCCGCCGAACTCGGCGAGATCCCAGGGGCAGCTCGTCGTGCTGCCCTGCTTCATCAACGGGATGAGAATCAGGCTGACCGCTGTCAGCGCCACCGCGCCCCAGCGTTCACGCCGTGTGAGGCCGGGCCACAGCGGGCGGACGGCGTTGATCACGAGCATCAGCGCCAGTCCGGTGGCCATCCAGCGTCCGCCCTGGTGGAGCAGACCGGCGGTCATCCAGTGGTCGCGCAGCGCGAAGCCGTGCGCGTCCGCGAAGAGTCGCACGACGGCGAGGTCCCACCCCGCGAGGTCCCACAGCAGCAGCGCGGCCAGGCCGGCGAGCGCGACCAGCCACCCGCGCCGCAGCGCTGGGAGCGTCATCGCCCCGACGGGCGACAGGACCGGCGTCGCGGACGAACCGGCGCCGAGCGGGAGGGAGGAGAGGGGATGCGGATTCACGGGGCCTGAGTGGGCGCCGCGGCGCTGAAGTCGTCCTGAAGCGAAGCTGAAGGTCGGCTGAAGATCCGCGCCGTATCGCACAGCGGGTCGGGCGCTCGCGCACCATCGCCGCGACTGCTATCTTCCTGGCTCGACGACACGGCCTGAAGGCCGCCCTCACGCCATGCGACTGCTGCTGCTCGAAGACGACGAACTCCTCGGCGAAGGCCTGCGCGATTTCCTGCGCACGGAAGGCCACACGGTGACCTGGGCGCGGCGCCTGTCGGAGGTGCTGCCGCGCCAGCACGAGGAATTCGAGGCGCTGCTGGTCGACTGGCAGCTGCCGGACGGCTCGGGTCTGGACTGGCTGCGCGGCCTGCGCCAGCGCGGCGTGTCGACGCCGGCGCTGATGCTGACGGCGCGCGACCTGCTCGCCGACCGCCTGCAGGGCTTGGACAGCGGCGCCGACGACTACCTGGTGAAGCCCTTCGCGCCGGAGGAACTCGCCGCACGGCTGCGCGCGGTCAGCCGCCGCCATGTGGGCGCGAGCAGCTCGCGGCGCCGGTACGGCGACGTGGTGCTGGACCTCGCCGCCAAGCGCGCGACGCGCGACGGCCAGCCGGTCGAGCTGACCGCCCGCGAATGGGCCGTGCTGGAGGCCCTGGCGCAGCGCGCCGGCCGGCTGTACCCGAAGCGCGACCTGGAGCTGCAGGTGCTCGGCGACGACGCCGAGGTGCTGAGCAATGCGCTGGAGGTCCACGTGTCGAGCCTGCGCCGCAAGCTCGGCCGCGAGTTGATCGAGACCGTGCGCGGCCTGGGTTATCGCCTCGGTCCGGAGGCCGCGTGACATCGCCGGCGCAGGCGACCTCGAGCGCGACCGCGAATGCCGCAGCGGACGCTCCGGTGAACGGTCCCGTCAAGGTGCCCGTGAACGCACCCGTGAACGCACCCGTGAACGCACCCGGAAACGTGCCGGGAAACGTGCCCGGAGGACCGCGCCGCCCGTCGATCGCCGGCCGCCTGGCGCGCCAGCTGCTGCTGATCTCCGCCTTCTGGGCGCTGCTGGCGGGCGTGAGCGTCTGGCTGGTCGTGCAGGAGGAAGTCGACGAGCTGCTGGACGAGACGCTGCAGGCGTCCTCGCAGGTGCTGGGGCAACTGCTGCGGCAGAGCAGCGCGATGCCGGCCGAGATCGCCGACAGCGACGACCTCAGCACCCATTTCGCCTGGCAGTTCGTGGGCGCGGACGGAAAGCTGCTGCACCGCTCGCCGCTGGCGCCGGTGAACGCCTGGAAGCTGCCACCCGGCTTCAGCGACTGGCAGGACGACGGCACCGACGGCGACGATTGGCGCGTCCATGTGCGCCCGCTGTCGACGGTCGCCGGACCCGGCTGGCTGATGGTCGCGCAGACCAGCGCGGAGCGGAAGGAAGTGCGCAGCCGCGTGGGGCTCGCGAGCGCCTTCTCGGCCTTGCTGGTCGGCGGCCTCTGCATGATGTGGATGAACCGGCGCGCGCGGGCGGAACTCGCGCCGCTGGCCGAGCTGTCGAGCGCGCTCGCCGACTACGACCCGCTCGACACCCGCCAGCTGCTGCCCGAGCAGCACCGCCAGGAACTCGCCGGGATCCGCGCCGCGGTGCTGGACCTCGGCCAGCGCCTGGCGCAGCGCGTGGCCAACGAGCGCGCCTTCAGCGCCCATGCGGCGCATGCGCTGCGCACGCCGCTCGCGGGCATGGACGCGCAGCTCGCGATGGCGCTGCGCGAGGCGCCGCCCGAATCGCGCGCCCGGTTGCAGCGCACCCGCGAGGCCGCCGATCGTCTGCGCCGGGTCGTGACCGCGCTGCTGACGCTGTTCCGCACCGGCATGAGCCTGCGCTGGCAGCGCCTGGACCTGATCGAGCTGCTGTCGCTGCTGCCGCTGCCCGACGGCCTGGCGCTGGACCTGCCCGAGGACGAGGCCGCCATCACCGCCGACCCCGACCTGCTCGCCGCGGCGCTGATCAACCTGATCGACAACGCCTGGCGCCATGGCGCCCGGCGGGTGCAACTGCGCCTGCACCGCCAGGCCGACGGCGGCCTGCTGCTGCAGCTGACCGACGACGGCGAAGGCACGGCCGACTGGCAGCGCGTGGATCTCAACGACGCCCTGGAGCGCCAGCAGTACGAAGGCCGCATGGGCCTGGGGCTGATGATGGCCGACCTGGTGGCCCGCGCCCATGGCGGCGACCTGCGCCTGCCCCCCGTGGACAGGGGCTTCGGCGTGGCCATGCGGCTGGGTCCGGCGCCGGACTGAATCGACCCCGGCGGCTACACTTTCGCCCTTATGACGACCCATGCCGCCCTCACCCATTCCCGCGCGCTCGACGTGGCCCGCGCGGCCTTGAAAGTCGAGGCCGACGCGCTGCTCGCGCTCGGTCCGCGCCTCGGCGAATCGTTCGAGCAGGTGATCCGGACCATCCTCGACAGCGCGGGCCGCGTCGTCGTGATGGGCATGGGCAAGAGCGGCCACGTGGGCCGCAAGATCGCCGCCACGCTGGCCTCCACCGGCACGCCCGCGTTCTTCGTCCATCCGGGTGAAGCCAGCCACGGCGACCTCGGCATGGTCACCCCCGGCGACATCGTGCTGGCGCTGTCCAATTCCGGCGAGAGCGACGAGCTCAACGCCATCATCCCGGTGCTCAAGCGCCTGGGCGTCACGCTGATCGGCATGACCGGCGGCCTGTCGTCGTCGCTGGCCAGGCATTCGGACTTCGTGCTGGACTCGCGCGTCGAGCAGGAAGCCTGCCCCCTGAACCTCGCCCCGACGGCCAGCACCACCGCGCAGATCGCGCTGGGCGACGCGCTGGCCGTGGCGTTGCTCGACGCCCGCGGCTTCCGCGCCGAGGACTTCGCCCGCTCGCACCCGGGCGGCTCGCTGGGCCGGCGCCTGCTGACGCACGTGCGCGACCTGATGCGCAGCGGCGACTCGCTGCCCCGCGTCGGCGCGGACATGCCGCTGCTCGACATGATGCGGGTGATGTCGGACAAGGGCCTGGGCTGCGCCGTGCTGGCCGACGCCGACGGCAAGGTCGGCGGCATCTTCACCGACGGCGACCTGCGCCGCCTGATCGAACGCGGCACCGACCTGCGCGGCCTGACCGCCGGGCAGGTGATGCATCCGAATCCGCGCACCGTCGCCGCGGACGCGCTGGCGGTCGTCGCGGCCGACCTGATGGAACAGGCGCGGATCACGCTGGTCCTGGCCGTCGACGAAGAACAGCGCCTGGTCGGCGCGATCAGCATCAACGACCTGATGCGCGCGAAGGTGATCTGATGAGCGGCACGCCCTCCTACACCCCGGGCAACCCGGCGGCGGCGATGCCGGCCGTGGTGCGAGAACTCAAGCCCGCGCTGTCCTTCCCGCCCGAACTGCTGTTGAAGGCGCAGGGACCGGGGCTCGGCCTCAAGGCCGCGATCTTCGACGTCGACGGCGTGCTGACCGACGGCCGCATCTACCTGAGCGAAGCGGGCGAGACGATCAAGGCCTTCGCCACGCTGGACGGCCACGGCATGAAGCTGCTGGCGCAGGGCGGCATCGTGCCCCTCGTGATCACCGGCCGGGACTCGCCGGCGGTGCGGCGTCGGGTGGCCGATCTGGGCCTGCCCCACGCCGTCTACGGCGCGAAGAACAAGCTGGCCGCGGCGCAGCCGCTGCTCGATCAGCTGGGCCTGCATTGGGACGAGGTCGCCGCGATCGGCGACGACTGGCCCGACCTCCCGCTGATGGTGCGCGCGGGCTTCGCCTGCGCGCCGGCGCAGGCCCACGCGGAAGTGAAGGCCGTGGCGCATCACGTGACCGCGGCCGCCGGCGGACACGGTGCCGCGCGCGAATTCTGCGACCTGCTGCTCATGGCCGCCGGCCAGTACGCGCGGCTGCTGCACGGCCACCTCGAGACGCTGGACGGGAGCGGGCACTGATGGCGGCACTCGTTCCGCCGCCGACCGCCCCGCGCCGCCGCGCGCAGCCGCTGGTGTGGCGCCTGCAGTCGATGCTGGCCAGCTACGTGCCGCTGCTGCTGATGGCGGCGCTGGCGGGCTTCACCTGGTGGCTCATCAAGAACACGCCGCAGCTCGAGGCGCCGCGCGAGAAGACCGCGCCCAAGCATGAGCCGGACTACCGGATGAACGGCTTCGAGGTCCAGCGCTTCAGCAGCGACGGGCGGCTCACCGGCCGGATCATCGGCAGCGAGATGCGCCACTACCCGGACACCGACACCCTAGAGATCGACGCGCCGCAGCTGCGCGCCTACGGGAAGCTCGACGAGCTGCTGGTCGCGGACGCGCAGCGCGGCGTGTCCAACGGCGACGGCAGCGAGGTGCAGCTGCTGGGCGACGTGAAAGTCAAGCGCTACCCTGCCGGCGACACGGCGCAGCCGCCCGATCTGGAGCTCTACGGCGAGTTCCTGCACGCCTTCGTGCCGCAGCAGCAGATCCGGTCGCACCTGCCCGCGCGCATCGTCGGCATGGGCGGCGAAATGCAGGTGAAGAGCTTCGTCTACGACCAGTTGACCGGTCGCCTGACCTTCAGCGGCGGCGGTCGCGCGACCTTCGCCGCGCAGCCCGGCGTGCGCCCGTCGCTGCAGCCCGCGAAGGCAGTCTCGAAGGCCGCACAGGCCGCGGAGAAGGGCATGGAGAAGGGCATGGAGAAGGGCACGGAGAAGGGCGTCGCGAAAGCCGCCGGTCCCGGGGCCGCCACCACCACGCCCGGAACCAGCGGCGCGGCCGCCAGGCCACCCGCCCGACCTGCCAAGGCCGCCTCCGGCACCGCGACCTTCATCAGCAAGCCATGACCCGACTCGTCTACATCACCGGTGCTTCCAGCGGCATCGGTCAGGCGCTTGCGCTGCAGTACTACCGCGAGGGCTGGAACCTGGCGCTGGTGGCGCGCCGCGTCGAGGAACTGGCCGACTGGGCCCGGCAGCAGTCCCTGGATGCGTCGCGCTGGCGCGTATACCGCGCCGACGTCAGCGACATCGAGGCGATCGCGGCCACCGGCCGTCGCTGCATCGAGGAGCAAGGCCTGCCCGATGTGGTGATCGCCAACGCCGGCATCAGCATCGGCATGGACACGGCGATCTACGAGGACCTGGCCGTGATGCAGCGCCTCTATGCCACCAACAACATCGGGCTGGCAGCGACCTTCCATCCGTTCATCAGCGCGATGCGGGCGCGACGCAGCGGCACGCTGGTGGGCATCGCCAGCGTCGCGGGTATCCGCGGACTGCCGGGACACGGCGCTTACTGCTCCAGCAAGGCCGCCGTGTTCAGTTATTGCGAGAGCCTGCGCGGGGAATGTCGGCCCGACGGCGTGCAGGTCGTGACGATTGCGCCGGGGTATGTCGATACTCCGCTGACGCGCGAGAACCGCTATGGAATGCCCTTCCTGATGCAGCCGGAGGACTTCGCGCGCAAGGCCTATGCGGCCATCGCGGCGGGGGCGCGGGTGAGATTCATCCCGTGGCAGATGGGCGTCGTGGCGCGGGTCATGCGGCTGTTGCCCGGCGCGGTCTTCGACCGCCTGCTGGCGGGGCGCCCGCGCAAGCATCGCCAGGGCGAGACCTGACCCTGTCCTGAACCCCAATAGAAAAGGCGCTCCGAGGAGCGCCTTTTTCATTGCGAGGCGGGAAGATCCCGCCTGCCGTGCGTGGCTCAGTAGCCGCCGCGACCGCCGCCGTAGCTGCCGCCGCCGCCACCACCGTAGCCGCCGCCACCGCCGGAACGGCCACCGCCGCCGCCGCCGTAGCCGCCGCCACCGGAGCGGCCACCGCCGCCACCACCGTAGCCGCCACCACCGCCGCCGCCGCCGTAACCGCCGCCGCCGCCGTAGCCGCCGCCACCGGAACGGCCACCGCCGCCACCGTAGCCGCCGCCGCCGGAGCGGCCGCCGCCATAGCCGCCACCGCCGCCCGGACGGTCTTCACGCGGACGAGCCACGTTGACGACGATCGCGCGGCCGTCGAGGGCCTGACCGTTCATGCCGTTGATGGCAGCTTGCGCTTCGTCGTCCGTCGCCATTTCCACGAAGCCGAAGCCCTTGGAACGACCGGTTTCACGATCCATCATGACCTTGGCGGAAGTGACGGAGCCGAATGGCGCGAATGCCTCCTGGAGCGTCTCATCTCGCACGCTGTAGGCGAGGTTGCCCACGTATAGCTTGTTTCCCATGGGGGAAGCCCTTTCAAAACCAAATAACCCAATGTGCTGCTTCAACCCATCGTGAACCACTCATACGAAGGCGCTGCATTCAGGCGATCCGATTATGTGTGACAGGATTGGCGGTTCGCAACGCGTCAAGCTGTTTGTTGTTTTTCAGCTTATGCGCACAAACCCGAGCAGTGTCCAAGGCGCTCAACAATCTCCGCCTCCGACGTCTTGGTGGGGCAAATCAGACTCCTGAGACGATCGATTCGTGATCGGTGTTTTCCACTATGCGGATGCAACACTGCTTAAATCGCACAGGATGTCGCCCATCGCCCCGCAAATCCCCCTTCCGGACGAGGTGCCCGCCGCGCCGCGCCTGCGCATCGTCTCGCTCGTGCCGTCGGTGACGGAACTGCTGTTCGCACTTGGATTGGGCCCCTGGATCGTCGGGCGTACCGGTTTTTGCATTCACCCTGCGACAGCGGTGTCAGCAATATCAAAGATCGGTGGAACCAAGGACGTCAACCTCCCCAAGTTGCTGGCGCTCAGCCCCAGCCATGTGGTGGTGAATGTGGATGAGAACCGCCTCGACACCGTGGAGGCCCTGCGCGACAAGATCCCCCATTTGGTGGTGACTCACCCCTGCGCACCGGAAGACAACCTCACCCTGATCGCCCAGATCGTCGAGATGGTGGAGGTTTTTGCCGCCGAACTGGGGGTCAGGTCTGAACCTTCCGGCAGAAAAGATGTCCTGGAAAGCGAAGCGCTCTACTCCGAAGCCCCGCTGCCGGATGTCCCCGAACTCCGCGACCGGGCGGAGCGCCTCGCGAAGGCGCTGCGCGGCGAACTCGCCGCCTGCCGGTCGTTCCGCGCCGATCTTCCGCTGGAGCCGCCCGGACGACGGGTGCTCTACCTGATCTGGCGTGCGCCGTGGATGACCGTGGCGCGGGACACCTACATCGCGCGCATGCTTGCCGAGGTGGGCTGGCAGACCTGGCCGCCGGTCGAGGGCGGCTCGCACGGGGCCGCGCGTTATCCGGTCGTGATCGGCGACGAAGCCTGGCTGGCGGACGTCGACGAACTGCTGCTCAGTTCCGAGCCCTACCGCTTCGGTGAGGCGCATCTGGCCGAAGCGCAGGCGCTCTGCCCGAACGCCCGCGTCCGGCTGGTCGATGGCGAACTGATCAGCTGGTACGGCCCGCGCGCCGCCGAGGGCCTGCGCTACCTCCGCGGGCTGGCCGGAGCAAGGCGCCCCGCAACTCCGCGATGATCGCGGACATGAGCACGTCTTCCGCCGCCACGTCGCCTGTGTCGTCTTCCTCGTCATCCTCCTCTCCCGCATCGCCGCCGCCCGCACCTTTCGCGGGCCAGGTCCTGCTGGTGGAGGACGACCCCGCGATCGCCCAGACCGTCTGCTTCGTGCTGGAGCGCGAGGGCTACCGCGTCCGCGCCTGCGGCTGGGTGCACGAGGCGCGTTCGGCGCTGGCCGCGCAGGCGACGGATCTGGTGATCCTCGACGTCGGCCTGCCGGACGGCAACGGCCTGGACCTGTGCCGGGAACTCCGCCGGGGCCCGCTGGCGCGTCTGCCGGTGCTGATCCTCAGCGCCCGCAGCGAGGAAGGCGACAAGGTGCTGGGCCTGGAGCTGGGCGCCGACGACTACCTCGCCAAGCCCTTCAGCAATCGGGAACTCGTCGCCCGGGTGCGGGCGCTCCTGCGCCGCGCCCAGGCGCCGGCGGAACCGGCCGCGCCCGCGGTCGCGGGTTTCGTCGTCGAGGCCGACGGCTCCCGCGTCCGCTTCCACGGCGAGCTCCTGCCGCTGACGCGCCGCGAACTGGGCCTGATGCTGCGCCTGCTGAAGGCGCCCGGACGCATCCACAGCCGCGACAGCCTGCTGGACGCCGTCTGGGGCATGGACGCCGACAGCGGCGACCGCACCGTGGACACCCACATCAAGACGCTGCGCGCCAAGCTGCGCCAGGTCCGGCCCGACCTCGACCCGATCCGCACGCACCGCGGCATGGGCTACTCGCTGGAGTGACGGCGGATGCGCCTCGGCCTGCGGCTCTTCCTCGGCTTCTTCCTGGTGGCGGGCCTCAGCGCCTTCATCCTGCTGCGCGTCGTGCTGGGCGAATTCAAGCCCAGCGTGCGCGAGGTGATGGAGGACATGATGGTGGACACCGCCAACCTGGTGGCTGAGCTGGCGCGCGACGAGCTCGCCGCGATGCCGCCCGGCGGCGACCTGACCGGCACCCGCTTCGCGCAGCGGGTGCGCGACTATGCCGAGCGGCCGGTCGACGCGCGCATCCTCACCGCCCGCAAGCGTTCGCTGGACTTCCGGATCTACGTGACGGACGCGGCCGGACGCGTCGTGCTGGACACCAGCCCGATCCCGGCCGTCGGCCAGGACTATTCGGCCTGGAACGACGTGGCCCGCACCCTGCGCGGCGAGTACGGCGCGCGCTCGACGCCGGAACTGCTGAAGCCCTACATCAATGCCGACGCGCTCGGCAACGGTCGGGACGGGCAGGGCAGTCCGGTGATGTACGTGGCCGCGCCGGTGCGCATGGACGGGCGCACGATCGGTGTCGTCACCGTCGCCAAGCCGGCCGCGGCCGTGCAGCAGATCATCTACCGCGCCGAGCGCCGCATCTGGATCGCCGGCCTGGGCCTGCTGGCGGTGTCGCTCGCGGTCGGCGTGGCGGTGACCGCGTGGATGATCCTCACCGTGCGGCGCCTGCGGCGTTATGCGCAGGAGGTGCAGCTCGGCCAGCGTCAGACGCCACCGAAGGTGCCGGGGGAACTGGGCGATCTGGCCCAGGCGATGGATGCGATGCGCGAGCGGCTCGATGGGCGGGAGCATCTCGAGCACCTGGTGCGCGCGCTGACGCACGAGCTCAAGAGTCCGCTGGCCGCGCTGCGCGGCGCCGGCGAGCTGCTCCAGGAGGACCTGCCGCACGCCGACCGGCAACGCTTCGCCGCCCAGGTGGTGTCGCAGAGCGAGCGGCTGACGGAACTGGTCGAACGCCTGCTCGCGCTCTCCACGCTGGAGCTGCGGCGCGGGCCGGAGCATCCGCGCCCGGTGGCGCTCGCGGGCGCGGTCGACGAGGCACTGGCGCTGCTCGGCGATCGACTGGCGCAACAGGGGCTGACGGTGCGCTGGCTGCGGCGCGACGCGGTGGAGCTGCAGGCCGACCCGGAGATGCTGGCGCTGGCCATCAGCAACCTGCTGACGAACGCGATCGACTTCGCGCCGGCCGGCTCGGAGTTGTCGCTGCAGGTCGGCATCGCGTCCGCGACCGGTGGGACGGACGGTGCGAAGGATCACGGTCCCCGTGCCTTCTTCGAGCTGCGGGACCACGGCCCCGGCGTGCCGGCGGGCGCGTTCGCCCAACTGGGCGAGCGCTTCTTCTCGACGGCCCGTCCGGGCAGCCTGCGCAAAGGGTCCGGCCTGGGCCTGGCCATCGTTCGCCAGATCGCCGGCCTGCACCGCGGCGAATTGAGCTTCGAACCGGCCCAGCCCGGACTGCGTGTGCGGCTCGCCTTCCCGCTCTTCACCGTCGCCTCACAAACTTCGTCCTGAACTCACCGCCGCTGCCGAGACTGCCGCCTTCCGTGGATCGCCGAGGGGCGAGGAGAAGGAGATGCAGATGAAGGCGTTGTGGTGGAAGCTGGTGATCCTGGGCGGCGTGACGCTGCTCCTGATGGTCGTGCTGATGCGCATCGGCTGGCTCGTCGATGAGCGCCAGGGGCGGCAGCGCGCCGCGGAGGCCGGCGTCGCCGCGGCGCAGGCGGGACCACAGGTCCTGCTGGGCCCCGTCGTGCAACGCAACTGCACCGAGGAGTGGGGCATCGTCGCCGCCAATGGCGCGCCGAGCACCGCGCGACGCGACTTCATCGTGTCGGCGATGCCGGCCGAACTCTCGGTGGACGGCACGCTCAACCAGGAGCCGCGCCGACGCGGACTGTTCAAGATCAACGCCTACGCCGCACAGGTGGCGATGCAGGCGCGCTGGCACTCGCTGGAGGCGCTGACGCCGAAGGCGGAGCACGCCGGCAGGCTCCAGTGCGACGCCCCGCGCGTCGTCGTGGCGGTCAGCGATTCACGCGGACTGCGCGTGGTCGGCATCAAGCGCGGTGAGGCGCCGCTGGCGGTGCGCCCCGGCACCCGCAACGACAGCTATCCGCGCGGTCTGCACGCGGTGCTGCCCGAACAGCCGCTGACCGAACCGTTGACGCTGTCCGTGGCCATGAACCTGATCGGCATGACCGATTTCGGCGTGGTGCCGGCCGCGTCGGCGACGCAGGTCAAGCTGCGCGCCGACTGGCCGCATCCGAGCTTCGGCGGCCGCTTCCTGCCGGTGTCGAGCACGAGAGACGCCAAAGGCTTCGAGGCCAGCTGGCAGGTGTCGGAACTCGCCACCACCGCGCTGCGAGACGTCGCGGCCGGACGCGCACTGCCCGGCATCGATCGCGATCCGGAGGCCGGCGGCTATCCGGCCGCGCCGACGGGCGACGCAAAGAACGCATCGATCGCCGACACGCTGGCGTTCTCGATGATCGACCCGGTCAACCCCTACGTGATGAGCGACCGCGCCATCAAGTACGGCCTGATGTTCATCGTGCTCACCTTCGTCAGCGTCGGTCTGCAGGCGCTGCTGGCCCGCCGCCGCGTGCACCCGGTGCAATACCTGCTCGTGGGCCTGGCGATGACGCTGTTCTTCCTGCTGCTGCTCAGCCTGTCCGAACACCTGAGCTTCGCGCTGTCCTATGCGCTGGCGGCGGGGGCGGCGATCGGATTGCTGACCTTCTACGGCGCGGCCATGCTCGGCACGGCGCTGCGCGGACTGGGCTTCGGCGCGCTGGTGGCGGTGCTCTATGGCGCGCTGTTCATCCTGCTGAACCTGGAGAAGGCCTCGCTGGTGGTCGGCGCCTCGCTGCTCTTCGCGGTCCTGGCGGCGGTGATGGCGCTGACGCGACGCATCGACTGGTACGCGCTGAACGGGCGCACTGCGGAGCAGCCGGAAGAAGAGGCCATCGGCTCTTGGTGACAACGTGGTTGCCGGCCGCCCGCGGCTCGGTCAGCATGGGTCTTCACAGACCCATCACGACAAGAGAGACATGGGCGGAGACAACCCAAGCACTGACCGCGACGCGGCGCCCGAGACCGCCTCGGGCCGCTTCGACTACATCATCGTGGGCGCCGGCACCGCCGGCTGCCTGCTCGCCAACCGGCTGAGCGCCGACACGTCCAAGCGCGTGCTGCTGCTCGAAGCCGGCGGCCGCGACGACTACCACTGGATCCACATCCCCGTCGGCTACCTGTACTGCATCGGCAATCCGCGCACGGACTGGCTGTTCAGGACGGAGCCCGACGCCGGCCTGAACGGACGCAGCCTGCGTTATCCGCGCGGCAAGGTGCTGGGCGGGTGCTCGAGCATCAACGGGATGATCTACATGCGGGGCCAGTCGCGCGACTACGACGGCTGGGCCGCGGCGACCGGCGACGACGCCTGGCGCTGGGACGCGGTGCTGCCGCACTTCCGGGAGCACGAGGATCATTGGCGTCTGGACGAGGGAGCCGAGCGGCCGCCCGGTTTCGACCCGGCCCTGCACGGGCACGGCGGGGAGTGGCGCGTCGAGAAGCAGCGGCTCCGCTGGGCGGTGCTGGACGCGTTCGCGGCGGCGGCGCAAGAGGCCGGCATCCCCGCGACGTCCGACTTCAATCGCGGCAACAACGAGGGCGTGGGCTACTTCGAGGTCAACCAGCGCAACGGCTGGCGCTGGAACACGGCGAAGGCCTTCCTGCGGCCGGCCTGCTACCGGCGTCCCAATTTCGAGATGTGGACGGGCGCGCACACGCAGCGGCTGCTGTTCGGGCAGGCCGACGGCGCGGTCCGCTGCGACGGCGTGCTGGTGCGCACGCCCCACGGTCTGGAGACCGTCCGCCTGAACCCGGGCGGCGAGGTGCTGCTCGCGGCCGGCGCGATCGGTTCACCGCAACTGCTGCAGCTGTCGGGCCTCGGGCCGGCGGCGCTGCTGCAACGGCACGGCCTCGAGGTCGTGAAGGACCTGCCCGGCGTCGGCGCCAACCTGCAGGACCACCTGCAGATCCGCGCGGTCTTCCAGGTCGACGGCGTCAGCACGCTCAACACGCTGGCGTCGAGCTGGTTCGGCAAGGCCAGGATCGGGCTGGAGTACGCGCTGCGCCGCACCGGTCCGATGAGCATGGCGCCCTCGCAGCTCGGCGCCTTCGCGAAAAGCGGTCCCGACAAGGATTGGCCCGATCTGGAGTACCACGTGCAGCCGCTGTCGCTGGACGCGTTCGGCGAGCCGCTGCATGCGTTCAATGCGTTCACGGCGAGCGTCTGCAACCTGAATCCGACCAGCCGCGGCACGGTCGCGATCCGCAGCGCGGATGCGGCCGACGCGCCGTCGATCGCGCCCAACTACCTGAGCACCGCCGAGGACCGGGAGATCGCCGCGCGCAGCCTGCGGCTGACGCGGCGCATCGTCGAGCAGCCGGCGCTGTCGCGCTACCGGCCGCGCGAGCACAAGCCCGGCGTCGAATTCCAGACCGATGAGGAACTGGCCCGGCTGGCCGGCGACATCGCGACGACCATCTTCCATCCGGTCGGCACCTGCCGCATGGGCCGGGCCGACGACGAGGGCGCCGTCGTCGACAGCCGCCTGCGCGTGCGCGGGGTGTCGGGCCTGCGCGTCATCGACGCCAGCGTCATGCCGACGATCACCAGCGGGAACACGAATTCGCCCACGCTGATGATCGCGGAGCGCGCTGCCGCCTGGCTGCGCGCGGGCGAGTGATCACGCGCTGAAGCGTTCCTCGAGGTAGGCCAGCAGCGTGCGGATCGTCTGGGCCTCGCCGCCGACCGGGCGGCCCGGGCGCGCGATGTCGTTCCAGGCGAACAGGTCGATGTGCAGCCAGTCCTGTTCGGCCGGAACGAAGGCTTCCAGGAACAGCGCCGCGTTGATCGCGCCGCCCAGCGCGTTGCGGCCGGTGTTCACGATGTCGGCGATGCTGGAGGTGATGCCTTCCTTGTAGGGCGCCCACAGCGGCAGGTGCCACAGCGGGTCGTCCATCTTCAGGCCCAGGTCGACCAGGTCGCGCGCCGTGTCCATGTGTCTGGTGAACAGCGCCGGCAGCTGCGCGCCCAGCGCGATGCGGGCCGCGCCGGTCAACGTGGCCAGGTCGATGATCAGCTCGGGTTTGCACTCGACGGCATAGGCCAGCGCGTCGCACAGGATCACGCGGCCTTCGGCGTCGGTGTTGCCGATCTCGATGTGCAGGCCGGCGCGGGTCTTGATCACGTCGCCCGGACGGTAGGCGTTGCCGCTGATCGAGTTCTCCACCGCCGGGATCAGCACCTGCAGGCGCACCGGCAGCTTCAGCGCCATGATCAGCGTGGCCAGGCCCAGCGTGTTGGCCGCCCCGCCCATGTCCTTCTTCATCTGGCGCATGCCGTCGGCGGGCTTGATGTCCAGGCCGCCGGTGTCGAAGCACACGCCCTTGCCGACCAGCGTCAGCCGCGGATGCTTGTCGCTGCCCCAGTTCAGCTCGATCAGGCGCGGCGCGCGGGTGCTGGCGCGGCCGACGGCGTGGATCGCCGGAAAGTTCTTCTTCAGCAGGTCGTCGCCGACGATCTCCTTGAACTTCGCGCCGTGCTGCTTGCCGACGACGGCCGCAGCCTTGGACAGCTCGTCGGGGCCCATGTGCTCGGCGGGCGTGTTGACCAGGTCGCGCACCGCAGTCATCGCGGTGGCGATCGCCAGGCCACGCTGGCCGTCCGGGCTGCTCTTGATCAGCAGTTGCGCCGGCTGGCGCTTGCGCGGCTTGTAGAGGTCGAACTGGTAGCAGCCCAGTTCCCAGGACAGCGCGGCGGCCTCGTCCTGCAGCGGCAGGCCGTCGGGCGACAGGGTGTAGGCGCCTTCAGGCAGCGCGAGCGGCAGCGCCGACAGCCCGAACGGGTGGGCGGCGTGCGCCACACCGGCGAAGACCTGCGCGAGCTTGCCGTCCTCGCCCGGCACCAGGGCGAAGGTGTCCGGCGCGGCGGAGAAGCCCAGGGTCGCGAGCCATTGCTGGGTGCGCTTGGGCAGCTTGGGCGCGAGGGCCTGGTAGGCGGCGCGGTCCAGCGCCAGGATGGGCGTGGCGAGAGCCACCGAGTTCTTGAATTGGACGTTCATCGATGCACCGGTTCGCCGTGGGTCGCACGGGCTGCCGGCCTTGGGGGTGGCGGTGAGCCATTCTCGCTCGCCCTCCCTCCGGGCACCTTTCGGCATGTATCACGCCCGCTCCAGCAGCCGGGAGAGCGGGACAGGACGGGAGGCTAGTGCTTGACGCCGGGAGGCGCCGGTGGCTCGGCCAGATCCTGGATCACTTCCAGCGCCGTCTTCACCTTGAACGGCTTGAGCATGATCCTTCGCACATCCAGCTCCTTGTAGAGCTGCGCCGTCGACAGATCGCAGGCTTCGGCGGTCAGCGCGACCGGCGTTCCCGCCGCGCATCGCAACGCGCCGGCGCGCACGCTCTGCAGCAGCGCCAGCGCCTCCAGCCCCTGCCCGATGTCCAGCAGCAGGCCGTCCATCGGCTGGCTTTCCAGCAGGCGGTGCGCCGCCTCGAGGCTGCTCGACTCATGGACCTCCGCGATCTGCAACTGACGCGCCACCATCGCGACGGTGCGGCGGAACAGCGAATGCGGATCGACCAGCAGCAGTTGTCGTCGGGAGCCCGGCATCACTGGCCCTCCTCGACCGTCTGGCCCACCAGTTCCGAGACCGCCAGGTCGCGCAGGCTCATCAGGATGGCCAGGTCGGTTTCATCCAGCGTGCGTCGTCGCCGGTCGATCAGGCACAGCGTGCCGATGCGCACCCCCGGCCGGACCTCCAGCGGCGCGCCCGCATAGAAGCGGATCTTCGGATCGCCCAGCACCATCGGGTTGTCGGCGAAGCGCGGATCCTGCGTCGCGTCCTCCACCACCATCACCTCGGGCACATGGATCGCGTGGCCGCAGAAGCTGCTCTTGCGGTCCATCTCGCACACCGCCAGCCCGTAGCGAGCCTTGAACCACTGGCGGTGGTCGTCGACCAGGCTGATCAGCGCGATCGGCACGCCGAATTCGTCGGCGGCGAACTCGACGATGCGATCGAAAAGCTCGCGCAAGGCCTGGATCCGGTCGGCTTCGTTGTCGGGAATCGGGGCATTCATCATGGAGGCGGTTCCTCGCTCGTCCGATGTCGTTCTCTGCGTGCGCGGCGACGAACTGTCGCCGCGCCTTCGAGACCCCAGACTATCCGACTTGTCCACAGGGCGCCACTCGGGCCCTCCGTCAGGCGGAAGCGTCCCATATGAGGGTCGCGCAGCTGCTTGCGCCCATTGCGCATTGGCGTCATGCGCGGCCGGCGCCCAGACTCCGTTCCACGGGGCGCGCCCATGTCGCCCCCGCCGGCGGCGGCAGTACGGCCGCCGGGAAGGCATGGTGAGAGCCCAGGTCGCGACCGGGGGCCGCCCTCGGGGTCTTGGGGGAGGCGCTTCCGGCGGTGTCCGTTCGCGGTCCTGGCGCTTTTCCGTCGCCCTCGCATATGCGTTATGCGAGATAAGCAAATGCCCAAACAATCGTTCCTGGAATAAGGACTGTTTGGCAAGCTTCGCAGCCCGACCTTCAACGTCGCCGGCCCACGCCTGCTTGCCCTGTCCGCCATGACCCAGAACAACGCCCACCAGAACGCCCGTCCCCTGTTCTCCGCTTCGCGCCGCCAGGCGTTGATGCTGGCTGCGGCGGTGCCGCTGCTGGGGTCGTCGATGCTGGCGAGCGCGGCCGACCAGCCGACCACGCTGCTGAACGTCTCCTACGACGTCGCGCGCGAGCTCTACAAGCAGATCAATCCGGCGTTCATCGCGTCGTACAAGGCCAAGACCGGCCAGACGATCACGGTGAACCAGTCGCACGGCGGCTCGTCCAAGCAGATCGGTTCGGTGATCGGCGGCCTGGAGGCCGACGTGGTCACGATGAACCAGGCGACCGATGTCGACACCCTGGCCGAGAAGGGCCTGACCGGCGCGGACTGGCGCAGCAGGTTCCCCAACGCCGCCGCGCCGTACAGCTCGACCATGCTGTTCCTGGTCCGCAAGGGCAACCCCAAGGGCATCAAGGACTGGGCCGACCTGGCGCGTCCCGGCATCTCGGTGATCATCCCCAACCCCAAGGTGACCGGCAACGGCCGCTACGGCTACCTGGCCGCGTGGGGCAGCGTCGTCGCCAAGGGCGGCACCGACGCGCAGGCCAAGGACTTCGTCTCCAAGGTACTGGCCAACGTGCCGGTGCTCGACGGCGGCGGCCGCGGCGCCACGACCACCTTCACACAACGCGGCATCGGCGACGTGCTGCTGACCTTCGAGTCGGAAGCCGAGCTGATCGAGAACGAGTTCGGCAAGGGCAACTTCGAGGTGGTCGCACCCAGCCTCTCCATCGAAGCCGACGCACCGGTCGCGGTCGTGGACAAGGTCGCCGCCAAGCGCGGTTCCGCCGCGCTGGCCAAGGCCTACCTGGACTTCCTGTGGACGCCGGAAGGCCAGGAAATCATCGCGCAGAACAACTTCCGCCCGCGCGATGCCGCCATCTTCAAGAAGCATGAGAAGCGCTACGCGCCGATCAAGCTCTTCACCGTCGACCAGACGCTGGGCGGCTGGGCCAAGGTCGGCAAGACCCATTTCGCCGACGGCGGCACCTACGACCAGATCATGGCCGCGCGCCGCTGATCGACGTCGCGTCCGCGCATCGCCGACACCGATGGTCCAGACGCCGCCGACGCCCCTCCCGACCCCGCTCCGCTGATCCTCCGACCTCACGATGAACACCGCCGTGCTCCCCGCGACGCAGGCCGCCCCCGCGCCCGCCCGCAAGCGACGCCGCGTGCTGCCCGGCTTCGCACCGACGCTGGGCTTCACGCTCTTCTATCTCTCGCTGCTGGTGCTGATCCCGCTGTGCGCGGTCTTCCTGAAGTCCGCCGGCCACGGCGCCGAGGCCTTCTGGGCCGCGGCGACCTCGCCGCGGGTGCTGGCCTCGTACCGGCTGAGCTTCGGCGCGGCGCTGCTGGGCGCGTTCATCAACGTGATCTTCGGCTTCATCCTGGCCTGGTCGCTGGTGCGCTACGACTTCTTCGGCAAGAAGCTGGTGGACGCGCTGATCGACCTGCCCTTCGCGCTGCCGACCGCCGTGGCCGGCATCGCGCTGACGGCGCTCTACGCGCCCAACGGCTGGATGGGCCAGTGGCTGGAGCCGCTGGGCGTCAAGGTGGCCTTCACGCCGCTGGGCGTGCTGATCGCGCTGATCTTCATCGGCCTGCCCTTCGTCGTGCGCACGGTGCAGCCGGTGCTCGAGGACCTGGACACGGAGCTGGAGGAAGCCGCCGCCTCGCTGGGCGCGCATCGCTGGCAGGCCTTCCGACTGGTGGTGCTGCCGATGCTGACGCCCGCGCTGCTGACCGGCTTCGCGCTGGCCTTCGCGCGCGCGGTGGGCGAGTACGGCTCGGTGATCTTCATCGCCGGCAACATGCCCTTCGTCAGCGAGATCACCCCGCTGATGATCATCACCAAGCTGGAGCAGTACGACTACGTCGGCGCCACCGCGATCGCGGTCGTGATGCTGGTGTTCTCCTTCCTGCTGCTGCTGGGCATCAACGGACTGCAGGCCTGGAGCCTGCGTCGCAACGGACTCGACGGGAAGCGCTGACATGGCCGGATCCGCCGCATCGCTCGGCCGCGCCCGCCCGGCCGGCCACTACCAGGGCAACCCCGCCACGGCGGAGAAGCGCTGGGTGCGCTACACGCTGCTGACGCTGGGCCTGTCCTTCTTCGCCCTGTTCCTGCTGCTGCCGCTGGCGGCCGTCTTCACCGAGGCGCTGCGCAAGGGCTGGGACACCTACCTCGCCTCGCTGATCGAGCCCGACGCGGTCTCCGCGATCAAGCTCACGCTGCTGGCGGCGGTGATCTCGGTGCCGCTGAACATCGTCTTCGGCGTCAGCGCCGCCTGGGCCATCACCAAGCACGACTTCCGCGGCAAGCAGCTGCTGATCACGCTGATCGACCTGCCGTTCTCGGTCTCGCCGGTGGTCGCGGGCCTGATCTACGTGCTGATCTTCGGCGCCCAGGGCTGGTTCGGCCCGTGGCTGCAGGAGCACGACGTCAAGATCATCTTCGCCGTGCCCGGCATCGTGCTGGCCACCGTGTTCGTGACCTTCCCGTTCGTCGCTCGGGAGCTGATCCCGCAGGTGCAGGCGCAAGGCCGGGACGAAGAGGAAGCAGCGACCGTGCTCGGCGCCAGCGGCTTCCGCACCTTCTGGCACGTGACGCTGCCCAACATCAAGTGGGGCCTGCTCTACGGCGTGATCCTGTGCAACGCGCGCGCCTTCGGCGAGTTCGGCGCGGTGTCGGTGGTCTCGGGCCACATCCGCGGCCAGACCAACACGCTGCCGCTGCAGGTCGAGATCCTCTACAACGAATATCAGTTCGCCGCGGCCTTCGCGGTCGCATCGCTGCTGGCCCTGCTGGCGCTGGTGACGCTCGGGCTCAAGCAGCTCGTGGAATGGCAAGCGACGCGTAGTGTCGTGAAGGAAGAAGCATGAGCATCCAGGTCCGCAACATCCACAAGTCCTTCGGCAGCTTCACCGCGCTGGGCGACGTCAGCCTGGACTTCCCCACCGGCGAACTGACCGCGCTGCTGGGCCCGTCGGGCTGCGGCAAGACCACGCTGCTGCGCATCATCGCGGGGCTGGAGACGGCCGACCGCGGCCAGGTGCTGCTGGACGGCGCCGATGCGTCGGACACGCATGTGCGCGAGCGCGAAGTCGGCTTCGTGTTCCAGCATTACGCGCTGTTCCGCCACATGACGGTCTTCGACAACGTGGCCTTCGGGCTGCGCGTGAAACCGCGCAAGCAGCGTCCGCCGGAATCCGAGATCAAGCGCAAGGTGCATGAGCTGCTGCAGCTGGTGCAACTCGACTGGCTGGCCGACCGTTATCCGCCGCAGCTGTCCGGCGGCCAGCGCCAGCGCATCGCGCTGGCCCGCGCGCTGGCCGTCGAGCCGCGCGTGCTGCTGCTGGACGAGCCCTTCGGCGCGCTGGACGCCAAGGTCCGCAAGGAGCTGCGTCGCTGGCTGCGCCGCCTGCACGACGAGCTGCACATCACCAGCATCTTCGTCACGCATGACCAGGAAGAAGCGCTGGAAGTCGCCGACCGCGTCGTGCTGATGGATCACGGCCGCGTGGAACAGGTCGGCTCGCCGATCGAGGTCTACCAGCGTCCGGCGACCCCGTTCGTCTACGGCTTCCTCGGCGCGGTCAACCGCTTCGAAGGCCGCGTGGACAGCGGCATCGTTCGCGTCGGCGACCAGACGCTGGCACAGGGCGCCGCCGCTTCGATCGAAGGCGCTCAGCACGGCCTCGTGCAGGCGTATGCGCGTCCGCACGAGCTGGTGATCATCCCGTCGCAGGATGCGCCGGGTCTGCCGGCGACCGTCGAACGCGTGCTGGCCTTCGGCGCCGCCGCGCGAGTCGAACTGCGCGGCGCGCAGGGCGAGCATCTGGAAGCGGAACTCAGCCGCGAACAGGCCGAAGCGCTGCAGCTCTCCGCCGGTCAGCACGTGCGGCTGCAGGCTTCGCGCCTGAGCCTGTTCGGCATCGACCAGGCGGCATGAACCTCCAGCAGTTGCGCATCGTCCGCGAGGCGGTGCAGCAGAACTTCAACCTGACCGAGGTGGCGGCCGCGCTGTTCACCTCGCAGTCGGGGGTGAGCAAGCACATCAAGGACCTGGAGGACGAACTCGGCGTCGAACTGTTCCAGCGTCGCGGCAAGCGCCTGCTCGGGCTGACCGAACCCGGCAAGGAGTTGGCGGTCGTCGTCGACCGCATGCTGCAGGACGTGCGCAACATCAAGCGTCTGGCGCAGCAGTTCAGCAGCGCCGACCAGGGCCAGCTGACGATCGCGACGACGCACACGCAAGCGCGCTATGCGCTGCCGCAGGTCGTGGCGCGCTTCAAGGCCGCGTATCCGCGCGTGCACCTGGTGCTGCATCAGGGCAGTCCGTCGGAGATCGTCTCGCTGCTGCAATCGGGCGAAGCCGACATCGGCATCGCGACCGAGGCGCTGGGCAAGGACGACGCGTTCGTCACCTTCCCGTTCTACGAATGGCGCCACGCGGTCGTCGTGCCGGAAGGGCATGCGCTGACGCGCCAGCCGCTGACGCTGGAGACGCTCGCCGAGCAGCCGCTGATCACGTACCACGAGGGCTACACCGGCCGCGCACGCATCGACGCGAGCTTCGCCGCGGCTGGCCTGGCACCGGACCTGGTGATGTCGGCGCTCGATGCCGACGTCATCAAGACCTACGTGCAGATCGGGCTGGGCGTCGGCGTGATCGCGGCGATGGCCTTCGAGCCCGCACGCGACGCCGGCCTGCAGCTGATCGACGCGACCCACCTGTTCCCGCCCAACACCACCCGCATCGCGCTCAAGCGCGGGCACTACCTGCGCGGTTTCGCCTATCGCTTCCTCCAGGAATGCGTGGCCGAACTGACCGAGGAAGCGGTGCGCGAGGCGATGGATCCGGACGCTTGAGCGACCGCTCTCACTTCGGCGCGCTGGCCGCCGGCTTCGCGTAGAAGTAGAACGCGTCGATCCGCGGACCGTAGCGGGCCTTGGCCTCGGGGCTCAGGTGGGAGATGAATTCGTCCCGCATGAACTGCCGCGCCTGCGGCGGGGAGAGGACGCGCTCCACCTGCTCGATGGTGCGTTTGCCCCAGGCGTTGCGCGGACAGGCGATGCCCGAGATCACCGGACTGCTGAAGCCCTCGATCGGCACGCTGACGAGGTCGGCGGTCGAGACCTTGCCGTTGCCGCTCGCGGCGCCGATGGCGCGGAACTCCTGCTGGTTGGCCAGCACGAAATCGAATTCGATCGTGTAGTCGGCGCGGCCGACCGCGATCATCGACAGCATGTTGCCGCCGAAATCCGGCGTCGTGTATTCGTCGATCACGCCGGCCGGCCGCCTGGCCAGAAGCGCATCCAGCGCGCGTCCGTAGCTGCGTCCCGCGACCACCGCGCCGCGCAGCTGCTTGTCGGCCCAGATCTTCTCCAGGTCGACATCGCCGTCCGGCAGCCGCGGCAGTCTGGGCAGCGCGTGGCGCCGCACCATCAGCTGGTGCGGCGGGATCAGGTGGGTATCGAAGAAGTAGGCGACGGCCTCGCGCTCCGGCGTCCGCAGCACGCCGAGGTGGCAGGCGGGCTCGCCGTCCTCGACCATGCGCCAGCTGCGCTTGACGTTGGCGATCAGCACCTCGTGCTTCGCGGGCGTCCCCCAGTTTGCCGTCAGATAGTCCGAGAGCGGCTGCGCCAGGCCGCGCCGCACGGGCACCGAAGCCGCGCCGGGCGCGGGCGTCGCCACCGTGTCGACCTCGGGCATCAGCCAGACGAACTTCTCGACCGCCCAGGTCGCGGCGGGCGCGCACAGGAGGAGGGCGCAGGCGATCGGGCGCGCGACGGTCGACCACGGGAGCGAAGGCAGCAGGGAACGACGATTCATCTTCTATGCACATGCATCCGGCGCGGGAATGCTTATCGGTTTTTGTTGGAGGACACCGGGGTCGCGGATTCGAATAATCAATCCGCATAAGCAATCTGCTTTCCCGCAGTTTCCCCCCGATCGATGTGGCCGACGATGAACTTCCAACAACTCCGATCCGTCCGCGAGGCCCAGCGCCGCAACTTCAACCTGACCGAGGTGGCGCAGGCGCTGCACACCTCGCAGCCCGGCGTGAGCCGCCAGATCCGCGAACTCGAGGACGAGCTCGGCATCGACATCTTCATCCGCGCCGGCAAGCGATTGACCGGGCTCACCGAGCCGGGTCGCAACGTGATGCCCATCGTCGAGCGCCTGCTGCGCGAGGCCGAGAACCTGCGCCGCGCCGGCGAGGACTTCGCCCGCGCCGACAGCGGCCATCTACGCATCGCGGCGACGCACAGCCAGGCGCGTTACGCGCTGCCGCCAGCGGTGCGCGACTTCCGCGAATCGCATCCGGAAGTCAGCCTGCAGTTCACTCAGGGTTCGCCCCAGCAGGTCGCGCGCCTGCTGATCGACGGCGAGGCGGACATCGGCATCGCCACCGAAGCGCTCGCGCTGCATCCGCAGCTGCTGACGCTGCCCTGCTACCGCTGGACCCACACGGTGCTGGTGCCGCCCGGCCATCCGCTGGAGGCCGAAGCCGACGCCGGCACGCCACTGACGCTGGAGCGTCTGGCCGAGTTCCCGGTCATCACCTACGAGACCGGCTACACCGGCCGCTCGCACATCGACGATGCCTTCGCCGCGGCGGGGCTGGACCTCAACGTCGTGCTGGTCGCGATGGACGCGGACGTGATCAAGACCTACGTCGAACTGGGTCTGGGCGTCGGCATCGTCGCCGCGATCGCCTACGACGAGGAACGCGACCGGCATCTGCGCTCGATCGATGCGCGTCACCTGTTCGCGGACAACCTGACGCGACTGGCGGTGCGTCGCGACGCCTACCTGCGCGACTACGTCTACGCCTTCATCGAGACCTTCGCGCCGCCGCTGTCGCGCGAGCTGGTGGAGCAGGCGCGCGTCGCGCCGAACGGCTCGGATTGAGCGGACCTCATCCCCTCGAGGGGTGCCGAAAGAAATTCCTCATGTGCATAGACCGGGTGCACAGCTAAGCAACGCAGAAAGCATTGGTTCATCGCGGCGAGGTCGCTTCCTAGAGTGACGGGCTCACCTGTTCACTCCCACAAGGAAGTCTCTTGAAGCAGTTCGTCGAGCACGTGGCCCGCCACACCGGACCGGCCGCCACACTGGCCGCGGCATTGGCCGCCGCTTTCCCCGTCAGCGCCGCCTTCGCGCAACAGGCCCCACCGTCCGTCACGCCCGCGGCCTCCGCCGCGGCGCCGCAGGACACGGCGGCGGCCAAGGACGCACCGCTGCCGTCGGTGGTCGTGACCGGCTCGCGCATCTCGCGCGTCAACAGCGAGGGGCCGAGTCCGATCACCGTCATCAAGTCGGAAGACCTGGACCGCCTCGGCTACAAGAACGTCTCCGACGCGCTGAGCAGCCTGACCGAGAACACCGGCTTCACGCAGGGCGAGGACTACGGCAACACCTTCACGCCGGCCGCCAACGCGATCAGCCTGCGCGGCCTCGGACCCAACCACACGCTGGTGCTGGTCAACGGCCGGCGCGTCGCCGACTACCCGACCGCCTATGAGGGCTCGGTCAACTTCGTCAACATCGCCAACATCCCGTCCGCGCTGATCGACCGCATCGAGGTGCTCAGCGGCGGGGCGTCGTCGGTGTACGGCTCCGACGCGATCGCGGGGGTCGTCAACATCGTGCTGAAGAAGCATGTCGACGGCGTCACCGTGAACCTGCGCGCCGGCGGCACGGAACGCGGCGGCGGCGAGAACGCCCGCGCGCAGATCACGGGCGGTCTCGATGCGGGTCCACTGAAAGGCGTGTGGGGCGTCGAACTGAGCGGACGCCAGCCGATCTGGAGCCGCCAGCGCGACTTCATGGCCGACACGACCTTGAAGGGTGCCGCACCGTCGGTCGTCATCGGCCGGCGCAATGCCAACGGCGGCGCCTACCTGGCGCCGACCGACGGCTGCGCGGGCGCGGGATCGCTGTTCGAGGGCTCGGTCTCGCCTTACACGGCGAAGAACGGCATCTACTGCGGCAGCGGCCGTGCTTCGACGACCTACTGGACCACGCAGACCGGCAATCGCAGCGCGCAGGCTGCGGGCTCGCTGACGCTTGCGCTGGACCACGGCCTCGAGCTCTTCGCCGAAGGCCAGTTCGGCTGGGCGAGGACCGAGAACAACACCCGCGGTCCGACGTGGACTTCGGACATCGCCAACAAGGGCTACTTCCGCAACGCAACGACTGGCCAGCTGGAAATCTGGACGCGGCGCTTCGCGCCCGAGGAACTCGGCGGCGTGGACAACTTCAACCGCAAGTGGCAGGACGCGACGCACAACGTGGCCGTCGGCGCGCGCGGGGAGCTCACCGGCACCTGGACCTTCGAGGTCGCGGCCAACAGCTCCTACTATCTGAACCGCACGACGACGCCGCGGCTGACTGCGGGCATCGAGCAGCTGCTGCTCGGACAGCAGCTCGGCACCGAGACCGACGGCACGCCGATCTATTCGGCCGATCCGGCGCGCCTGTTCCGGCCGCTGACGCCGCAGGACGTGGAGAGCGTCACCGACCGCAGCTGGACGCGCAACGCCAGCTGGAACCAGCAGCTGAGCGCTTCCGCCAGCGGCGAGTGGTTCCAGCTGCCCGGCGGACCGGTGCGCGCGGCCGTCGTGGCCGAAGCCGGCACGCAAGGCTTCCGCAACGAAGCGGATCCGCGGTTGGGGCAGGGCGTGTTCTACAACACGAGCGCCTCGGCGACCGTGCGCGGCACGCGCGAGCGGCTGGCGCTCGGCGGCGAGCTCAACGCGCCGATCACGAAGCAGCTCACCGCGACGCTCGCCGCGCGGCATGACCGCTACGAATTCGCCGGCCGCAGCGACGGCAGCACGACCTACAACGCGGGCCTCGAGTTCCGGCCACTGTCTTCCCTGCTGCTGCGCGCGCAGCACGCGACCAGCTTCCGCGCGCCGGACATGAATTACATCTTCGCGCAGCAGACGAAGGGCTACTACTCGTCGTCGACGGACTACTACCGCTGCAAGCAGACCGGCCAGCCGCTGTCGACCTGCGACTTCGCGGACGTCTCGCCGGGCTTCAACTTCGTGCGGACCGGCTCGTCGGACCTGAAGTCCGAGCGCGGCCGCTCCTGGGGCGTGGGTGCGGTGTGGCAGCCGGCCTCGTCCTTCGACGTGTCGCTGGACCTGTGGAAGATCGCCATCCGCGACCTGGTCACCGACCTCAGCGCCGACGGCGTGTTGCGCGACGAATCGGACTGCCGCACCGGCGTCAAGGACATCCAGTCGCCGACCTGCGTCGACGCGATCGCACGCGTGCGCCGCAATCCGGCCGACGCGCTGGTCCGGCCGGGCGAGGTCGCGGAAGTCCGCGTCAACCCGATCAACGCGGCCAACGAATCGACCTGGGGCGTCGACGTCGGCACGCGCTACTCGTGGAGAACCGCGTCCTGGGGCAAGTGGACGGTCGACGCGAAGTACACGCGGGTGAAGAGTTTCAAGTACCAGCAGTTCGCCGGCGATGAGAACCGCAACGTGGTCGGCACGTCCGACTTCAGCGACTGGCCGAGCCGGCTCAATGCCAGCGTGGTCTGGCAGACCGGCGACTGGACGCACGCGCTCTCGGCGCAGCGCAACGGCCGCATCCATCGCGAGGACCAGGAAGGCACGCTGGGCCCGTACTGGAACTTCAACGCCAGCACCGCCTGGCAGATCGGCAAGCGCACCAGCGTCAGCCTGATCGTCAACAACCTGTTCGACAAGATCCGTCGCGATCCGAGCGCCACCTGGCCGTACTACCCGGTGGGCTACTACTCGCCGCACGGCCGGCAAGGCTGGATCGAGCTGGAGCACCGCTTCGGCGCCTGAGCGCCGTGGCGTCGTGCCATCGGTTCCGACTGCCGCGGCGACCCCGCCCCGGCTTGCGGGCCGCGCCTCACGAGGGAGCGGCCCTTTTTTCCGGGAACGGTGCAAAGCAAAGCAGATCTTCTTCGTTCCCTTTGAATGTGCGCTTGCCTACATTGAGCGCTCCCCTCCACCCCCCGTGATGAGAAGAATCCCGTGAACCCACTTCGTCGCACCGTCTCGCTGCTCGCCACCGCCGCCCTGCTGAGCGGTGCCGCGCTGATGCCCGCGGCCCACGCCCAGGGCTCGGTCACGCTGCTCAACGTGTCCTACGACCCGACCCGCGAGCTCTACCAGGACTACAACGCGGCCTTCGCGAAGTACTGGAAGGCCAAGACCGGCGAGACGGTCACGGTGAAGAACTCGCACGGCGGCTCGGGCAAGCAGGCGCGCTCGGTGATCGACGGCCTGGATGCGGACGTCGTCACGCTGGCCCTGGCTTACGACATCGACGCGCTGCACGACCACGGCAAGCTGCTGCCGGCCGACTGGCAGAAGCGTCTGCCGAACAACGCCTCGCCCTACACCTCGACCATCGTGTTCCTGGTGCGCAAGGGCAATCCGAAGCACATCAACGACTGGCCGGACCTGGCCCGCAGCGGCATCGACGTGATCACGCCGAATCCGAAGACCTCGGGCGGCGCGCGATGGAACTACCTGGCCGCATGGGCGTATTCGCTGAAGCAGCCGGGCGGCAACGCCGACTCGGCCAAGGCCTTCGTCAAGCGCATCTACGCCAACACCAAGGTGCTGGATTCCGGCGCGCGCGGCGCCACGACCACCTTCGTCGAACGCGGCATCGGCGACGTGCTGATCGCCTGGGAGAACGAGGCTTACCTGGCGGTGAAGGAACTCGGTCCGGACAAGTTCCAGATCGTCACCCCCAGCCTGTCCATCCTGGCCGAGCCGCCGGTGTCGGTGGTCGACAAGACGGTCGACAAGAAGGGCACGCGCAAGGCGGCGCAGGCTTATCTGGAATACCTGTATTCGCCGGAAGGCCAGGAGATCGCGGCCAAGAACTACTACCGCCCGCGTGACGCCAAGATCGCCGCGAAGTACGCCAAGACCTTTGCCCCGGTGAAGCTGGTGACCATCGACGAGGTCTTCGGCGGCTGGCGCAACGCGCAGAAGACCCACTTCGACGACGGCGGCGTCTTCGACCAGATCAGCGCGGTGCGCTGAGTCCCGACGGGACCCCGCTTCACCCTTTCAACGTTTGTCTCCTCGGTCGGTCTCGGGCGCCCTATCCACGGCGTCAAAGGCAACAAGACCGTTCGCTCTGTGCGAGCAGCCCCGCGGGCCACAAGCCGGCGGGGCTTTTTTTCGCTCCGCCGCCAGGACAGGTCCGGCATGACCCACTACCCCTTCGGGGCGACGGGGCAGCAACACCCGGCCACAGGGACCGACAGCGATCCTCGTATGCTGTCGCCCGTGACGTTCTTCTCTTCGATCCGCTTGCGCCTGACGGCCCTGCTGCCAATCACCATCCTGCTGCTGACGGCGACGGGCGCACACGCCCAGGCGGCCGGCGCAACGCCGGTCCCCGGCGCAGCCGCCCCGGTCGCTCCCGCCATCACCAAGATCACCTGGCTCGCCTCCGACCACGCGCCGCAGATGACCGGCTCCGACGCCAGCGGCGTGACCGGACGTGTGACGACCTACCTGGCGAAGCAGTGGCCGGGCGTCCGCCACGAGATCGTCTTCGCGAACGCCAAGCGCAGCTGGCAGATGATCGAGAGCGGCGAGGAGGTCTGCCGTGCCAACATGGTGCGCACGACGGAACGCGAGAAGTTCGCGTACTTCATCAACACGCAGCTCACCCCGCCGCCCGGGCTCATCGTCCGGCGGGACCGCGTCACGCGTCTGCCGCGCAATGCCGCCGGCGAGGTGCTGCTGCCCAAGCTGCTGGCCGACCCCTCGCTGCGCGGCGCGCTCATCGACGGTCGCAGCTATGGTCCCGCGCTGGATGCGCAGATCGCGGCACGCCCGGCCGGCAGTGCCGTGTCGCTCTACTCGCCGAAGGATTTCGGCGCGCGCCTGCTCCAGATGGTGAGCCTCGAGCGCGCGGATTACTCCATCGACCTGGACATGGCGCTGGTCATGGCCGGCAATCCCGCGGAACTGGTCGCCGTCCCCATCCAGGACGCCGGCGATCTGGTGATGGCCGGCATCGCCTGCCCGCGCACGCCGTGGGGACTGGCCGCCATCCGCGGCATCGACAAGGCCTACGGACGTCCCGAAGGCGCCGCCAACCTGCGCCAGGGCCTGATGCGCTGGCTCACCCCGGAAACGAAGGCCCACTACGCGGCCCGCTTCGACGCGTTCTATCGCGAACGCGCCAAGCCGTCCCGCCTCGATCCCTGATCGACCCTTGATCGATGGCGATCAGGACTGCCGCTCGACGCGGTTGCGTCCGCCGTCCTTGGCCCGATACAGCGCCTGGTCGGCGCGACCGAGCAGTTCCTCGATCCGCAGGTCCTCGGCTCGCAGCGCCGTCACGCCAAAGCTCGCCGTGAGCGCGGCGGGCGGCGCACCCGACTGCAGCGCCAGCCCGCTGGTCTCGATGTGGTGGCGCAAGCGCTCCACCAGGTGGGTCGCATCTTCCAGCGAGGTCTGCGGCAGCAGCAGCCCGAACTCTTCGCCGCCGAGCCGGCCCAGCAGGTCCTGCTTGCGCACGATCTGCGCGCACAGCTGCACCAGGTGGCACAGGGCGGCGTCACCGCGCGCATGGCCCAGCGTGTCGTTGATGCGCTTGAAATGGTCGACGTCCATCATCACCAGCGACATCTCCAGCCCGTAGCGTCGGCTGCGCGCCAGTTCCGCGTCGGCGTGCTCCAGGAAGCAGCGCCGGTTGGCTGCGCCGGTCAGCGCGTCGGTCGTCGCCAGCCGCTGCAGCTCGATCTCCAGCCGCTTGCGGTCGGTGAAGTCCACCAGCGTGCTCAGCACCGAGGCCGCGCCGTCGTACACCACCGGCACCATCGACAGCAGCATCCACCGCTCGCTGCCGTCGGCCGCCATCAGGCAGATCTCCTCACCCTGCAGCCGGCCGTTCTCCTTGAACTTCACCTGCATGCGGTCGCGTTCACCGGGCTCGCGATAGAAGCTGATCGCCGGCTTGCCGACGACCTCATCCAGCGTGCGTCCCGCGATCGCCGCCGACGGTCCGTTGGCGTAGACGATCAATGAGTCCTGCTCGCGGGTCACCACCATCGGGATGGGTGCGTGATCCAGCACGGCGCGCAGGCGCTCCTCGCTGTCCGCGAGCTCGCGCGTGCGCTGCGCCACCCGGCGCTCCAGATTGGCGTTGAGCTCCTGCAGTTCGGCCACCAGCCGCGCGTTGTCCACCGCGTTGACGACGTTGGCGCACAGCAGTTCGAGGAAGCTCACGCGCGCCTCGGTGAAGACGCCCGCGGCGGCGGCGTTCTCCAGGTAGAGCGCACCCACCGTCTGCCCCTGCTTGAGCAGCGGCAGGGCCAGCACCGACCGCGGCGGCTCGACGTGACGCTGGAAGTAGTCTTCCATCGTGGCCAGGCCGCGCGCGTCGACGATCAGCTCGCGCCGGCCGTCGCGCAGCACGCGGTTCATCAGCGCCAGCGGCAGTTGCTGGCCTGCGCGCTCCAGCGGCAGTTGTTCGAGCAGGTGCAGCCTCGGCGACTCGCCGAGCGTCGCTTCCGCTTGAAGCACCCAGCGCACGGCGCCGGCGGTGCCGGCCGTGCCGCTCGCCAGCACGATGACCGCGCGCTGCGCGCCGGCGTTCTCGGCGACGACTTCCAGCAGGCGGCGCAACAGGCGCGGCAGGTCCGGCTGGCTGCTGATCGCGTGCACCGCCTTCGTCAGCGAACTGAGGTCGGCCGCATCGGCGCGGTTCTCATGGGCATCGGCCGCGTGGGCCATCGGCGCATGACCGTCTTCGAGCGGCAGAGACATCGCTTCGCCCGCCAGCGCCGTGACGCCCCACGCCTTCCAGGTCTGTTGGAGTCGAAGAATCGCCTGGTCCGCGCGCGTCGGCTCGCGCTCGCGCCACGCGTCGATCTGCGCGCGCAGCACGGCCGCCACGTCGAGCGGCGTTCCTTGCGGTCCCTCCGCGGCCGCGAGCGCCTGGGCCAGCAGCCGGTCGATGTCTTCGTCCGACGAGCCCGCCAGCATCGCCTGCTGCGCCTGCAGCAGCGCGACGCGGTCGTGGAGATGGCCGGGACCCGCGTCCCGCCAGCGCTGCAGACGGCGCAATGCGTCGTCTTCCAGCGCCTGATCGCGCGGACCGCCCGCCAGCGCGACGCGCTGCGACGCCCAGGCCGCGATGAACAGCAGCAGCGACTGCGCGTGCATGCCGCGCCCCGCCGCGAACAGCGCCCGCGCTTCCAGCGCGAATCGCAGCGCCGGCTCGGGTCGGTCGGCGATGAAGTGCAACACCGCCTGCCAGCCGTGCAGGAACATCAGGCCGGTCTGGTCCTGGCGCTCGCCGTAGGTGCGGGCGAGCGCTTCCCGCCCGTCGAAGCCTTCTTCCGGCAGCTGCGGTTGACGCAGGGCGCGCACGAGACCGAGCAGCGCGTCCTCATAGTCCGCCGCCACCGGCTGGCGCATCGCGCGCAGACGCTGGCCGTGCGTGACGAGTTGATCTTCGAGCGCAGGCAGCGGCAAGCCGGACAGCAGCGCATGCACGTCGTGCACGTACAGGCCGAGGCCCGCATGCCGCAGGTTGCCGAATTCCAGCCCGTTGCGATGCGTCTGCATCAGGCCGTCCATGCTCACGCGCAGACCCTGCACCCAGTGGCTGAGGAAGGCGTGGAACGAGAAGCCTGCGTGCGCGAAGACCTGCATCCAGCCGTGGCGCTCGACGAGCTGCGTCGACATGCGGCCCAAGTCGTGCGCGAAGCGGTAATCGCCGAGGAACTCCGCGCACATCAGCCCGAGTACCGAGTACGCCGACAGCGCCTGCGGCACATGGCCGTGGTCCACCATCAGCCGCACCTGGAACAGCGTCAGCAACGGCAGCAGCGCCGGCCGCACGATGTAGGCGGCGGCAGTCATCTTGGCGGCGATCGAGATCAGCAGCAGGCGCTGCTCGTCGCGCATCGGCGCGCGCGCGGCCAGCGTATCCAGGCCGATGCCGGCGATCTCCTGCTGCAGGTCGGCCAGCAGCTGCATGACCTGCGCCATCGCGTCGGGACCGCCGGCGCGCGGCAGCTCCGCGCCCAGCAGCAGGAACAGCTCCAGCCCGAGGTCGACGGTGTCGGCCAGCCGTCCCTGCGCGTAGAAGGCCTCCATGCGGACTTCCAGCAGCCGCGCGCGCTGCGCGTTGTCCTCGGCATCGGCGATCGCCGATTCGAGCAGCGCGTCCATGCGCGACGGCCGGCCGGCCAGGTAGGCCATGCGGGCCGCGTGATGCAGCCAGGCCGCGCGATGCGGCGAGCGGGGCGCCAGTTCGAGCGCGAGTTCGGCGTAGTCCGCGGCCGGTTCGAACGCAGCCGCGTCCATCGCCTGCCGGGAGGCCTGCGCGTTGAATCCGGCCAGCGCCTGACGTTCGGCCTCGTGCTGCGGCCCGCTCAGCAGCAGGCGCGAGGCGTTCAGGTGATGCAGCACGGTGTAGGGGAGCGGCACCTCCGGGTCCGGATGCGCGGCGCGATGGCCGTCACGCAGCAGCCGGCCGATGCGCAGCTGCAGGGCGGGTCGCTGGTCGGCGGCGATGCGCTGCAGCGCCGCCTCCTGCACACGGTCGTGCGCGAAGGCATATCGCACCGACTCGCTTGCCTGTCCTTGCAGTTGCGGCGCATAGCGGTACAGCGCGCTCGCCGGCACCAGCAGCTGGGCCTGCAGCGCGGGCAGCAGGTCGGTGGCGAGCAGATCGGCCGGCGCGTCCAGCGCGGTGGCCAGGCTGTCGAGGCTGAAACCCGCGCCCAGCAGCGCCGCCACGCTCAGCGCCTGTCGCGTCGTGTCGGGCAGTCGCTCGAGCTGCTGCAGCATCAGCGCCACGACGTTGTCCGCCGTGCGCGTGGCCGCGATGCGTTCCAGCGCATGGTCCCAGCGCTGAGCGGCGGTGTCGTAGTGGATCAGGCCACGGCGGACGAGGTCCTCCAGCAGCCGGCGGAGGAAGAACGGATTGCCCGCCGTGCGCGTCTGGCAGAGGCGGGCGAGTTCATCGAGTCCCGCGTCCTCGTCGGCCGGTTCCCGGTGCAGGCTGTCAGCCAGCAGGTGGCGCGTGTCGGCCAGCCCCAGCGGGCCGACGCGCAGCGGCACGAAGCGCTCGCCGAGCTGCTGTCGCAGTTCCGCGAGTTCCAGCGCGACCGGATGACCCGGCGGGATCTCGTTGTCCCGGTAGGCGACGACGAACAGCGTATGGCGCAGCGTCGCGTCGTGCAGGCATTCGCGCAGCAGACGGCGCGAGGCGCGGTCGGCCCATTGCCAGTCGTCGAGGAAGAGCGTCTGCGGCTCTCCTTCGCGTGACAGCGCGGCGAAGCCCTGGCTCACGGCGCGCAAGAAACGGTTCTCCGCCTCCGCCGGCCCGACCGGCATCAACGGCGCGTCCAGGGCCAGCAGCGGCGTCATCTCCGGCAGCGCCTGCGCGAGCAGCGCGGCATTCGCGCCCAGGCGTTCGCGCAGCCGGTCCCGCCAGACCCCTCCCTGCGGTGCCGGCAGCGCCAGCACCTGCGCGGCGCGCTGGAGCAGCAGATGCAGCAGCGGGCCGTAAGGGCGGTCTTGTCCGTACTGGTTGAACTTGGCCGCCGCGAAATGTCCACGCTGGGCCAGCAGGCTGCGTTGCGCGGCCAGCACCAGGGCGGTCTTGCCGATGCCGGAGAAACCCGCCACGGCGACCAGTCCGGCGCCGCCCGCCTGACCGGACGCGGCTTCCTCGAAAGCCTGGCCGAGTTGCGCCTGCGCCGACTCGCGGCCGTACAGCCGCCCGCTGGTCTGGAAACGCACGGCGGCGTCGCCCTGGCCCGGTTCGAAGCCGGGCAGCCCGCGCCCCTGTTCGAGCGCGGCTTCGCACAACTGCAGGTCGTGCCGCAGCGCCTGGTGGCTCTGGTAGCGGCCTTCGGGTTCCTTGTGCAAGCAGTGGGCCACCACCTGCGACAGCGGCGCGAAGACCTGGTGATTGCGCGTCGTCGCCATCGGCGCCGCCAGCGCCAGATGCGCATGCACGGCTCGCGCGGGGTCGTCGATATTGAACGGCGGTGCGCCGGTCAGCGCCTCCAGCAGCGTCGCGCCGAGGCTGTAGAAATCCGCCCGGTAGTCGACGTCGCGGCTCATGCGGCCGGTCAGCTCCGGCGCGAGCGTCGCCAGCGAGGCCTCGATCAGTTCGGCCCGCTGGACCAGCGGCCGTTCGCGTTCGATCTCCGCCGCCAGGCCGAGGTCCGCGATCAGCGCCCTGCGCGGCTCGATGCCCGCGCCCGACAGCAGCAGGATCTGGCCCGGACCGAGATTGCGGTGGATGAGGCCTTGTCCATGCAAATGCTGGAGCGCATCCACGAGGTCGAGGGCGATGCGGATCAGCGCGTCGTTGTGCAGCGTGCCTCGGCGCAGGCGGTCGCGCAGCGTTTCGGCGCCGAGATCGGGCAGCAGCAGCGCCGGCCGGCGCTCATGGTCGATGAACCCGGTGGGACGCAGCACAAAGGCGGGGTCGAGGCGCTGCGCGAGCTCGAATTCGCGGCGCAGCCGGGCCACGGCGGCGGGATCGGCGCGCGGATCGCGCAGGCGCTTGAGCAACGCCGTGCCGCCTTGGCCATCGCCGACCCGGACGACCTCGCTGCGACGGCCCTGGTGGAGCGTCTGCTCCGCCCGCCAGGCCCCTGGGTCGGTCGCCTCCCACGCTCGTCTGTCCGTCATCCCATCCGCTCTCTGTTGTGCACGGACTGTAACGGCTGGCGGCGGCCGGACCGCCGCGCTCCCCCATCAGGGCGACGGCTCAACTCCCGTACTTGATCGAGCAGCCGTAGGGCTTGGTGCTTGCGTGCGTGATCTTCTTGCCGGCGGCCAGCTCGCCCAGCGCCGTCTTCACGTACGGATCGGCCTTGGCGATGTCGTCGGCCTTCGCGGTGGCGATGCTGTCGATGCCGCCCTTGTAAACGAGCACGCCCTGCGGACTGACGATGAACAGATGCGGCGAAGTCTGCGCGCCGTAGGCCTTGCCCAGCTGGCCGCTCGGATCGAGCAGCACCTGCGTCGGCGCCGCGCCGCGGTCCTTGTTGAGCTTGGTCGCCGTTGCACCGTCGACGTGGCCCTGCTGGCCCGGCGCCGACGAGATCACCTGCAGCCACACGACGCCTTGCGCGGTGGCCTCTTTCTGCAGCGCGGGGATGTTGCCGCTGCCGTAGTGCTTCTTCACGAACGGGCAGTCGTGGTTGGTCCATTCGAGCACGACGGTCTTGCCCTTGTAGCTGTCCAGCGTCACCGTCTTGCCGTCGGCCGTCGTCGCGCTGAACGCGGGAGCCGGCTGGTCGATGGTCGCCTGCGCGTGCGCCAGGCCGGTCATGGCCATCGTCGCCGCGAGCGCGGCACCGGCGAGCACCCCACGGCGCGACAGTGCGCCGCGGAAAGAGGACGTCGTGAAAGTCATCGGAATGTTCATGACAAGGTCTCCAGGATGAAAACGGCGTTGGAAGGAAAGGGCGTGAGCGATCGGCTCAAGAGGGGCCAGCCTTCAGGGCTGTGGTGACGATGCCGGGCGTGAGGAGCTGCGGCAGCACCTGCGCGGCGCCTCCGGTCCCGGCGGGATAGAACAGGTACAGCGGCACGCCGCTGCGGTCGTGCTGCTTCAGCAGGTCGGTGATGCGCGGATCCTGGCGGGTCCAGTCGCCCTTCAGGTAGGTCACGCCCTGCTTTTCGAAGGCTTCACGCACCTCGTCCGTGGACAAGGCGACCCGCTCGTTCACCAGGCAGGTGATGCACCACGACGCCGTCAGGTTCACGAACACCGGCTTGCCCTGCGCGCGCAGTTGAGCGAGTCGTTCGGGCGAGTAGGGCTCGTGATCGACGCCGGCGTTGCGAGCAACGCCACTCGACGTCGTCGCGCCCGGCGAGTCCGTGCCGCTGATCGCCGACAAGGTGGGCAGCAACGCTGCTACTGCGGCCAGCGAAGCGATCGCAGCGCCAGCGCCCGTCCATTGCCAGCGCGACGAGGCGTTCCGGCTCACCGAGCGGATCCATGCAGCGAGCGCCAGCAAACCCATGCCAGCGAGCGCCACCAGCACGCCCATCGGCCCGGCCTGCTGCGCGATCACCCAGACCAGCCAGATGGCCGCAGCAAACATCGGGAACGCGAGCGCCTGCTTGAGCACGTCCATCCAGACGCCGGGTCGCGGCATGCGTCGCTGCAGCGCGGGCCACCAGGCCAGCGCGAGGTAGGGCAGCGCCAGGCCCAGTCCCAATGCCAGGAAGACGGCCATCAACTCGACCGCCGGCTGTGCCAACGCGTAGGCCATCGCCGCTCCCATGAACGGCGCAGTGCAGGGTGTCGCGACCACTGTCGCGAGCACGCCGGTGAAGAAACTGCCGGTGAGTCCGGGCTTGCTCGCGAGACCTTCTCCGACACCCGCAAAGCCAGCGCCGATCTGCAACTGCCCGGCCAGCGACAAGCCCAGCACGAACATCAGCCACGCCAGCAACAGCACGAACAGCGGCGAGTGGAACTGGAATCCCCAGCCCACGCTGTCGCCTGCGCCACGCAAGGCCAGCAACACCGCGCCTAGCGCGGCGAACGCAGCCAGCACGCCGGCCGTGTAGGCCAGTCCCTGCCGACGGTGATCGCTCGCATTGCCATGCAGGAAACCGAGTGCCTTGATCGCCAGCACCGGGAACACGCAAGGCATCAGATTCAGGATCAGGCCGCCGACCAGCGCGAGGCCCATCGCGGTCCAGAGGCTGATGTCCGCCTCACCGCTGCCTGAGGACGCCAGCGACGGGGATCCCGATAGTCCCGGTATTGCGGGCGTCGTGTTCTGTGAAGCGGTCGTCGGAGTCGGCGCCGTTGCGACACCGGTGACCGGGAGACTGACTTCCCACGCCTTGCCATCGAGCAACAGCAAGCCGTTCATCGGCTTGCCCGCAGTGGCCGGCTCTTCGCCGACCGGAACGCGCAGCCGCCAGTCCTCACCGGCGCGATCGAGCTGCGGCTTCGCCGCATGCTGGATGCGGCCCCAGTCCTGCGGCATGAAGAGGGCCTGCTTGACCTCCGGAACGGCTGAAACGGGCCATGTGACGAGGAGGTCCCTGCCTTCGATCCGCGCCGCGGCCGGGAACGATGCCTTGCGGGGCAATGCAGCGCGCGCCATGGACAACGCCGATGCATCGGTCGAGTCCTTGGCTGCGGTTCCGACGGGAAGTGACAACGACAGCGTCGCCTGCTGCGGGATGCACTCCTCGCGACAGACGAGCCAGGTCGCTTCGGCGTTCACGGTGGCGGTCGAGCCGGGGGCCAGGTCTTGCGGAAGACGGACTTCGGTCAACAGGAGGACCTGGTCCTCGTAGCCGTAGTTCGTGATGGGGCCGACGTCGAAGCGTTTGGGCGCGGGCCACAGGATGTCGCCGGCGGTTGCGCTCTTGGGCAGCGTCCATTCGATGCTGGTGGGCTGGCCCGAGTCGCCGGGGTTCTTCCAGTACGTGTGCCAGTGCGGCGCGATGCGCTGTTCGAGCGCGAGCAGCAGGGTCTGTCCCGGCGCCACCTGTGAGGAGGCGCTGATCAGCCGCACCTCGACTTCATCGGTGGCAGAGCGATCTGTGGGCGGCGCGGCGTTCGCCGTGGACATCAGGGATGCGAGGGATGCGAGCATCCCCAGTGCGATGACGGTCGACGCATGGGTGGTGGTCGATGCAACCAACGATGCAACTGCCGATCGCAGAAAGTTCATGGGAAGAAGACGCATGGGCGCGATGCTAGGCAATGGGCTTGACCCTCACAAGGCGTCGTCTTTCCTTGTTTCCTTACTTCCACGATTCGAAGAAATCGGAAAAGCCGACATCTGTGATTCCACGCCTCCTTGACCGGTGCCAGGAAAGGGAGGTCAGCGAGTGTGGGTGGGGCCGGAATGGGGCTTGGGGTTCGCGGACGCGAGGCCCCATGCCCCGTGGAGAGCCCGCGCTTGGCAAACCGGGGTAGAGCGGTCTCGCCAACGCGAAATCCTTCGTTCAAAAACGCTGAGAGCCTGACAACCCCTGCCAGGAATAAATGCGGAAATCAGCCGTTCGGAATGTCGGGTTCGACGAGCTGCGCAAGGAGGGTGAGGGATTCCTGCCAGCCGAGATAGCAGGCTTGCGGCGGGATGACATCGGGGATGCCTTCCTGCGTGACATGCATTTCGGTCCCGCAGAAAACCGCGGTCAACTCGACGGTCGTGGTCATGTCGCCGGGCAGGTTGGGGTCATCGAAGCGGCTCGTGTAGCGGAGCTTCTTTCCGGGCTCGAGCTCGAGGTACTCCCCGCCGAAGCTGTGCGATCCGCCGGCCGAGAGGTTGTTGAAAGACATGCGCCAGGTGCCGCCGACCTTCGGGTCCATGTGGTGCATGGTGCCGGTGAAGCCGTGAGGCGGCAGCCATTTGCACATCGCGGCGGCGTCGGTGAACGCGCGGTAGACGCGGTCCGGCGGTGCTTTCAGGACGCGGTGCAGACGGATGGTGAAGGGCATTGGAGTCTCCGGATTCGTTGTCGAATGGGAGATCGACCATAGCCCTGGAACGTGTCCGGCGCGAGACCCCGAGGCCCTGACAGGGAATCCCCGCAGGAGGCCCTGCGGGTTCTCGTGTTGGCGGAAAGGATCAGCGGGCGTTGTCCCCGGACCAGACCCGCATGATTCGATACGGCGGTACGCCGGCATCGGCCGCGCCGCTGAACGCCGGGGTCTTGTAGAGCTGGTTGACGGAGATGTAGAGCCACGGCGAGTCGCTCAGGTGGACGCTGTCGGGCCAATCCAGGCGCGCGTCGCGGACCAGCGGGACGAGTTTGCCATCGGGGCCGAGGCGGTCGATGCCGCCTTCGTTCACATTGGTGAAGAAGTGGTTCCCTCGCGCGTCGGTGGCCGCGCCGTCGGAAACCGGCTTCGGACCGACGCGCCGGATCCCTGCCGCGGTGTCGGCATCGTCCACCCCCACGCGCAGGAGCTTCGCGGGAACGGCGTACCAGTTCTTGCCGTTCATGGCGCCAAAGAACACGGTCTGGCGATCGGCGGACAGCGTGATCGGGTTGACCGCGACGCTCGCAGGCTTGCCTTGGAACTGGATCGGCTTGCCGCCGATGATCATCGCGGCATCGGGCTCCGCCTGGAGGGATGCATGGCCCGAGAAGCGGCGGGCGCGACCCGTGGCAATGTCGACTGCGACCAGCCCGGGGCCGGCGATATCCGCGAGGTACACCCAGCCGGCGCGATCATCGACGACGAGATCCTGGATGAAGCTGCCCTTCGGTGCGACGTCCTGGGACAGTTCGATGCGATGGAGCTGGCGTCCCGTGGCGGCGTCGAAGGCCCACAGCCGGGTCTTGCCGAGGTTCAAGCCCATGTCGACGATCCAGACGCGGCCACGCCTGTCGCAGGTGATGCCGAGCGGCGAGTCGATGTGATCGTCGCTCGCTTCGGCCGTGCCGCGCTGCAAGGCGGCAGACGGCCAGGGTTTGTAGCTCTTGAGACCCGTGATTTCGATCAGTTGAGCCGCAGCCGGCGCACCCAGCGGATGGACGGTCGCAAACAGGCGGCCCCCCGGTCCTGGTGTGACGTTGCCCGGACGGAGCGGCAATTCGGCCACCACTTCCAGTTCGCCGAGGGTGGCAGCTTGGGCGGCAGGGGACAGCGCGGCCGTCAGACCGCCTCCCAAGGTCAGGCTGATGGCGACCGCCGTGATGGCGCGGCGGACGGGATGGAATCGGGTCGTGTGAAGGGAGCGGCAGATCATGGCGTTCTCGTTCAAGCAGTCAATGTTGAAGGAACCCAGTGTTCCGCCACTTTGACTTTCAATGAAGACGAGAACGATTGAACCTATTTCAATTAGATATTGAAGATCAAACCGCGCTTCAGATCGGACGTCAGACCGAGAACGACCACTCCTGGATGCCGGCGCGTTCGGGTCGGCGCTCGCGGGCGGCGCGGGCTCGCGCGGCCTCGACCCAGCGCTTGGCCAGCGGGAACGGACCGAATCCGGACTCGGTGTTGATGTGGCCGACCAGGCCGATGTTGCTGTAGCTGCTGCCCCAGCGTGTCGCCCAGCGCAGCGCGCTCGAGGCGCTCATCCACGGGTCGTTCTGGCTGGCGATCAGCGCCGTCGGACGACCCAGGCGCTGGTGCGGCAAGCTTTCCGCGAGACCGAACTTGTCGGGCTCCGCCGGCGCCACCAGCAGCGCCTCGCGTACCGGCGAATCCGGATGGCGTTGCAGGTGATGCGCCAGCGCCAGGCAACCGAAGCTGTGCGCCACGACGAGCCACTCGCCGGGACCCGCGTTGTCGATCCGCGCATGGATGCGCTCCGACCAGCGTTCCAGATCCGGCCGGCTGAAATCGCGCTGGCGCACCCGGTGCGCGTCGCGGTACTGCTGTTCGAGCCAGCTCTGCCAATGCGCCGGCCCGCTGTCGTGCAGGCCGGGGATGATCAGCAGACGCGGTTCTGCGCTGCCGTTGTGCTGCGTCGCACGGAGAGGGTAGAGCGCCATGGCGATCTCCTGCTGGTCTCGGGCCGGAAGCTCACAAGGTGGCGATCGACACTTCGGTGGACTTCACCAGCGCGACGACTTCCTTGCCGACGGTCAGGTTGAGTTCCTTCACCGAGCGCGTCGTGATGACCGAGGTGACGATCAGGCCGGCGGCGGTCTGCACGTCGACTTCCGAGACGACGGGACCTTCGACGATCTCCTTGATGGTGCCGCGGAACTGGTTGCGGACGTTGATGGCGGTGATGGTCATGCGAGGGGCTCCAGATAAGGTGGGGACCAGCTTAGGCAACGGCTCTCATTTGCCGAACGAAGCGCTTGATGGATCAACATGCGCTGACCGAATAAGCGCCAGGGCGGGCCGACCCGGACTGGAAAGGGGAGGGGAGGGCGCCGTAAAGCGGAGGTAAAGCCGCAAGCCGCCGCTGCGCGATGCGCCCATCGGACGCCATCACGCGGGAATCTCCGTTGATGGCTGTCATGGGGCCCCATGCACAATCGCCAATCCCCTGCCGGCCCCGCCGGCGCATCGTTCGACATGGATTCCCTGTCATGACTAAATCGTTTGCGCGCGGCCTGGTCGCGTTGTCGCTGGTGGCCGCCTGCTGCGGTCAGGCCTTCGGATTCGGCGCCGTCGGCCACAACACGGTCGGCGAGATCGCCGCCCAGTTGATCAAGGACCATCGCGCCGAAGCCGAGGTGAAACGGATCCTCGGTCCGGTCTCGCTGCGCGACATCGCGGTGTGGGACGACTGCGTGAAGGGCATCGACACCGGCAATGACTTCAAGTACGCGGTGACCGGCCGCTTCGCCGAGTGCGCAGTGTTCGAGAACAACGCCGAGGAAGAGGCGCGGATGCGCGACTACGTGAAGCGCAACTTCGAGCAGTGCGGTCCCAAGCCGGGCGAGGAGTCATGCAACAAGCAGTACCACTATGCCAATGTCGCGATCCAGCGTGGCCGATATGCACCCGGCGCGATCGGCACCAGCGACCATGACCTGGTGCCCGCATTGAAGGCGGCGATCCTGGTGCTGAAGACTGGCAAGCAGACGCCGCCCATGGACTTCAACGAGCGCGACGCGTTGGCGCTCGTCGTGCACGCGATCGGCGACATGCACCAGCCGCTGCACATGGGTTCGTTGTACCTCGACGCGGACGGCAAGCCCTACGACCCCGACACGCAAGGGGCGGACGCCCAGACGCACACGGTGGGGGCGAACGCCATCACGCTGCCGAAGCCGGACGGCACGCCCGGCGGCAACCTGCACAGCTATTGGGATGGGATGCCGGGCAAGTTGAGCGCGGAGCAACTGGCTGCGATGCCCGCACTGGCCAAGGATGTTCCGCCTGCGACGGGCAATCCGGACGACTGGCCCGTGCAGTGGGCCAGCGAATCGCTGCTGGGTGCGCGCGACGCGTTCGACGGCATGAGCTTCGGCGCCCGCCAGCAGAGCCTGCGCGGCCCGCGTTGGCTGGCCACGCCACCTGCGGGCTACGACGCTCGGAGCCTGGAGCAGACACGTCTCAACGTCATCAAGGGCGGTGCGCGCCTGGCGCAGATGCTGGAGAGCATCTGGCCGGACAAGGCGGACAAGAAGTAGTTTTCAGAAGTCCTTCCGAGGTCTCACGAAGCCCCGCCATCGCGGGGCTTTTTTTCGTCCTCCCGGACGATTTGTCTTGATGGGCGGGCCTGTGCACAACCCTGGGGATGAGCGATGAACAACTGGCAGGTTGTCCACAGCGGTTCCGCGGCGCCGGAACTTGTTGTCCTTCCGTCCCGCCATTCCACAGGTTCCGCCCACACCGTTGCCCTGTTCGCAAGTCGTTGTTCTGACAAGCCATTCGGGCGTTGTCCACACGAACCCGCGAACACCTACTAATACGACCAAGGAGATATTCAATACAAGAAGATAAGAAAAGCGGGCGTGTCACACTCTCGGAATGTCTGCTTTACCTGCTTCTCCAGCTTCCCTTTTCACCGCTTCCGCGGGTTTCGAGTCCGCTTGTCAGATCGACGCGCTCCCCCCAGGACACCGCTCCCGCGGTCTGCACGGCCACAGCTATCTGGCCACGGTCCGCGCTGAACTTCCGTCCGGATGGGCGCCGTTCCCTGGCGGCGAAGTCAGCGCGCTGCGCGATAGCCTCGAACGCTGCATCGCCCCGCTGGACCATGCGCTGCTGAATCAGCACATCACCCAACCGACCGACGAGAACATCGCCCGTTGGATCCGGCATCGCCTCGAGACCGAGTTCAAGGTGCCCGGTATCACGCAGGTCGGGATCCAGAGCACATCGAATTCCGGTGTCGACCTGGACGCCAACGGTCACGCGCATGTCTGGCGCCGATATCGCTTCCAGGCCGCTCATCAGTTGCCCAACGTCCCGATGGGCCACAAGTGCGGCCGCATGCACGGTCATGGCTTCGAGTTGATCCTGCACGCCAACCAGGACCTCGGCGAACGCGACCTGAGCATCGACTACGACCACCTCGACGAGCTCTGGGCCCCATTCCACGCGCAGCTGAACTACCAGTGCCTGAACGAGATCGAAGGCTTGTCCAACCCGACCAGCGAGCTGATCTCGTCCTGGCTGTGGGCGCGCCTGAAACCGCAGTTGCCGGAGCTGAGCTGGGTCACCGTCTATGAGACCGGCTCCAGCGGTGCCAATTTCGACGGCGAGCGCTACCGGATCTGGAAGGAGTTCACCCTCGACAGCGCGGTAAAGCTCAACCGCGCCCCGGCCGGACATCCGCTGGCCGGCATCCACGGCCACACCTTCACGCTGCGTCTGCACCTCAGCGCCGCGCTGGACCAGGTCTTCGGCTGGGCCATGGACTTCAGCGACGTGAAGCTGCTGTTCGATCCGATCTTCAAGGCCATGGACCACCATCCGTTGCATGAGCTCGCCGGCCTGGCCGACGCCGACACGGCCAGCCTGGCCGCGTGGGTGCTGCAGCAGGCCAAGGCGCAGCTGCCGCCGCTGGAACGCGTCGACCTGTACGAGACCCGCGGCAGCGGCGTGATCGTCAGCCACGGTCCTTTCGAGGAACTGATCCCCGTATGACCTACGCCGTCAAGGAAATGTTCTACACGCTGCAAGGCGAGGGCGCCCAGGCCGGCCGCGCAGCCGTGTTCTGCCGCTTCGCCGGCTGCAACCTGTGGACCGGCCGCGAGCAGGACCGCGAGAAGGCCGTCTGCACCTTCTGCGATACCGATTTCGTCGGCACGGACGGGCAGGGCGGGGGCAAGTTCGCTTCGGCGGATGCCCTCGCGGAGGCCATCGCCGACAAGTGGCCCAAGGACGAGCATGGCCGCAAGACCGGCACGCCGTACGTCGTCTGCACCGGCGGCGAACCGCTGCTTCAGCTCGACGGGCCGCTGATCACCGCGCTGAAGTCCCACGGCTTCGAAATCGCCGTCGAGACCAACGGCACCCAGCCCGCCCCCGAAGGGCTGGACTGGATCTGCGTCAGTCCGAAGGCCGATGCGGAGGTCGTGCTCACGAAGGGCCACGAGTTGAAGCTGGTTTATCCACAGCCTTTGGCCTTGCCGGAGCGCTTCGCGGATCTGGCCTTCGACCACTTCTTCCTCCAGCCGATGGACTCGCTGCTGCAGAGGCAGAACACCAAGGCCGCCATCGCTTACTGCATGTCCCATCCGCAATGGAAGTTGTCGATCCAAATGCACAAGGTGGTCGGGATCGACTGAGTCGCCAGGGACGTTATCCCCATTCCTGGCAGCGCTAGCGCAAGTCGGGCTAGGCTGCATAGCCAACAACGCTGTGGAAAACTTTCTGGCAACTGGCCGGTTCTCCACAGGCCGACGGGGGTCGGTCCTGGTTGTTGACGATCCATGCAAGGCCAACCAGGCGCTCCACACACAAGGTTTTGATGCTCTCAAGTCGTTGGTTCTGAAAGGAATTTTCGGCTTGTCCACAGAAAGCCCGTCCCTCTACTAAGACGACTAAGGAGTTATATAAAACCTTGATGTTGAAAACAGAGGCGGGAAATTTCTTTGCGACGTTGCTGTGTGGCGCTTGCAGCGCACACGCTGCTTGAGCCGCCCTCGCCGGGCTTGCACACTGCGAACCCATGGACATTGCCGACCTGCAACGACGGCTGCGCGACTTCGCCGCAGCCCGGGATTGGGACCCTTACCTAACGCCGAAGAACCTCGCGATGGCGCTGGTCGTGGAGTCGGCCGAGCTCGTCGAGATCTTCCAGTGGAAGACCGGCGAGGAATCGCAGCAGCTGTCGCCCGAGGACCATCAGCACCTGGGCGAGGAGATCGCCGACGTGTTGATGTACCTGCTGCAGATCGCCGATCGTGCCGGCGTGGACGTGCCGGCCGCCGTCGACCGGAAGATCGAGATGAACGCGCGGAAGTACCCCGCCCCCACCGCATGAAGCGCACCATCGCCGTCATCGACTTCGAGACCACCGGCCATTCGCCGCAGGGCGGCGGCCGCGCCACCGAGATCGCCGCCGTGCTGCTGCGGGACGGCGAGATCGTCGGCCAGTATCAGAGCCTCATGAACACGGGCGCCTGGATCCCGCCGATGATCGAGCGCCTCACCGGCATCAGCAACGAGATGGTCGAGGACGCGCCCGATGCAGCCCAGGTCATGCGCGAGGTGGCCGCGTTCACCGAAGGCTGCGGCTTCGTCGCGCACAACTCGAGCTTCGATCGCGGCTTCTGGCTGCATGAGCTCGAGCGCGCCGAGGCGGCCCCGCGTATCGCGCCGGAGTTCGCATGTACCGTGAAACTGGCTCGCCGGCTCTATCCTGAATCACCGAATTGCAAGCTCGGCACGCTGGCCCGCCACCACCGTCTGCCGGACAACGGACGCGCCCACCGTGCACTCGCGGACGCGTTGACGACCGCGCAGCTGGTGCAGCGCATGCAGCGCGACATCGGGGTTGAACTCGCTGAATTTCTCGGAGAACTGAGCGTCGAACACGAGCTGCTGCTGCGATTGCAAGCCGTGGCGCGTCCGCACTGGCACAAGGCCGCCATCGGATTCGCGCGAGACTTCCGTCGGCATCTCCAGGTGTCGCTGGTCTGAAGTTCGCATGTCGTCAACTTCGAGTCGCCTCAGTGGGTCGACGGGGATGGCCAGCGATCAGGGTCAGTAAAACATTTGCTGTCAAGGTGCCCGTTTGGCCGCGTTGACTGGGACAATCCCGCCCTTTCCCCGAATTGCGATAGTTCTCAAGGTATGTCGAGTATTCAGATTCGCCCGGCCACGCTGCGTGATGCCAAGGCTGTCGCCCAGATCCAGGTGAGTTCCGCTCAAGAGGCGTACAAGGAGTTCTGGCCCGACAGCGCCCTCAACGGGTTGTCCGTCGCTCAGCGCCAGGCTTATTGGCGCGAAGCCATCAACATGTGCGAGCCGCAAGTGCTGGTCGCGCACCTGGACAACGAGGTGATGGGTTTCGTCGGCTTCGACCGCTCCCGTGACAAGGGCACGCCCTCCACCACCGGTGAGATCTGGGCCATGTACGCCACGCCTGCCCATTGGGACAAGGGCGTCGGTCAGGCCCTGGTCGAAGCGGCGCAGGAAGGTCTTCAGGAAGAAGGCTGCACCCGCGTCACGCTGTGGACCTACAAGAACAACGAGCGCGCAATGCGCTTCTTCGAGATTGCCGGCTTCAAGGCCGAGAACGACAGCGTCAAGGCCGTCGACGTCGAGGGCCGCGCGCTGGAACAGCTGCGTCTGCAGCGCTCGCTGGTCTGATCGCGTGCTGGCGAAGCTGACGTCCAAGAACCAGCTGACCCTGCCGAAAAGCGTCACCGACAAGCTCGGTCCCGTGCAGTACTTCGAAGTGCTGCTGCAGGCCGGGCAGGTCGTGCTGACGCCGGTGCGCATCCAGCGCGGCGATGCGGTACGGGCCAAGCTGGCGGAACTCGACGGGGATGATGGCCTCATCGCGCAGGCGATGGCTTTTGCTTCCAAGGCCGCGAAGCCGGCCGCCAAGGCCAAGGCGGTCGACAAGACGGTGAAGACCTCTGCTCCGTCACGCAGCGTTGGCAAGACGGCCGTCCGCAAGACCACACGCAAGTCCGCATGACCCGTCGATCGAGGAAGACGGCGCCAGAACTCGCCGTCATCGATCCGGCATTGATCCTGCGTGCGCTGCTGCTGTCGGGCGGAGAAGCGCTGGGCCTGCGTCGCGCATGGCAGCAAGGTCTGATTCGACCGCTGGTGAGTCCCGATCTCGCTGCCACGCTGATGCGCGCTCTGGCCTATCCGAGGCTTGCGTTGACCGTGGCGCAGCAGCAGGAACTGCTCGCCGATTTCCTGCCTTACGCCGAAGTCGTGAAGCCGGTGCACGGGTCGCGGATTGCGGCAGTGTCCGAGTCGCTGCAGGCGCTCGTCGAACTCGCGTTGCAGGGGCGCGCTTCACTGCTGATCTGCGACGACCCGGTGCTGTTGGCCTGGTGTGCGAACAGTCGCAGCCAGGTGGCCCGGCAACTCTGCACGGTCCGTGCGATGTCCGACTGGTTCCAGGTGTTGCCCCCCTCCCAGCGCGACTTGCTGCTTTGCTAAATTCGGCGGTCGCTCATGGCCAGTTTTCACGACCGCATCCCCTCCAACATGTGGCGCGTGGTGTTCTACGAACGCCGCGGCAATCGCGTCCACATGGATCGCACCGGGCCCTGGCTCCCGGAGAAGACACACGCCCGGCAATGGGCTGACTGGTTCAGGGAACAGGGCTATCACGTGGCGCTGCAGGACCAGAACGGTGGCCTCGAAAAGCTCCACGTGGGCCTCCCGGGTTGAGGCTGGTGGACGTTCAGGCCGCCGAGCGGAATCCCTGACGATCGAGTGCCCAGCCCTCCGTGGGCGCGACGTGGCGCTGCACGCGCACGGTGCTCAGCCGCTTGTTGGCGGCGCGTTGCACCAGCTGTTCCGCCTGCTCCGGGGTCAGTTGTTGCGCGAAGTGCGTCCACCGCTTCTGCAGTAACGGATCGAGCCAGGCATCTTCCAGTGCCCAGCGGATCTCCATCGGATCGGTGAGCGACTGGCAACGCAGCACGCGCGGGACCAGCGCCAGGACGAACTTCGAGAAATCGGCGCGCTGTTGCGGCGCCATCAGCGCTTCGAGCCGCGTCAGTCGCTGGCTCCATCCCGGCGTGGCCAGCTGCCGCGTGACCAGGGCCTGCAAGGCCTGTACCGGGTTGAACATCCGCAGGCGGTTCGGCGGCAGCACCAGCATCGGCAACTGCGCGGCCAGATCATGCGACATCGGCGTCACGAAGCTCGTGAGGATGGCCATGCGTTCCCAGGCGTCGGCGTTGAGACCGCCCGCCATCGTCATCGGTCCCTGGCGCAGGCTCTGCGCCATCGCCCAGCATTGCTGCCATCCGCGGTCCAGTTTGGCGCTGTTGGCGGCGTGGCTCATCAGGGCCAGGTTGCCGGCCGCATAACCGGCGTCGTCACGCACCCGGTCGATCGACCGGCGTTGGGGATGGTCTTGTTCGTCGCTGAACGCCAGCCGGCTGACCGGGCAATGCGTCGTGTCGAGCTGCTGTAGATAGTTGGGGGTGACCAGCAGCGTTTCGAAGCTGCGGCCGCGCTGCCAGGCGTGCAGACGCAGCGAGAGCCAGAGCTGCGTGTGGCGATGCGACTTGAGCGTCCGCGCGCCGAAGGTCGACCGGCCCAATTGCCAGCCCTGCTGCAGCGGCGATTGCCGGAACAGTTGCTCGACCGGCGGCGTCAGCCCGTGATGGGCATAGTCCCAGCCCAGTTCGAAACCGACGCGCTCGTGGCTCGAGACACCGAGCTCGTCGCGGGTGTCGTCCACGGCCTCGACAGCGATCATCGGCAAGGGCAGCTGCTGGATGGCAATGTCGTCGGCGGTGCGGAGGAAGGTGGCGACCATGGGGTTCTCCTGGATGACTTGGAAACCGGGGCCCGGGGGTGGAACTGCTTCAGGCTTGGGATCAAGTATTCAAGGGAGGTCGCTCATAGAATGAGCCACCCCCAACATGAGTCGACAGAAAGTTGTGGCAGCTTTGCCCAGATCTGTCAGGAGAGCCCCGCATGGATCGCACCGAACGCTTCTACAAGATCGAGATGCTGATCCGCAGCCGCGGCTGCGTGAGCTTCGCGGAGATGCGCGAGCTGCTGGAGGTGTCGCCGGCGACGCTCAAGCGCGATCTGCAGTACCTGCGCGAACGGATGGACGCGCCCATCGAGTACGACGCCGCCGAGAACGGCTATCGCTTCGGCCAGCAGTGGCGCGGGCAGCGGCATGAACTGCCCGGTGTGTGGTTCAGCGAGAAGGAGTTGCACGCGCTGCTGACCATGCATCAGATGATGGCCGGGCTCGATGAGAACGGACTGCTGAGCCGGCACCTGCAGCCGATGCTGGACAAGCTCACTGGCATGCTGGGTGGCGATGAGGTCGAGGCGCAGGAGCTGACGCGGCGCATCAAGCTGATCTCGACCGCCCGGCGGCGCGTGCCGTCGGAGCATTTCGAGACGGTGGGGAGCGCGGTCGTGAAGCGCAGGCGGCTGAAGCTGCGTTACCGCAAGCGCGGACCTGGCGGCGGATCCGTGAGCGAGCGCGAGGTGTCCCCGCAGCGTCTGGTGCATTACCGGAACACCTGGTACCTCGATGCGTGGTGCCATGCCAGCGACGGACTGAGACGCTTCGCGCTCGACGCGATGGAAGACGCGGTGGTGCTCGAGGACCAGGCGGCGCGCAGCCTGCCGCTGAAGGAGCTCGAAGGAGAACTGGACCAGGGCTACGGCATCTTCGCCGGTGGTGATCCGCAGTGGGCGACGGTGATCTTCAGCGACCAGATCGCCGCCTGGGTCTCCAGCGAGGAGTGGCATCCGGCGCAGCGCAGTGAATGGCTGCCGGACGGGCGTTGGCGGCTCCAGTTGCCGTTCGTGGACGCCACCGAACTGTTGATGGACCTGCTGCGGCATGCCGGCCAGGTCGAGGTGGTGGAGCCGCCCGCATTGCGCGAGGCTTACGTGAAGCGCCTCACGAGCGCGGCCCAGGCCGTCGTATGAGCCTTCGACACACCGACAACGCGTAGGGCCTGCCCGGCGCCATGAAAAGCGCTCAGGCGGCGTTCTGAGGGCCTTCCCGGCCTTGCTCCGCGGCATCCTCGGCCGCATGGCGGGCGAGGCGTTCGCTCTTCCAGTAGACGTCGTCCCCGCCCTTGCCGTCGAGGTTGGCCCGGTTGAGTACACGCGCCAGCACGAACAGCAGGTCCGACAACCGGTTCAGGTAGTGGCGCGGCGCCATGTTGATCGCCTCGCTGGCGGCCAGCGTGACGACGGCGCGTTCGGCGCGGCGGGCGATCGTGCGGCACACATGGGCGATCGCGGCGCTGCGGGTACCGGCCGGCAGGATGAATTCCGCGAGGCGGGGCAGGGCGGCGTTGTGATCGGCCAGCGCCTGGTCGAGGTGCAGCACGGCCGCCTCCTTCAGCAGGCTGTAGCCGGGCATGCAGAGTTCGCCGCCGAGGTTGAACAGCTCATGCTGGATCGTGACCAGCAGGTCTCGGACGTCGTCCGGGAGCGGCTCGGCCAGCAGCACGCCGATCTGGGAATTCAATTCATCCACATCGCCCATCGCCTGCACGCGCAGGTGGTCCTTGGGGACGCGGGTGCCGTCCCCGAGGCCAGTGGTGCCGTCGTCGCCCGTGCGGGTCGCGATCTGGGAGAGTCGATTGGCCATGGCGGTCGCCGCGCGGGCTGCTGAAGTGCAAACCCGGCATCTTGCCGCAACTCGCCCGCCCTCCGATGGGCGCGTCAGTTGCGGCTGCCGCTGCGGTGGAACACCGGACGGTGGTGGCTCATCCCGGCGGCATGGCCATGGATGTCATGGACCGTGTGGCGCGGGATGCCGACCGGTCTCGGGACGTGATGGGCTTGCGCGCGCGTACCCGGTTCGGGTCGTTCGGCGGGGACGCCGGGATCGATGTCGCCGGGCGCGATGTCGTTGGGCAGGTGACGGAGCTGATCCATCCACCAGACCTTCAACCAATCCATGCGCAGGGTCGCGACCAGCAGCAGCGCCAGCAGCAGGGCCCAGATCGTCCATAACCACAGATGGGACATGGCGGACTCCTCATGTCGCGCGGGCAAATGCGCGGTCCGTCCATGCTGTCACTGTGCGGCTCGCGGCGCAAGCGTGACGATGCCACCGGATGCCGCGGCCGCTCTTCCTAGAATCGACCGGACAACACGGGCGGCGGAGTGCCTTCCGCTTCGGACCGCGTGGCACCAGGAGACAGCGATGAATGCGCCTCGAGAACTCGGCGACCTTCCCACGTCCCATCAGCCGGCTCTTGCGCCGAGAACGATGCCAGCGGAGATGCTGGCGGCGTTGAAGGCCCGGTTCGGGGATCGTTGCAGCGTGGCCCTGGCGTTGCGCGAGCAGCATGGCCGCGATGAATCGCCGTTCGATGTGCCACCACCGGAGGCCGTCGTCTTCGCGGAGAGCAACGAGGAGGTGACAGCGGTGCTGGCCCTGGCGAACGCACATGGCGTGCCGGTGATTCCGTATGGCGCAGGCACCTCGCTGGAAGGCCATTTGCTGGCAGTCCAGGGCGGCGTCAGCCTGGACCTGTCGCGGATGAAACGGATCCTGAGCATCAACGCCGAGGACCTGACGGTGACGGTACAGGCCGGCGTGACGCGCAACCAGCTGAACGCCGAGATCCGGCATCAGGGGCTGTTCTTTCCGATCGACCCGGGCGCGGATGCCTCGATCGGCGGCATGTCGGCGACGCGTGCGAGCGGCACGAACGCCGTGCGCTACGGGACGATGAAGGAGAACGTGCTGGGGCTGACCGTCGCGACGCCGGACGGGCGGCTGATCCGCACCGGATCCCGGGCCCGCAAGAGCAGCGCCGGCTACGACCTCACGCGCCTGTACGTGGGCAGCGAGGGCACGCTGGGCGCGATCTGCGAGATCACGCTGCGGCTGTTCCCCTTGCCCGAAGCGGTGTCGGCGGCGGTGTGCTCGTTTGAATCGATCGACGCGGCCGTCCGGACGACGATCGCGATCATCCAGATGGGCGTGCCGATCGCGCGCTGCGAGCTGCTCGACGCGCATGCCGTGCGGGCGGTCAACCGGCACGACAAGCTGACGCTGCGCGAAGCGCCGATGCTGCTGATGGAGTTCCACGGCTCGGAGGCCGGTGTCGCGGAACAGGCGGCGACGGTGCAGGAGATTGCCGCCGACCATGGCGGCACGGGGTTCGAATGGGCGACGACACCGGAGGAGCGCACGCGGCTGTGGACCGCGCGCCATCATGCCTACCTGTCGGCGCTGCAGATGAAGCCCGGCTGCCGCGCGGTGACGACCGACACCTGCGTGCCGATCTCGCGCCTGGCGGAGTCGATCAACGTCTCCGTCGAGGAAGTCGAAGCCAGCGGTCTGCCGTACTTCATCGTCGGCCACGTGGGCGACGGCAACTTCCACATGGGGTATCTGATCGATCCGGCGGTGCCTGCGGAGCGGGAAACCGCTGAGACGCTGAGCGCGCAGATGGTCGCGCGGGCGATCGCGCTCGAGGGCACCTGCACCGGCGAGCACGGCATCGGCCTGCACAAGCAGGCCTTCCTGCTGCAGGAGGCGGGGGAGGGCGCGGTCGATCAGATGCGAGCGCTCAAGCGAGCGCTCGATCCGAACGACATCATGAATCCCGGGAAGATCTTCGTCTGAACGCCGAGGGATTTCAGTGCTGCGGCGCCGGCACGCTCCAGCGACGGGACACGTCGCCCCGTGCGTTCACGCTTTCCAGCTGGACGCCGAAGCCCCACAGGCGGGCGACGTGCTTCAGCACTTCCTGCGCGCCGTCATGCAGCGGCCGGTCCAGATGCTGCTGATGGCGCAGCGTCAATGACCGGTCACCGCGCAGGTTGACGTTCCAGACCTGGATGTTGGGCTCGCGCGTGGACAGGTCGTACTGTCGCGACAGGGCCTGCCTCACGTACTGGTAGCCCTGCTCGTCGTGGATCGCGGAGATCTCGTACTCCGCCTGGTGCTCGTCGTCGAGGATGGAGAACAGCCGGAAGTCCCGCATGATCTTCGGGCTCAGGTACTGCGCGATGAAACTCTCGTCCTTGAAGTTGCGCATCGCATGGTCCAGCGTCGGCAGCCAGTCGCTGCCGGCGATCGCCGGGAACCACTCGCGGTCCTCGTCGGTCGGCTTTTCGCAGATGCGCTTGATGTCCGTGTACATCGCGAATCCCAGCGCATACGGATTGAGCTGCGACATCGCCGGTTGCGCCACCACGTTGGTGTGCGACTTCAGCCATTCGATCATCATGCCGTCGGACAGGTAGCCGTCGTCGTACATGGTGTTCAGCAGCTTGTGATGCCAGAAGGTCGCCCAGCCTTCGTTCATGACCTGCGTCTGCCGCTGTGGATAGAAGTACTGCGCGATCTTGCGGACGATGCGCACGATCTCCCGTTGCCACGGTTCCAGCAGCGGCGCGTTCTTCTCGATGAAGTACAGCAGGTTCTCCTGCGGCTCGCTCGGGAAGCGGCGCTTCTCTTCCTCCTTGGCCTCGTCCTCCAGGCGCCGCGGCAAGGTGCGCCACATGTCGTTGACCTGCAGCTGCGCATAGGACTCGCGGTCCTTGCGCATGGCCTGTTCCTGCGCGAGGGAGAGCTTGGCCGGGCGACGGTAGCGGTCGACGCCGTGATTCATCAGCGCATGGCAGGAGTCCAGCGTCGACTCCACGGCGTCCAGGCCGTAACGCTGCTCGCAGTCGGCGACATAGTTCTTCGCATAGACCAGGTAATCGATGATGGACGACGCGTCGGTCCACATCCGGAACAGGTAGTTGTTCTTGAAGAAGCTGTTGTGGCCGTAGCAGGCGTGCGCGATCACCAGCGCCTGCATCGCCATCGTGTTCTCCTCCATCAGGTAGGCGATGCAGGGGTCGGAGTTGATGACGATCTCGTACGCCAGGCCCATCTGGCCGCGCTTGTAGTTGCGCTCGGTGGCGATGAATTCCTTGCCGTAGCTCCAGTGCCGGTAGTTGACCGGCATCCCGACCGACGCGTAGGCATCCATCATCTGCTCGGCGGTGATGACCTCGAGCTGGTTCGGATAGGTGTCGAGTCCGTAGCGCTCCGCCGTCTGGCGGATGACGTTGTGGTACTCCTCGACGAGCTCGAAGGTCCAGTCGCTCGGCGACGGGAGCGGGTGCTCCGGCCGCTTCTCCAGCGGCCGCATCTGGGTCAGCGGCGCGCGGACGCGACGGCCGCCGTATTCGTTGGCACCCACGCCGACGCCGACCTGGCGGCGATTCTCCAGACTGCTCATGGTGATGTCCTCCGGGGCCGCCGTCACGCGGTCGCCCCTTCCTTCTTGAACAGGTCGCGGAACACCGGATAGATCTGCGCCACCTCGACGGCCTTGCGCATTGCGAAGTGGTGCACTTCGTCTTCCAGCTTCGCGTATTCCTCCCACAGGTTCTGCTCGGCCTCCGCCACCTGCACGTAGGCGTAGTAGCGGCACAGCGGGAGGATCTTGTCGGCCAGCAGTTCCCGGCAACGGCCGCTGTCATGGTGCCAGTTGTCACCGTCGCTGGCCTGTGCGCCGTAGATGTTCCAGTCGCCGGCCGGGTACCGCGCGCGGATGATCTCTTCCATCATGACCAGCGCCGACGACACCACGGTGCCGCCCGTCTCCGTGGCGTGGAAGAAGTTCTGCTCGTCGACTTCCTGCGCCTGGGTGTGGTGACGGATGAAGACGACCTCGATCTTCTCGTAATGCCGCGTCAGGAACAGGTAGAGCAGGATGAAGAAGCGCTTGGCCAGGTCCTTGCGGCTCTCGTCCATCGAGCCCGACACGTCCATGAGGCAGAACATCACCGCGCGCGTGGTCGGCTGCGGCACCTTGACGCGGTTGCGGAAGCGCAGGTCGATCGGATCCAGGAAGGGGATGTTGGACAGACGCTGGCGCAGCAGCACGATGCGCGCCTCGGTCTCGGCGATCAGCGCCTGGATCTCGGGGCGACGCTTGTCCTCTTCCTGCTGAAGAGTCAGCAGCCGCGTCTCGAGCTCATGCAGTTCTCGCCGCTTGTCCATGCCCAGCGCGATCCGCCGCCCCAGCGCGCCGCGCATCGAGCGCACCACGTGCAGGTTGGTCGGCGTGCCGTCGGTGACATAACCGGCCCGCACCGTCTTGTACTCGGGCGTCTCGGCCAGCGTCGTGCGGGCGAGATTGGGCAGCGCCAGGTCCTCGAAGAAGACCTGCATGAACTCCTCTTTGCTGAGGTGGAAGACGAAGTCGTCCTCGCCCTCGCCGGAGTCGCTGGCCTGCGAGCCGCCACCCCCGCCCTGGCCGCCTTGCGGCTTGCCGATGCGGTCGCCCTTGATGTGCTCGGTGTTGCCCGGCCGAACGACCTCGCGCGTCCCGCCGTCGCCATGGCTGAAGACGGGTTCGCTCAAGTCGCGCTTGGGGATCTGCACGTCCTCGCCGCGCTCCATGTCGCGGATGCCGCGCTTGTCCACCGCGCGCCGCACCGCGTCGCGGATCTGGTCCTTGTAGCGGCGCAGGAAGCGCTCCCGATTCCCGATCGACTTGTTCTTGCCCGACAGCCGCCTGTCGATGATCTGTTGAAGCCCGGTCATGAAGGGACCTTTCCGGTGGCGTTCGTTGGCCTCAGCTCGACTTCCTCACGCGCAGGTACCACTCGCAGAGCAGCCGGACCTGCTTCGGCGTGTAGCCCTTGTCGACCATCCGCTGGACGAAGTTCTCGTGCTTCTTCGCCTCGTCGGCGCTGGCCTTGGCGTTGAAGCTGATCACCGGCAGCAGCTCTTCCGTGTTGGAGAACATCTTCTTCTCGATCACCGTGCGCAGCTTCTCGTAGCTGGTCCACAGCGGGTTCTTGCCCGCGTTGTTGGCGCGCGCGCGCAGCACGAAGTTGACGATCTCGTTGCGGAAATCCTTCGGGTTGCTGATGCCCGCGGGCTTCTCGATCTTCTCGAGTTCCGCGTTCAGCGCCGACCGGTCGAAGACCTCGCCGGTGTCCGTGTCGCGGTACTCCTGGTCCTGGATCCAATAGTCCGCATAGGTCACGTAGCGGTCGAAGATGTTCTGGCCGTACTCGCTGTAGCTCTCCAGGTAGGCGGTCTGGATCTCCTTGCCGATGAACTCGGCGTAGCGCGGGGCCAGCACTTCCTTGATGAAGCCGACGAACTTCTGTTCGGCCTCCTGCGGGAACTGCTCGCGCTCGATCTGCTGTTCGAGCACGTACATCAGGTGGACCGGATTGGCGGCGACCTCGGTCGAGTCGAAGTTGAAGACCTTGGACAGGATCTTGTACGCGAAGCGCGTCGAGATGCCGGCCATGCCTTCGTCGACGCCGGCGTAGTCGCGGTACTCCTGGATCGACTTGGCCTTGGGGTCGGTGTCCTTCAGGTTGTCGCCGTCATAGATCTGCATCTTGCTGAAGGCACTGGAGTTCTCCGGATCCTTCAGCCGCGTCAGCACGGCGAACTGCGCCATCATCTTCAGCGTGCCGGGCGCGCACTTGGCCTCGGCCAGCGAGGAGCCGCGGATCAGCTTCTCGTAAATCTTCACCTCCTCGCTGACGCGCAGGCAGTAGGGCACCTTGACGATGTAGATGCGGTCGAGGAAGGCCTCGTTGTTCTTGTTGTTGCGGAAGGTCTTCCACTCGCTTTCGTTGCTGTGGGCCAGCACGATGCCATCGAAAGGAATCGCGCCGAAGCCCTCGGTGCCCTTGAAGTTGCCTTCCTGGGTCGCCGTCAGCAGCGGGTGCAGCACCTTGATCGGCGCCTTGAACATCTCGACGAATTCCAGCAGGCCCTGGTTGGCCAGACACAGGCCGCCGGAGTAGCTGTAGGCGTCGGGATCGTCCTGCGCGTAGGTCTCGAGCTTGCGGATGTCGACCTTGCCGACCAGCGAGCTGATGTCCTGGTTGTTCTCGTCGCCCGGCTCGGTCTTCGCGACGCCGATCTGCTTGAGCACGCTGGGCAGCCGCTTGACGACCTTGAACTTGCGGATATCGCCGCCGAACTCGTCGAGCCGCTTCACCGCCCACGGGCTGAGGATGCGGTTGAGGTAGCGGCGCGGAATGCCGTATTCGCGCTCCAGCAGCGGGCCGTCCTCGACGACGTCGAACAGGCCGAGCGGACTCTCGTTCACCGGACTGTCCTTGAGCGCGTAGAAGGGCACGTGCTCCATCAGCTGCTTGAGGCGCTCGGCGATCGAGCTCTTGCCGCCGCCGACCGGGCCCAGCAGATACAGGATCTGCTTCTTCTCTTCCAGCCCCTGCGCCGCATGGCGGAAGTAGGAGACGACCTGCTCGATCGCATCCTCCATGCCGTAGAACTCGGCGAAGGCGGGATAGATCTTGATGACCTTGTTCTGGAAGATCCGCGACAGGCGCGAGTCGTTGCGCGTGTCGAGCATCTGCGGCTCGCCGATCGCTTTGAGCATGCGCTCGGCCGCGGTGGCGTAGGCGAGGGGATTGCGCTTGCACTCGTCGAGGTACTCCTCCAGGGTGAGTTCCTCGACCTTGCTGCGTTCGTAGCGAGCCGCGAAATGGCTGATCACGTCCATGCTGACCTCCAGTGGTGCATTGGGAGGCGACGCGCGTCCGTGCGACAACGGACCTCGCATCGTCCAGGAAGTTCTGGCGACGTCCATGACTCAAGGCGTCATCAGAGCTTTCCGAGCTCAGCAAGCAGTCAGCAAACGGCCAGCCCATGCTGGTCCAAGGTCCGCGATCGTGTCTGGGTGCCCTTCGGCAGCCTCAAGGCCGGTGCGGTTTTCTGGGCCATGCTACCCCCATCGGCAACGATGCGCGATAGCAAGACATGACCCCGTTGTACTCCCATGTTCAACGCCTGTGAAGCGCGAAAGTTGACGATCCCCCGACGTGGGGCACCTGTGGGAAGTACGAAGAAGACAGCACGCATCCCGCGTGCCATTCTTGTGGATTGGCCGATCGGCGAGCCCCCAAGGCGGGGGCCGCGGATCACTCGTCCGCGCCGGGCGGGCGGAGTTTTTGCAGCAAGCCGTTCAGTTCGTCGAGAGAGCCGAAGCTGATCGCGACCTCGCCCTGCTCGCCGCGTTTGGTCTTCTTCTTGACGCGGATTTCCACCTGCGCCGTCAGCAGGTCGGAGAGTTGTTCCTCCAGTCTCAGCACGTCGCGGCTCTTGTTGGCCTTCACCCGCAGCAGCGGGGCCTGGCGCCCGCCGCCCTGCTGGCGCTGGACGAGTTTCTCGGCCTCTCGCACGCTGAGCTTCTTCGCGGCGATCTCGGTGGCGCTGGTGATCTGGTGGGCGCCGTCCAGCGCCAGCAGCGCGCGGGCGTGGCCCATGTCGATGTCGCCTGCCATCAGCATGTTCTGCACCGGCTCGGCCAGGTTCAGGAGGCGCAGCAGGTTGGACGCCGCGCTGCGCGAGCGGCCCACCGCCTGCGCCGCCTGGTCGTGCGTCAGGCCGAATTCGTCGACCAGCCGCTTCAGGCCCTGCGCCTCTTCCAGCGCGTTGAGGTCTTCGCGCTGGATGTTTTCGATCAGCGCCATCGCGGCGGCGGCTTCGTCGGGCACCGGCTTCACCAGCACCGGCACTTCGGCCAGTCCGGCCAGCTTCGCGGCACGGAAGCGCCGTTCGCCCGCGATGATCTCGTAGCGGACCGCACCGTTGGGCGCGATCGGACGCACGAGGATCGGTTGCATGATCCCCTGCGCCTTGATGCTCTCGGCCAGCTCGTAGAGCGAGCCCTCGTCCATGCGGGTGCGCGGCTGGTACTTGCCCGCCTGCATCTGCGCCAGCGGCAGCACGCCGGGTTCGCCTTCGCGCACCGCGGGTGCGTCGCTCACTTTGGGTCCGAGCAGGGCCTCGAGGCCCATGCCCAGGCCCTTGGGTTTCTTTGTCGCCATGGGGCGCGATTCTCCGTGATTCCAGGGGAGGGCCGTCAGCCCGATGTCGGGTGTCGCCCGGATCAGCCGGCGAGGCGCTTCAGCATGGCACGGCCTTCGGGCCAGGCGCCCAGGCCGGAGGCGGCATTGATGTGTCCCAGCGGCCCTGCCAGGACGAATTCCGCGCCCCAGTCTGCCGCCATTCCGGCGGCGCGTTCCGGGGTGCAGAAGGGATCGTCGTTGGAGGCGACCACGAGGGCGGGGAAGGGCAGCCGAGGGCGCCGGATGGGCCGCCAGTTGTGCAGTTGGGGCGGTATCTCCTCGCGCTCGGTGTCGGGCGGCGCGACCAGCAACGCGGCGGCCACCAGGCGCGTGTGGGACGAATGCTCCGCCCAGGCGGCCACCAGCTGACAGCCGAGGCTGTGGGCCACCAGCAGGGCCGGCTGATCGTGCAGGCGCCCGTCTTGCTGCAGCACCTCGTCGAGGCGGGCCATCCAGTCGCCGCGGCGTGGCCATTCCCAGTCGTTCTGCTCGACGCGGCTGTCGCCGTGACGCCGCTGCCATTCGCTCTGCCAATGGTCGGGGTCTGAATTCATCCAGCCCGGCAGCAGGTAGACCGGTCGCGTGATCGGGGAGAGGTCCAGGTCATTCGGCGGAATGGCGTGTGTTGACATCGGTTGGCCTTATGCTTCGCGCTTTCTTCGGGAGGGTCCCGGAGGCAGCGGATTTTGCAGGAGCGGCGATGAAGTACGCGGTGTATGTCGACGGGCAGGAAGGCACGACCGGCCTGCGCATCAATGAATATCTGGCGCAGCGCGCCGACATCGAGGTGCTGCGCATCGATGCCGACAAGCGCAAGGATGCCGCCGAGCGCGCCCGCCTGTTGAATGCCGCCGATGTCGCCTTCCTGTGCCTGCCCGACGCCGCCTCGAAGGAGGCCGCGGCCATGGTGACCAACCCCAAGACCTGCCTGATCGATGCGAGCACCGCGCATCGCACGGCGCCGGGTTGGGCTTTCGGCCTGCCCGAACTGGCCAAGGGGCAACGCGCCGCCATCCGTGACTCGAAGCGCATCGCCAACCCCGGATGCCACGCCAGCGCCTTCATCCTGGCGATGCGTCCGCTGGTCGATGCCGGCCTGCTGCCGGCCGACGCGCTGGTGACGGCGACGTCGATCACCGGGTATTCGGGCGGCGGCAAGTCGATGATCGCGGAGTACGAGGCGGGTGGGAATCCGAAGCTGATCGCGCCGCGTCCGTATGCGCTGGGCCTGGCCCACAAGCATCTCCCGGAAATGATGGCCCACACCGGACTGAAGGCCGCGCCGGTGTTCATGCCCATCGTCTCCAACTTCTACAAGGGCCTGGCGGTCACGGTGCCGCTGCACCTGAGCCAGCTGCGTCCCGGCACGACGCCGCAGCAGGTTCGCGACGCGCTGGCCGCGCACTACGAAGGCGAGCGCTTCATCCACGTGAAACCGCTGCGCGACGCGGACACGCTGGCCGTCGGTTTCTTCGACGTGCAGGCCTGCAACGACACGAACAACGTCGACCTGTTCGTCTTCGGCAGCGAGCAGCAGATCCTCGTGATGGCCCGTCTGGACAACCTCGGCAAGGGCGCGAGCGGCGCCGCGGTGCAGAGCATGAACGTGCACCTGGGCGTGGACGAGTCGCTGGGCCTGACCGGTCCGGACGTCAACGACATCTGATGACGGCATCGACGGGCGGCGGAGGCCGGGACTGGCGTCGGGATGACGCCGTTCCCTTGCGCGACCTGGACGCTCTCCGCGACGGCGTCATCCGATACGGACGCCAGCAGACGCAAGGCAGCGACGCCGAGGACATCGCCGTGGCGCTGTACGACGGCGGCGAACTGATCGCCGGCGCCTCCGGACGGACCGAGTTCCAACGCCTCTACGTCAACTACCTGTGGGTCCACGCGGATCATCGCGGGCAGGGTCTAGGCGGCGACTGTCTTCGTCAGCTTGAAGCGATGGCTCTGAAGCGGGGTTGCGTCGATGCGCTCATCGAGACACTGCTGGACGAGACCGCCGAGATGTACGAGCACCTCGGCTACGCCTGCATCAGCCATGTGCACGACTTCGTGCCGGGCTTCACCCGCCACACGCTCCTGAAAGTCTGGCAGGCGCGGGACTAGCCTGTGTCTCCGGCGCTCGGGGGGGTCAAGCCCAGGCGCGCGGGTCGTCGCTGCGGTAGTGGTAGCGATAGGCTTGCAGGAAGCCCAGGCGGGCGTACAGCCGCTGCGCGGCGGCGTTGTCGGCTCCCACCTGCAGATAGGCACTGCGCGCTCCCTGGCGACGCGCCTCGGCCAGCAGCGCGGCGCACAGCTTGAAGCCGTGCCCCCGACCTCGCTGGTCCTCGGGCGTGAAGATGTCGAAGAGACCTGCCATGCCGCCAGCCGGTGCATCGGCCAACGCACCCAGGGATGCGCCATTCGGATCCGTATCGATGGCCACCTGGCCGCAAGCGAGCAGCATGCCGCCCTGAGTCATCTGGAACGCTTGATGCGGGACGCTGGCCTGTTCGAGTCGGCGGGCGTGGCCCTCGATCTCTTCAGTGCTCGATCCGCGCAGCTCACCGATCAATCGGGCGTAGGCGGACGGCGATAGCGGCTCGATGCCGTCGGCGTCGTCAAAAGCCTCCAGCGAGGGCAGCACCATCACATCGGCGGGATCGAAGGAGGTCCAGCCTCTGGAGGCAAGCTGGTCGTCGAGGTCGATCGGTTGGCTGAAGGGCGTGAGGCGGAGGATCAGCGGCAAGCCGGCCTGCTCGAAGCTGCCGCGGCAGCGGCGAAGGATGTCATCGAGGGGGAGGGTGCCGCCCGCCAGCGCATTGACGCATCGTGAGCGCTTGGCCTTGCCGGGAGACAGCCGGAGCAACCAGCCGTCGACCTGGGCTTCACGTGGGGCGGACGCCGCGTTCAAGCCGGCCAGTTCGGCACGGCGGGCGAGGGCGTCCAACTCGGGCGACACGCTCGTCCATTCGCTCAACGCAGGACGCCGACGCGCTTCACCATTTCCTTGGCGAAATCAATGAAGGCGTGGGCACCCTTGGAGCTGCCGTCGAAGACGACCCCGGGCAGACCGTAGCTGGGCGCTTCCGCGAGACGGACGTTGCGCGGGATGACAGTGTCGAACACCTTCTCGCCGAAGTGCGCCTTCAGCTGTTCGCTGACCTGCTGCTGCAGGGTGATGCGAGGATCAAACATGACGCGCAGCAGGCCGATGATCTGCAGGTCGGGATTCAGGTTCGCGTGGATCTGCTTGATCGTGTTGACGAGGTCGGTCAAGCCTTCGAGCGCAAAGTACTCGCACTGCATCGGGACGACCACCCCGTGGGCCGAGCACAGGCCGTTCAGCGTCAACATCGACAGTGAGGGCGGGCAGTCGATCAGGATGAAGTCGTAATCCTGTGCCGCGTCAGCCAATGCCGTCTTGAGGCGTTGTTCCCGGCGTTCCAGTTCAACCAGTTCGACCTCGGCGCCGGCCAGTTCACGATTGGCGCCCAATACGTCGTAGCCCGCCTTCTCGCTGCGCTGGCGCGCTTCGGCGATCGTGGTCGACTCCAGCAGGACGTCATAAACCGTGAGCGGCAAGGCGCGCTTGTCGATGCCTGAACCCATTGTGGCGTTGCCCTGAGGATCAAGGTCGACCACCAGCACACGCTGCCCGATCTTGGCCAGTCCGGCAGCCAGATTCACGGTGGTGGTCGTCTTGCCGACGCCGCCTTTTTGGTTCGCAACGCAAAAGATCTTGGCCATGAAGGGTCGGGTAGCAGGGCTCTCGGAGGGGCGGAGCTTAACCGATGGCGGCTGTCGGCCGGATCCAAAGCAGGCACCGCTGAGCATCCAGCCCCGGCACTTGCAGCTGTTCCACGTGGAACACGGACAGATCCGGTGCGCGTTTGGCGAGTTCCGCGATTTCCTCCGAGGGGTGTTGACCCTTCATCGCCGCCCACACGGCCCCCGGCTTCAGGTGCATGCCGGTCCATTCGGTGAAGTCGGCGAGCGAGGCAAACGCCCGCGACGTGATCACGTCGAACGGGGCCGTCTTGAGCTGTTCAACACGAGAGTGTTCCGCATGCAGGTTGGGCAGACCGACTTCGGCAGCGACCTGGGCGATGAAGAACGCCTTCTTGCCGACGGTATCCACGCAGGTCACGTCGATCGACGGATCGCAGATGGCGATAACCACCCCCGGCAGGCCTCCGCCGCTGCCGACGTCCATCAGCCGTAGCGGTTGGCCGGCGGCATGGCGACGGAGTGGCGGCATCAGACTGAGGCTGTCCACGAGATGCTGCGTGAGCATCGCTTCAGGATCGCGAACCGCCGTCAGGTTGTAGACCTTGTTCCACTTCGACAGCAACCCGAGGTAGGCGATCAGCCGGTCGAGCTGTTCATCAGTGAGGCCGAGCGCGAGCGTTTCGGCGGCAGCGGCGAGGCGGGGACGGAGGTCGGGATCAGTCATCGATGAGCGGAAGGGGGTGAACTCAGGCGGCGGTCGAGTCGACGGCGGCTTGATCGGTGAAGCCCTTGAAGCGGCCTTTGCGCAGGTGGATCAGCAGCAGCGAGATCGTCGCCGGGGTGATGCCGGAGATCCGTGAGGCCTGTCCCAGTGTCTCCGGGCGATGCTTGCCGAGCTTCTGGCGAGCCTCGAAGGAGAGTGCGGTGACCAGGCCGTAGTCGAGATCGTCGGGCAGCTTCAGGTGCTCGAAGTTCGATGCGCGGGCCACGTCCTCCTGCTGCTTGCTGATGTAGCCCGCGTACTTGACGCCCACTTCGAGCTGTTCGATCACGGCGGCCGCGAGGTCGCTGCCCAGCGATTCGGTCAGGGCGGCGCGCGTGACCCCGGACGCCGGTCGGGCGATGGACGCCACTTCGGAGATGGTGTCGAAGGTGACGCCGGGACGACGCAGCAGGTCGATCAGGTTGTATTCGCGCTCAAGGGCTTTGCCCACGAGGCGCTCTGCATCGGCCGCCGGGAGGATGTTCGGATTCACCCAAGTCGACTTGAGCTTCTCTGTTTCACGTGAAACAGCATCACGCTTCCGGTTGAATGCCTCCCAGCGTGCGTCGCCAACCAAGCCCAATTGGCGACCGGCCTCGGTCAGTCGCATGTCGGCGTTGTCCTCGCGAAGCTGCAGGCGGAACTCGGCCCGGCTCGTGAACATGCGATAGGGCTCGGTCACACCCTTGGTGATGAGGTCGTCGACCAGCACGCCCAGGTATGCCTGGTCGCGGCTCGGCAGCCAGACGTCCTTGCCCTGGACCTGGAGCGCCGCATTCAGGCCGGCGAACAGGCCTTGGGCCGCCGCCTCTTCATAGCCGGTGGTGCCGTTGATCTGGCCCGCGAAGAACAGGCCGCCGATGGCGCGCGTCTCGAAGCTGGACTTCAGCTCGCGAGGGTCGAAGTAGTCGTACTCGATCGCATAACCGGGGCGCAGGATGTGCGCGTTCTCCAGGCCGGGAATCGACCGGACAGCGGCCAGCTGGACGTCGAAGGGCAGGGAGGTCGAGATCCCGTTCGGATAGAACTCATGGGTCGTCAGACCCTCGGGCTCCAGGAAGATCTGGTGCGAGTTCTTGTCGGCGAAGCGGTTGACCTTGTCTTCGATGGACGGGCAATAGCGCGGGCCGACGCCTTCGATGACGCCGGTGAACATCGGGCTGCGGTCGAAGCCGGAACGGATGATCTCGTGCGTGCGCTCGTTGGTGTGGGTGATCCAGCAGGGCAGCTGTCGCGGGTGTTGCGCGGCGTTCCCCATGAAGCTGAAGACGGGCACCGGATCCAGGTCGCCCGGCTGCTCCGCACACCGGGAGAAATCGATGGTGCGGCCGTCCAGGCGCGGCGGGGTACCGGTCTTCAGGCGGCCCTGCGGCAGCTTGAGTTCCTTGAGGCGGCCCGACAGCGAGACCGCAGGCGGGTCGCCGGCACGACCGGCGGCGTAGTTCTCGAGGCCGATGTGGATCTTGCCGTCGAGGAAGGTGCCGGCCGTCAGCACGACGGCGCGGGCGCGGAAGCGCAGACCCGATTGCGTGACGGCGCCCACGACGCGATCGCCTTCCACCATCAGGTCGTCCACGGCCTGCTGGAACAGCATCAGGTTGGGCTGGTTCTCGAGCCGTTGCCGGATGGCCGCCTTGTAGAGGATGCGATCCGCCTGGGCGCGGGTGGCGCGGACGGCGGGCCCCTTGGAGCCGTTGAGGATGCGGAACTGGATGCCGCCCTCATCGGTCGCCGCGGCCATTGCACCGCCGAGCGCGTCCACTTCCTTGACCAGATGACCCTTGCCGATCCCGCCGATCGACGGGTTGCAGCTCATCTGGCCGAGCGTCTCGATGTTGTGGGTCAGCAGCAGCGTGCTGACGCCCATGCGGGCGGCCGCCAGCGCGGCTTCGGTGCCGGCATGGCCGCCGCCGACCACGATCACGTCGAACTCTTTGGGATAAAGCATGGCAAGGCGTCCAGCGGAATCGGCGATCGGGTGGGATCGAGGCCATCGCGACGCGCGCAGGGTGCGGAATCAGGCGATGGGCAGCCGGCTGGCGTTCAGATGAGGGAAGGGCGTGATTTTACGCGGGCCTGTGGATAAGTCACTGCCTCAGGGGCATGCCGGGCGGACCTTGTTGGCGGCGCCCGCGGACGGCGGCGACAATCCGCCTCCCATGAATTGCCGTCCCTCCTGCGCCGCCTGCTGCATCGCCCCCTCGATCAGCAGCCCCATCCCCGGCATGCCCGACGGCAAGCCGGCCGGGGTGCGCTGCATCCAGCTCGACCAGGCGCTGCGCTGCAAGATCTTCGGACGACCGGAGCGGCCTGCCGTGTGCGGCTCTCTGCCTCCGTCAGAAGACATGTGCGGGGACTCCCGGGAGCAGGCGATGCGCTGGCTCGGCTGGATGGAGGAGCAGACGATGCCGACGTCCGATCCGGGCGGCTTCGACGGCGTCTTCCAGTCGCCCACGAACTGAGGCGTCGTCAGCGCATTGACAGCGCGGCCCACGTAGAGTCGGAGTTTCCAGAAGAACTGATCGGAGACTCCGCATGATGCCCACCGACGAGGACCGCCGCCGCTTCCTCCTGCAGTCCGCCGCGCTCGGCGCCGCGGGTGCCGCCGCCTTCGGCACGTCGCTCCCCGCGCTCGCGCAATCGACCTGGCCGTCGCGCAACGTGCGCTTCGTCGTGCCGTTCGCGCCCGGGGGCAGCAGCGAGATCGTTGCCCGCGCCACCGCCGCCGAGCTCAGCAAAACCCTGGGACAGTCGGTCTATGTCGACAACAAGCCGGGCGGCGGCGGCAACATCGCGATGGGCGAGGTCGCCCGCGCGGAAGACCAGCACACGCTGATCCTCGGCCACATCGGGACGCTGGCGGTGAACCCGTACATCTACGACAAGCTGCCGTACGACCCGAATCGCGACTTCAAGCCCATCACCTTGCTGGCGAAGGTGCCCAGCCTCTACGTCGTCCATCCCGACGTGCCGGCGCGCAACCTCAAGGAGTGGGTGGCGCTCGTGCGCAAGAACCCGGGCAAGTTCAGCTATGGCTCCGCGGGCAACGGCAGCGCGGGGCACCTGGCGATGGAATACCTGAAGATGGTCGCCGACCTTTTCATCCTGCATGTGCCGTATCGCGGCACCGGTCCGCAGCTGACGGACCTGCTGGCGGGGCGCCTCGAGGCGGCCTCGGTCGGCGCACCGGCCATCATGCAGTTCATCAAGGCCGGCAAGCTGCGCTGCATCGCGACGGGCTCGAAGGAACGCCTGCCGCAACTGCCGGACGTGCCCACCGTCGCGGAGCAGGGCTATCCCGGCTTCGAGATGACGCAGTGGTACGGCCTGTGCGCGCCGGCCAACCTGGCCCCAGCCAATGTGGACAAGCTGGCTGTCGAATCGGTGAAGGCGATCCGCTCGGCCTCGGCCCGGGAACGCTTGAGCCATGACGCCGCCGAAGCCGTGGGTAACACGCCGGCGCAGTTCACCGCCTTCATTGCGCAGGAGCAGCAGCGCTGGAAGCAGGTCGTGGCGCGCGCCAAGATCAAGCCTGACTGATCCGTCCGGGCGAGCGCGCAGGGCCCGCCAAGGGGGCCTCAACGGTGCTGGACCGATCGCAGGTCCTGCACCACGCGCCCGCCCTGCAGGCTGACGACGCGCTGCGCCGCCGCGATGGTTTCCGGGCGGTGCGCGATGACGATCCGCGTCAGCGGGAGTTGGCGCAGGCTCGCATTGACGAGCCGCTCGCGTTCCACGTCGAGCGCGCTGGTCGCCTCGTCCAGGAAAAGGAAGCTCGGCCGCTTGTACAGCGCGCGCGCCAGCAGGATGCGCTGGCGCTGCCCGCCCGAGAGGCTGGAGCCCATGTCGCCGATGAGCGTCTGCAGACGCATGGGCATGGCCTCGATGTCCTCGAGCACACAGGCCAGACGCGCGCACTCGCGGACCCAGTCCGGATCGACGTCCAGGTCGAAGAAGCTGATGTTGTCGGCGATGCTGCCGGCGAAGAGCTGGTCGTCCTGCATCACCGTGCCGATGCGCTCGCGCCAGGCGTTGGCGCCCAGCTGCGGCAGGGCGACGCCGCCGATGCGGATCTCGCCGTGCTGCGGCGCATGGATCCCGAGCATCAGCTTCATCAGCGTCGTCTTGCCGCAGCCCGACGGACCGACGATCGCCACCGACTCGCCCGGCTCGATGCGCAGCGAGCAGCCGGCGATGACCTCGGGCTCGCCGTCGGCGTATCGGAAGCGCAGGCCGTCGAGCTCCAGCGCCGCGTCGGGCGGTACGGCTCGGCCAGGGGCGTCGAACTCCGCCTCGGGCGCGGTCAGGACGATGTCGGCCAGCCGCTCGCCCTGCAGGCGGAGCATCTTCAGCGCGACCACCTTGTCGATCAGCCCCGCGATGCGTTGGCTGAACTGGTCCTTGTAGGCAAGGAACGCGAACAGCATGCCCACCGACAGCGCGTTGTCCAGCACCAGCATCGCGCCCATCGCGACGATGACCACGCGCTCCAGGCCGAACAACAGCTTGTTGCCCTGCGTCATGCCCAGCTCGAGCTTGCGGCCCGTCAGCGACGCGTTCATCTGCTCGACGACGAGGTTGGCGAAGCGCGCGCCGCGGTCCGCCTGCGCGTTGAAGAGCTTGATCGCCTGCGCGCCGCGCAGCGATTCCAGGAAGTGGGTGTTCTGCCTCGCCTCGTGGGTCAACGCCTCTTCCTGCGCGTCGCGCAGCGGTCGGAAGCAGGCCCAGCGCAGCAGCGCATACCCTGCCACGGCGGCCAGCGCGACCGTCGTCAGACTGCCGCTGTAGAGCACCATCATCGCCAGCGTCAGCAGCACCATCAGACCGTCGAGGATGGCTTCGATGAAGCTGCCCGTGAGCGTCTTCTGGATCTCCTGCACGCTGGAGAACCGCGACCAGATGTCGCCGAGATGCCGTTTCTCGAACCATGCGAGCGGCAGCCGCAGCAGGTGTGAGAAGACGTTGGAGAGCCATTGCAGGTTCAGCGACGCGGACAGGATCATCACCGCCCAGGATCGCAGCAGACCGACGCCCACCTGCAGCAGCACGAGCAGCGCGAAGCCGATGCCCAGCGTCACCAGCAGGTCGCGGTCGGCGCTGACGATGACGCCGTCGACCGTCCACTGCAGCAGGAAGGGCGCCAGCAGCCCGAGCAGCTCCAGCCCCAGCGCGAGGGCCAGGACTTGCGCGATCGAGCGCTTCAGCCCCGTCACATGTCCGAGCAGCTGACGCCATTTCGGAGCTGGCGCGGGCGCCTTGCGGGCGAAGTCCATCCCTGGTCGCAGCTCGAGGGCGACGCCGGTGAAGTGCTTGGAGACCTCGTCCAGCGCGAGCCGGCGTTCGCCATGCGCCGGATCGAGGATCACCGCCCGATCGCCGTCGACGCGCTCCAGCACGACGAAGTGGTTGAAGTCCCAGTGCAGGATGCAGGGCGTCTGCAGCTTGTGCAGCGTATGCGGCTCGGCGCGCAGCGCGCGGGCGGTGAGCCCGAGCTGCGCGCCCATGCGCACCAGGTCGGCCATCGTCAGGCCCTTGAGCGAGACCGCGAACCGGTCGCGCAGCTCGCCGAGCGTCCAGCGCTGCCCATGGGCGCCTGCCACCATGGCCAGGCAGGCAAGGCCGCATTCGGCGGCCTCCGTCTGCAGGATGACGGGTCGGCGACGACGCCAGCCGAGGTTCAACCGGGACACTGCTCCGGCCGACGGGGCGCTCGCGGCGGGAGCGCCGGAAGAAGGGGCGTCAGACACGGCGTACGAGGCTCAGCAGCGGTTCGAAGATCCATTCGATCAGGCGGCGCCGCTCAAGCAGCACGTCGGCTTCGAGCAGCATACCGGGGCTGAGCGTCTGGTCCTGGCCGTAAGCCTCGACCGATTGGCGCTGCAGTTGCACCGTGATGCGATACATCGGCTCGCCCTGTGCCATCGCGGCGGGCAGACCGAGTTGCGCGAGTTCCGCTGCCTGCAGCGGTGTGCGCGAGACCTGCAGCACCTCGCCCTGCTGCTGGCCGAATTTCTGGTACGGGAACGCCTGATAGCGCAGCAGCACCGCCTGATGCGGCCGCAGGAACCCGACGGCACTGGACGGGGCGTAGAGATGTGCCTGCAGCGCCGTATGCGCGGGGAGCAGGGCGGCGAGCTGGGTACCGGCCTGCACGACCTGTCCGGGCTCGGCGAGCACCGTGCTCATCTGTCCGTCGCTGGGGGCGCGCAGCACGAGGCGGCGGCGCGCTTCGTTCTCCACGCCCTGCGCCTGCAGCGCGGCGATGTCCCGGGCGAGTTCCCCCTGCTGGACCTGCGCCTTCAAGGGGATCGCCTGAAGCTCAGCTTGCAAGCCCAACGCCTCCCGCTGCAGGTTCTCGCGCTCTCGCGCCAGTGCCTGCCGTTGGGCCTGCAAGCCAAGCAACTCCTCCCGCTTGGTCTGGACCTGGGCGCTCGAGACGAACTGGTCTTTCGCCAGCGACTCGAGCCGTCCCAGGCTCTGCTGCGCCAGCGCTTCGCGCTGGGCATGCAGCTGCAGCTCGGCATCAGCCTGCTGCAGTGTGGATGCGAGCGTGGCGATCCGCGCTTTCAGCGACGCCGCCTGGCTCTGCGCAAGTTCCCGCTGCTGTGCCTGCGCCGCGCCCAGCGATGACTCTCGATCCTTCAAGGTCCGTGACAGGCCGTCGCCGGTCGGGTTGGCGCTGTCGAGCGACAACACGAACAGCACGTCGCCTTCGCGCACCTGCTGCCCATCCTGGACGGGTCGTGCCAAGACCGTGGCGCTCTGCGGCACGCTCAGCCGCATGACCCCCCGCTCCGGCACCAGCAGTCCGTTCACGCGGGCCTTGCGGGTGTATTCGGTACTGAACAGGAAGGTCCCGACGGCGATCACGCCGCCCAGCGCCAGGATGCTCAGCCATTTCAACGTGGTCGGCCGATGCAATTGCACCGATCCCAGCCAGGCCTGCTGCTGCGAGGCTTGCGCCTCAGCGCGGAACAGCGCCACCACGATTTGCTACGCCTTGTTGCGAACCTGACGGTTCGCAGCGTTGAAGCGGCTTACCAGGTGCCCTTCGGCGCGGGTTCGACTTCCGCGGAGGACACGTCGACGAGGACCGATTGGCCCACCAGCCAGGTGCCCTTGGGAGCGCCGCCGCCGACATGCACGAGAGATTGCAGGTCCAACTCGACCAGACCTTCTTCGACTTGCGTGTTGACAGCGACGTTTTGCGGTTGGGCTTGCATGAGAGGCTCCAGATTCGGTGACGTGCCCAGGAAAGTGTTGAGCACGGAACGGATTGAAGCAGCGCGCAGACGCCCGCATAACTGTCAGCTCTTACAGTGTTTACAAGCTGGCGCCGAAGGCAGCATCAGCGAATCAGGCCGAGCCGCAAGGCCTTGAGCACCGCCTGGTGCTTGTTCGAACACGCCAGCTTGTGCATTGCGTTGTTGATGTGCAGCACGGCGGTACGTTCGGTGATGCTGAGGATGGCGCCGACTTCCCAGGCGGTCTTGCCTTCCATCGTCCAATGCAGGCATTCGAGTTCGCGCGGCGTGAGGCGCGGCGATTCGGTGACCTTCTCTTCGGGCAGCAGCACGCGAAGCGCCGTGTCCACCGCGTGCACGGCGAACAGCTGCAGATCCGCGACCATGCGCGTCAATTGACCCGAGTCGCTCGGCAGCGGCTGGTCGCGATCGACGCCGAGCACGAAATGCCGGCCCTCCGGCAAGTGCAGCGCCAGGCAGATGCCCGTGCTGTAGCCGAATTGCGCCTGCGATTCCCAGATGTCGCTCGCGCCGTGGCGCGCGTAGGTCTGGCGGTCCCACACGATCGGCATGCTGTTGCGCTTACAGTGCTGCATCACCGGATCGCGGCGGCCGAATTCCGGCGCGTGCATCACCTCCGCATAACCGTCGGGACAGTTGTCGATGGTGATGAACTCGGTCTCCGCCAGCGTGTGGTCGACGACCGTGATGGCCGAGACCGTCTGGAAGTCCAGCTTTTGCGCGAAGCGGATCACCTCACTGCGAAATTCATCGCGTGAGCGCGCTTCCAGGACTGATTGATAACCGCCTTGCAGCATTGATCGCTCCGGCCCGTGGCCGGCCTAGTGGGCCTCTTCGGTCGCTGAGGCGGACCTGCTCGCCTGTCTGTGATCCGCCACGCGCCCGCATGGGCCGCATAGGTCACGTGACGCATTCACGCCCCTGACAGGGTTTACAGCTGGCGAGTCGACCGCTTCGTGACCACACTTCTGGTCAAGGGGAGAAGCAGCAACCGCCGATCCGCAATAGCCAAACCAAACAATTCTGACAATGACACCAGCTTGGATTGTGTACGCGTGGCCGCGAATATTGTGTGATGTGCAGCGTTTGCCCCGCTTACAGTTCGCGCATTTGAGCACGCGCGTGTTGGTGACGGGAGACGAGGATCACCCGGCCATGGGGCAAACCCTGTGGAGCGGCGAATCCGAGTTCGGTGCGGCCGGCGTGGCGTGGGACTGGGTCCGCATGCCTTACGGTCTCGTGTCGATGGTCGATCCGATGGCGCTCGTGACCAACATGCAGTTCCTGAACTGCGAGGGCGAGGTGCTCGCGCCGATCGAATCGGCCATCCAGCTCAACGGCATCGTGCACATGCTGCCGTGGCAGGAGCAGGTCCAACTGGCGCTCGCCACGCGCCACTGAAGCCGTCAACGCCGCGGCCCCATCGCCCGCTCATCGCGCCACCGCCGCGCGCATCGAGCGGGCCACCAGCGCCAGCCCGCCGAACGTGAGCGCGGCGCCGACGATCACTGTCGGCATCACCTTGGCGAAGGTCAGCGGCTCGCCCTTGAGCACCTGCATCATGAGCTGGTTCTGACCCAGCCCCGGCACCCACAGGTGCCAGGAGGCCTCGCCGCCCGGATTGACGATCGCCACCATCGGCGTCAGCGCGATCGCGGTGATGACGAGCGTCGTGCTGGCCTGCGCTTCCTTGAAGGTCTTGGTGCGGATCGCCAGCGCCATCAGCACCGCGGAGAGCCCTGCGCCGAGCGGGATCTGCAGCAGCAGGAAGCGCAGCGCCTCGCCCCATCCGAACTGGAACATCGCCGCCAGCGCGTCGCTGCGCATCAGCCACTGGCCGGGCAGGAAGCTGAGGTTGGAGAGCACCGCCACCAGCAGCCCCGCCATCAGGACGGCAGCCCACTTGCCCGCGACGATGGCCGAATGCGGCGCCGGATTGACCAGCAAGGGCTCGAGCGAACCGCGCTCGCGCTCGCCGGCGGTGCTGTCGAGCGCCGCGGTCAGCGCGCCGTAGAGCACGGCCATCATGATGAACATCGGCAGCATCTGCGTGAGCCGCGTCGAGCGCGCCTGCATGCTGGCCAGATCGCGTTCCTGGACGTCGATCGGACGCAGCTGCTGCGCGCCGATGCCGCGCATCGCCAGCGTCAGCGTCGCGCGCTCGGTGCTGAAGCCCTGCAGCAGTCGGCCGAGCGCCCCGACGCCGGCTTCGGCGCGCTGGTTCGCGCTGTCGCTGACGATCTCGACCGTCGCCGGTTCGCCCCCGGCCAGCAGCGTCTCGAAGTCCGCCGGCACGACCAGTACCGGGTCGGCAAGTTTCGAGTCGCGCAGCCGCTTCTCGTAGTCGGCGGGCGCGGCCTTGATCGTGTAGGTCTGGCGTTCGATGTAGTTGCGCAGGGTCGGCGCGTGCTCGATGCCCGCCACGAGCACCTCGCGCTGCTCCGCGCGCTCCTGCAGCGAGGCTGCCAGGCCCGACATGAGGACCAGCATCAGCGGCCCCATCAGGATCGACGGGATGAGCAGGCGCAGCAGCGTGCGGCGGTCGCGGAGCGCGTCGACGATCTCCTTGGCGAAGACCGTGCGGAAGGCTTTGAAGAACGGACCGTTCATGCGGACTCCAGGCGCGCGGGCGCGGCTTCAGGGAAGGCGAGGTCGACGAAGGCGTCCTCGAAACGCTGGCGACCCGTCTGCGCGAGCAGGCCGTCGACGGTGCCCGTCGCGACCGAGCGTCCGTGGGACATGACCACCACCTGGTCGCAGAGCTGTTCCACCTCCTGCATGATGTGGCTGGAGAAGACGATGCATTTGCCGCCGCCTTCGGGGGAGCGCAGATGGCGCAGCACCTCGCGCAGCGCGCGCGTGGCGACGACATCCAGGCCGTTGGTGGGCTCGTCCAGCACGATGTTGGCCGGGTCGTGGACGAGCGCGCGGGCCAGCGCGGTCTTCATCCGCTCTCCCTGGCTGAAGCCTTCGGCGCGGCGATCGAGGACGGCCCGCAGGTCCAGCAGCTCGGCGAGCGACTCCGCCCGCGCCTGCGCCTCATCCATCGGCATGTCCTGCAGTCGCGCGAAGTAGACGATGTTCTCGCGCGCCGTGAGCCGCGGGTACAGGCCATGCGCGTCGCCGAGGATCCCCATGCGCGCCAGCGCCGCGCGGGGCTGCCTGAGCACGTCGATGCCGTCGACCTCGATGCTGCCCTGGTCGGGTGGGAAGAGGCCGGCGAGCATCCGCAGCGAGGTGGTCTTCCCCGCGCCGTTGGGGCCGAGCAGTCCGGTGATGCGGCCGTTGGGCGCGGCCAGGCTCAGATGCTCGACGGCGACGACCGTGCGGGCCTGACCCTTCTTGCCGAACAGGGAGCTCAGCGAGCCGCCTCCGCGCGTCTGGAAGGCCTTGTGGAGCGCATGCAGGCGGATCATCGGGCGGACTCCCGGGCGGCGGAGGCGGCGGCCGCCATGGCCGCCGGCGTGGGGGGAAGGAATGCGGGCGGACGGGGGACGCCCTTGGCGCAACTCGCGTCCACCTGGAGCGCATCGGCGTCGCGCGGCGCGTCGATGAAGCGGAACAGCACGTCGCGCAGGCAGGGCAGTGTCAGCGCGACGCCGTGACCGGCTGCCCCGACCACGACGTGACGGGCCTGGTCGCCCAGCGCGACCTTGACGCGCTGCCCGTGCCGCTCCGGCGTGGCGGGATCGTTGCCGCCGCTGGTGAGCAGGACCGGGGCCTTCGCCGGGGGCATCGTGTAGAACGCCGGCGGCACCTCGCCGCGCGGCCAGGCGCTGCAGACACGGGCGTAGAGATCGCGGTCCAGCGTGCCGAAGTCTGGCGAGGGCGTCTCGGTCGACGCCGCGATGCGCGGCGCGTCCTCGGCGCAGACGACGGAGAAGTGCATGCCTTCGAAGATCCGCATCGCGCGCGAGCCGCCGCCCAACTGGCTGGCCAGACCGGCCAGCGCGTCGAAGCGTCCCGACGACGCCTCATGCAGCGCGGCCGGCAGCGCTGCGGCCACGCTGGGCGCATACAGCGGAGGTCGGACCAGACCGAGCAGTCCTTCCCGGGTCAGCGTGGCGTCTTCCGGACGGCCCGTCAGCGGATGCGTGAACGAGACCTTGCGCGGCAGGCTCTTGAGCAGGGCGTGCCATTCGGACTGGAGACCCGGGAAACGCGCGGCGCAGGCCGCATCGGCGGCACAGGCGGCGAACACGGCGTCCAGCGCACGCTGCGAATCCTGAGAGAACGTCACCGGCAGCACCATGTCGGGCGGCGCGACGCCGTCGATGACGCTGCGTCGCACGCGATCGGGGAACTGCCGCTGATATTCAAGCGCCGCGCGCGTGCCGTAAGACGCGCCGACGAGGTTCCAGCGCTCGACCCGGAGCGCAGCGCGGACGGCGTCCATGTCCTGCATGGCGATCGTCGTCGTGAAGAAGCGCAGGTCGCCGTACGGCAACTGTTTCAGCGCGTCGCGACACTGTTCCAGCAGCCGGACCTTGGCGCCTGGCTTGAGCAGTTCGTCGAGGCTGCGGCTGTCATTGTCCGGGCAGGCCAGCGGCGCCGAGCGTCCCGTGCCTCGTTGATCGATGAACACCAGGTCGCGGCGATAGTTCAAGCGGGACAGCCGCGGCATCACGCTGGCCGTCAGGGCGATGGCGCTCTGCCCGGGACCGCCGGCAAGCAGCAGGACCGGGTCCGGAAGCTTGTTGCGCGCCAGCGCGGGCACCACGACGTAGCGCACGTCGATGCGGACGCCGCCGGGTCGGTCGGGATCCAGTGGACGTTGGATGCTGCCGCACAACACCTCGGTGGGGACGCCCTCCACGCGGCACGGCTGCAGCGGCTGCGGCGACACCTCGGTCCCGGCCCAGGCGCCGCCGGAGAACGCGGTCGTCACGGCCAACACCGCGAACGCGGCGGCCGTCGCCATCGGGGGCCGGGCGCGGAACGGCCGGGCTCGGGGGGCAGGGCTTGCCCCGGGACGCATCGTCATCAACTCGCTCCTCCATCGTGCCCGGCGATTATGGCGAGCGGGAGGCGCGAGGCGGGGTGCCTTCGGTCAGCTTCCGGAACTGCTTTCCCTGCGACCGAACATCCCCCAACCCGCCATGGTCATGACCTGTTCGTCCTTCTGGTTGAAGACTTCCCAACTCGAACGCACCAGGCCGATCGTCGGACGGCTGCGGCTGGCCTTGGTCTCCTGCACGGTCATGCGCACGCGCAGCGTGTCGCCGGGACGCACGGGCTTGAGCCAGCGCAGGTTGTCGATGCCCGGCGACCCCTGGCTGGTGGAGTCCAGCAGGTAGGCGTCGCACATCATGCGCATGACCAGCGCGCAGGTCTGCCAGCCGCTGATCGACAGCCCGCCCAGGACCGAGGCTTCGGCGGCGGCTTCGTCGAGGTGCAGCGGCTGCGGATCGTAGGCGGCCGCGAAGGCGAGACCTTCCTCGCGATCGACCAGGCGCGAGCCGAACTCTCGCACCTGGCCGACGGTGAAATCCTCGAACGCATAGGTCTTGGCGGGGGAAGCAGTGCTCATGGAGAGGACCTTTGGACGCGATGTCGATCGGCCGACTGTACGAGTACGATCGATGCCCCTGAAGGAGACCCCCCATGAAGCTCTACTACAGCCCCGGCGCCTGCTCGCTGTCGCCCCACATCGTCCTGCGCGAGGCCGGCCTGGCCTTCGAACCGGTCCTGGCCAGCACCAAGACCCACAAGCTGCAGGACGGCACAGACTACTACGGCATCAATCCGAAGGGCTACGTGCCGCTGCTGGAACTCGACGACGGCCAGCGCCTGAGCGAAGGCCCGGCGATCATCCAGTACATCGCCGACCAGGCGCCGGACAAGCAGCTTGCGCCGGCCAACGGCACGATGGAGCGCTACCGCCTGCAGGAGTGGCTCAACTTCATCACCACCGAGCTGCACAAGACCTTCAGCCCGTTGTTCAACCCGGCGATCTCCGACGACGCCAAGGGCGTCTTCCGGACCAAGCTGCACGAACGCTTCAAGTGGGTCGACGGGCAACTGGCCGGCAAGCAGTTCCTGATGGGCGACCAGTTCTCGGTCGCCGACGCCTACCTGTTCACCGTGTCGAACTGGGGCCAGCGCGTCGGCGTCGACCTGTCCGCCTACCCGGAGCTGGTCGCCTACCGCGGCCGGATCGCCGCGCGACCGGCGGTCCAGGAAGCGATGAAGGCCGAAGGGCTGGTCAAGTAAGGCGAAGGAAGGGCCTCAGCCCTTCTTCTTGAGCAGCGACTCGCAGGCGCCCTTGTCGCCGGCTTCCTGCTTGGCGCAGACGCCGTCCAGCTGAGTGCGCAGACGACCGAGGGCGGCGTCATGCTGCCCGCCCGCGTTCCACGCAACCAGCTGGCTGCCGACCTTCTGCAGCGAACGCGCGCTGCGTTCGTAGAACGCGCCCTTGTCCTTCTCCGCCTCGGCCAGCAGCTGCGCCGCGGCCTTCTCGATGCGGGCCGAATCCTGGGGCGCCAGCTCGACCAGCGCGCTCAGGTAGTTCGAGCCCCATTGCAGGCGGGTGGCGGGACCTTCGCTCTTGTTGAAGGCCTCCTCATACCAGCGCAGCGCCTCCTCCTTCTTGCCCTGCTTGCGGGCGTTGCTGCCCAGCGAGCTCATCAGGTAGTACGGGCTGTGGCTCTTGACGATGCTGGCCTTGAGCAACGCGTCGCTGTCGCTCCACAGGCCGGCGCGACCGAGCAGGTAGGCCGCCGACGTGATCACCGCCTGGCGTTCATAGCCGTCGGTGACTTCCTTGTCGACCTTGGCCGCGTGCGCCTTGACCTCGGCCAGCAGCGGGGCGGGCAGCTTGGGCGCGATGTCGTCCTTCTTCTGGTCCAGACGCGCCAGCTCGACACGCGCCAGCAGCGACTGCAGCCGATCGGCGCGCGACAGCGAGGCGTCGGCCTCGAAGCGCTTCAGCGCCACGTCGAACTTCGCGACCAGCGCCTGGCGGTCGGCGCCGGCCGCGGGGGCGAGCGCGCGCACGATGTCGTCGCCGTTGTTGCTGATCACGTCCATCTGCGCGCGGGCGGCGGCGGGGTCGGCCAGCACCTGCTCGACACGACCGCGCAGGGTGGCGTCAGCCTTCAGCGCGCCGCCGCCTTCGGTCGCGGCCAGCGCCTTCAGCCACAGGCGGGTGGTGGTCTCGTCGTCGATGCCCTGGCTGGCGGCGGCGAGCCTGGCCAGCAGCGCCGGACGCTGCGCTGCCGGGACCAGCTGCTGTTCATCGGTTTCCCAGGAGTAGAACCCGAGCAGCTTCCATTCGTTGGCGGACAGCTTCCTGCCGGCTTGCGCGTCGGCCAGCACGGTCTTCACCGGACGCCCGCCCGCGAGGCCCAGCTGCAGCACGCGAAGCACCTGCGGCGCATCGACCTCGCCGGGCAGTCGGGTGAGTTCCTGGCCGTCGTTGCTGAACAGGATCATCGTCGGGTAGCCGCGCACCTTGAACCGCGCACCCAGGCGCTGGGCGCCGGGGTTGTCGCCGTCGATGTGGACCGCGACGAAGGCGCGCGACTGCTCGATGAAGTCGGCGCGGTTGAACAGCGTCGCCTTGAGCTGGTTGCAAGGCGGGCACCACTTGGCACCCCAGTACAGCAGCACCGGCTTCTTCTCGCCGCGCGCCTGGGTGAAGGCGCGTTCGATGTCGGCATCGCCGGAGGCCTCCTGCCACGACACCGAGGCCGAGGCGCTGGCGGCCATCGCCGACGGCGCCCAGATGGGCAACGCACCGATGATGCACAACGCAGCAGCCAGGACGGAGAGCCGCGCCGCCGAGCGCAGGCGGAGAGCTGTCGAGGTGTGAGAAGTCATGGCGTAACGCGCGGCCTCGTAAGCCGGTGGGTGTCGAAGGATTTCGGCATTGTGGCGCCGGGCCGCAGACATCGATATTCGGGACGCTTCTAAGCTTAGGTCCTCGTTGACGCGCACTCAGGCGCCGTCATGGCTTCAACTCAAGCGTGCGCTGCCGCCTCGCAGGCCGTTCCTACCCATCATGAATCTTCCTGGCCTTGGTGCCTACACGTCCTATTTGCCTTCCGGCGAGCGAGCGCCCGACCCCGACCTGGGCAGGTTGCGGGAACAGGCGCAGCGTCATGCCGAGAACGTCCCTGTGATCGAGCAAATGCTGGACACAGAGCGGCGAATGAGCTGCGTGAAGGCGGGGCTGACGATGGAGCAGGCACAGGACCTGGTGCAGGCCAACTGGCAGTTGGAACGCGCGTGGGAACTGCTGCGTGAGGACGCCGCCCGCTTCAAGCTGCCCGTGTTCTGGTATGCGATCGGTCAGGCCCTGGAGGCGACAGCGATGCCGCGAGGGAGCCAGGATCCGGATCTGACGGCGGAGCGCGCGACCAGGGACCATCCATAGGCCATGTCCCGTGCCGATGCGGCGCAGGAAGCCGCGCTGATCCTGGGGCACGAGTTGGCCGGCGTGGCCCCGGTCAGCCCGCGATTGCGTCGGTTCGTGCAGCGCATCCTCGATCCGGCGGAGCCGTGACGCAGGCCCGCCAGCCGTGGCGTCAGGGCTGGAATTCGGTCAGCCGGCCGGGGCCGGAGGACGGTTTGCGCGCAGCAATGCGCCGCGAGCCAGACTCTCCGGTGACCAGTGCTGGCGCGCGTCGTAGTACTCCGGCATGGCGACCGCCTCCGGCGGCAACTGGACCCAGGGCTGCTTTGACGCCGTGAAGATGTGGATGTCCGGCGGCAGGCGGTCCGGATCGTCGAGCGTGCCGACGCGCACGAACCGCATGGCGTCGCCACCGCCGGCGTAGTTGCTCCAGACGGCGATCGCGCAGTTCGGGCAACGCCAGATCTTCTGGCCCTTGCCGCTCTCGCTGGGATTCATGAAGGGAACGGGCTCGCCGGCGAGCAGCTCGACCCGGTCGGCCTCGATCATCGCGTTGAGCGCGAAGGCCGCGCCGCTCGCGCGCTGGCACCAGCGGCAGTGGCAGCAATGGACGATCAGCGGGCGGCTGGTCATCCGGTAGCGGACCTGGCGGCAGTCGCAGCCGCCTTCGAAGGTGTCCTGGGTGTTCTGAGCGCTGTCGGTCATGGAACGCCTCCTGATGCGAGCGCGCAGGATAGCGACTTCAGACCTCGCCCAGCTGATCCTGCCCCTCGTCGAGGGGGACCCGCTCCGGTGCCGCCTTGGCGAGCGACATCCAGGTGCCGAAGTCCGGCTTCATCGGCCGGCGCGGCGCGGGCCGGCCGAGCTCGAAACGGAAGCCCTCGCCGCCGATCAGGTCATGCGCGAACAGCACGCCGAAGGCCGGCGGGATCTCCTCGACCTCCGCGATGCCGGCGCGCAGCACGTACCAGCACTGGCCGCTGAGCGCGAGGTAGGCCTGCGACTTGGCGGGGCGCCGGAGTTCCGACAACAGGTCGGCGCGACTGACCTTGATTTCATGCACCGCCGGTTCGAGGTAGTCCTCGACGGTGGTGTTGCGCACCGAATAGACGTCCGGCATCGCGTTCACCCATCGCATCCGTTCCGGCTCGTCCTCGCGCGGCAGGCCGGCGCGCAGCGAGAGTCCCCGCCAGACCAAGCGACCCGCGCGCTGCAGTTCGACCGCCATGCGGGCGACCAGGTCCTCGTGACGATCGCGGGCCGTGCGGTTCTTCTGGAGACCGAAATGCAACACCTCGATGCCGGGTCCGGTCAATCGCAAGGACTCGCGACCCTGGGGGTCGACCCGGCGTTCGAGCCAGCCCAGCGCCAGCAGCTCCACTTCGAGCATGTCCTGGCACGGCCAGCCGGCCGAGCGCCACAGCTGGCGCAGGCGGCGCACCTGGGGCACGGTAGGGCGGGGCGGCGTCGGGGACATGCCGCGATGTTGCCGCAGTCGCCTGACGAAGGGCGTCAGGAGCGACGGACAAAAAAAGGCCACGCCTCGTGAGAGGACGTGGCCAACAGGGAGGACGTTGCACCAGGCCGCAGTCGTGGAGACTGTCGCGCCGGGATGCGCGTTCAGTGGCCCGGGACCGGGGACTGTTCCCGGTCGATGACGCCCCGGCGGGGCGTCCGAAGATCAGTTCGACGAGCGCTCGCGGCGCAGCGAACCGACCATCGCATTGCTGTCGCCCATCACGAACACGGTGTAGACGTAGCCCGCCTGGATGCCGAGTTCGCTCAGGCTGTAGACCGGCGTCGTCGAGGACGGCCAGGTCACCGTCAGCAGCGCGGACGTCGAGGCCGCCGTCGCCTGCGGCGTCGACGAAGTGCCGGCGACCACGTTCGAGGCCAGCGCGCTGTAATCGACGTTCAGCGTCAGGCCGGTGGTCGCGCTCGCCACGCCGTTGACCAGGCGGATCTTGGCCGTCGTCGTCGGGCTGGTCGGCAGGCGGTTGTCGTCGGTCAGGACGGCAAGCTTGGGATCCGCCGCCGTGCCCCACACCATCAGCGTGTAGTCGCTGCCCGCCGCCAGGGCTGGCTTGGCGAACGTCATGAGCGCACCGTTGACGTAGACCGACAGGTCGGCCGTGCCGGCCGCGATCGTCGTGTAGTCGCCGATCGTCGGCGCCACCGAAGTCGGCATCAGCGAGGTCTGGCCGATCGAGCCCGACACCAGCGCGCTGCTGCCCACCGCGGCGACCAGGCGGGCGCGGGCGGTCGCGTTGGGGAAGTTGCTCGTCGCGCCCTGCTGCACCAGCTGGATGCCGTTGACCAGCACGCCGCCGGTGCTGCCGGTCAGGATCAGCGTCGAGACGCCGGTCGACGCCAGCGTGATGCTGGGGATGTCCAGCCGCAGGTCGGTCTTGGAACTCGCGGCGGTGACGCGCACGCGGAAGGTGCCGCTGTTGAGCGTGATGTAGCCGCTGCCCGAGCCCGTCGCGATGCTGCTCGCCACGGTCGAAGCCGTGTCCAGCGATTCGTCCGCGCCGGTGACGTAGACATCCATCGCGCCGGCGTCCGGCGCCAGGTTCAGCACCAGCAGCTTGGACTTGCCGGAGGCCGCCGCGTCCTGGTCTTCCTGCAGCAGCGTCGTGCGCACCGAGCCCGCCGAGCCGTAGGCGATCATCGTGTAGTGGCTGCCCGAGGCCAGCGTCGGCGTCGACGAGGCCAGCGTGCTGCCGACGTTGTTGCTCTGCACCTCGGTGCCGGTGGCGTCGGTCTTCACGTCGGCATAGGTGCCCACGCCGGCGTAGGCCACGCCCGAGTTCACCGTGGTGCTGTCCACGGCCATGTCCAGCGCGGCGTAGCCGATGCTGGCGTTGAGGAGGCGCATCTGCGCCGAGCTGCTGTCGCCGCCGCCGCCGCAGGCGGCCAGCATCGCGGCGGTGGCCACGCTCAGGCCCCAGGCCCAGGTCTTGAATCGCATCGTCCGACACTCCGATTGAGAATGCGGCGATTGAACGCGGACCGTGTTGCTGGGGCTTGTGGCCGATTGCCAGCTTTGTGAACTTCGATATCAGCGCCGACACAGAGTTGCCGGCCCCCTGGTACCACCTCTCTAAACGCGCGCGAGGTCCGGCGCTAGCATCCGCGCGATGAACGCCTACCCGCAGCTGCTGTCGCCCCTGGACCTGGGCTTCACGACCCTCAAGAACCGCGTGCTGATGGGCAGCATGCACACCGGGCTCGAGGACTCGCGCAAGCACATCGAGCGCCTGGCCGAATACTTCGCCGAGCGCGCCCGCGGCCAGGTCGGCCTGATCGTCACCGGCGGCTACGCGCCCAACATCGCCGGCTGGACCAAGCCCTTCGCAGGCACGCTGATGACCGGCGGCGCCGCGCGGCGGCACCAGACCATCACGCGCGCCGTGCACGCCGAAGGCGGCAAGATCGCGCTGCAGATCCTGCACACGGGTCGCTACGGCTACCACCCGTTCAACGTGGCGCCGTCGGCGTTGAAGTCGCCCATCTCGCCGTTCACCCCGCATGCCTTGAGCGAGCGCGGCATCGAACGCCAGATCCGCGCCTTCGTCCGCTGTGCCGTGCTGGCGCGCGAGGCCGGCTACGACGGCGTCGAGGTGATGGGTTCCGAGGGTTACTTCATCAACCAGTTCCTGATCGCGGCCACGAACCAGCGCACCGACGCCTGGGGCGGCGACTTCGAACGACGCATGCGCCTGCCGGTCGAGATCCTCTCCCGCATGCGCGAGGCGGTCGGGCCGGATTTCATCATCATCTACCGGCTGTCGATGCTGGACCTGGTGCCCGACGGCGGGACCTGGGACGAGGTGCTGCAGCTCGCGCGCGCCGTCGCGAAGTCCGGGGCGACCCTCATCAACACCGGCATCGGCTGGCACGAAGCCCGCATTCCCACGATCGCGACCAGCGTGCCGCGCGCGGGCTTCGCCTGGGTCACGAAGAAGCTGCGCGATCAGCTGCGCGCCGAGGGCATCCACACGCCGCTGATCACCAGCAATCGCATCAACACGCCGGAGGTCGCGGAATCGGTGCTGGCCGACGGCTCGGCGGACATGGTGTCGATGGCGCGCCCGCTGCTGGCGGATCCCGCTTTCGTGCGCAAGGCCGCGGAAGGGCGCGCGGACGAGATCAACACCTGCATCGCCTGCAACCAGGCCTGCCTGGACCACGTCTTCAAGCAGGAGGTCGCGTCCTGCCTCGTCAATCCGCGCGCTGGCCACGAGACCTTGCTGCGCATCGTGCCCGTCGCCGCGGACCGGCCGCGCAAGCGCGTCGCGGTCGTCGGCGCGGGACCGGCCGGCCTGGCCGCCGCGACGACGCTCGCCGAGCGCGGCCACCAGGTCACGTTGATCGACGCCGCTGACGAGATCGGCGGCCAGTTCAACCTCGCCAAACGCATCCCGGGCAAGGAGGAGTTCCACGAGACGCTGCGCTACTTCAAGCGGCGGCTGGAGCTCCTCGGCGTGACACCGCAATTGGGGCGGCGCGTGAGCGCGGAGGACTTGATGGACTACGACGACGTGCTGCTCGCCACCGGCGTCACGCCGCGCGATCCGCGCATCCCTGGACAGGACGACGGCATTGCGCGGGGTCAGGTCTTGACCTACCTTGAAGTCCTGCGCGGCGAGAAGCCCGTGGGGCGCCGTGTCGCGGTCGTGGGCGCGGGTGGCATCGGCTTCGACGTGGCGGAGTTCCTGCTGGAGCAGGGCCACTCGCTGGCGCTGGACGCACCGGCATGGCGCAAGCACTGGGGCGTCGGCGACCCCGAACAGACACGCGGCGGTCTCGCCCGTCCGCAACCCGAGCCCGCCGAGCGCGAAGTCACGCTGCTGCAGCGGCGCGCCGGCAAGCTCGGCGCGGGCCTGGGCAAGACCACGGGATGGATCCATCGCGCCGCACTGAAGACGCACGGTGTACGGATGGTCGGCGGCGTCCACTACGAGCGCATCGACGAGCACGGCCTGTGGATCAGCCAGGGCGACGATCGCACCGATCCCGAGCGCATCGACTGCGACACCATCGTGTTGTGCGCGGGCCAGGAACCGCTGCGCGAACTCGAGGCGCCCTTGCGCGCGGCGGGCCGGTCGGTGCAGTTGATCGGCGGTTCGGCCGAGGCCAAAGAATTGGATGCAAAGCGTGCAATCCTGCAGGGAACGAGAGTGGCGGCCTCGCTGTAACCCCTAGCAACATTTTCCGGCGGGCGTCGATACTCCGCCGGTCGTGCATGAGGGAACCCCCGCCACCCGCGGGCGGCGCCGACATGGGGCCAGTTGTTGCCCCTCCATTCATAAAAAGTTCCTTGGGTGAGCCATGCGTCTTCGCCTGAACCGTCGTTGGGGGCGCCTTGTCGTGTCCGCGCTGCTGCCTGCGTGCCTGAGCACGCCGGCGTGGGCGGGTGCGTCCGCGTCCGTCCCCGCCGCGGTGCCGTCTGCGGCGCGGGCGATGGTCGCGCAACTGCCGGCCTGGATCGATTCGGGCTCCACCGTGTTCTGGCTGGGCGCCGGCTGCGTGATCGGCGGGCTGACGCTGGGCGTGATGGTCAGCCTCTTCCTGCAGCAGCGCGGCCGCCTGCACCGCCGGCGGGAGGAACTCAAGCGCGTGCGCCACGAACGCGCCCGCCTCAGCGCGCTGCTGAACGCGATCCCCGATCCGATGTATTTCAAGGACGCCAACGGCGCCTATGAGGGCTGCAATCCGGCCTTCGAGCGCGCTGTCGGCCTCACCGAGCAGGAGCTGATCGGTCGCCGCGACGCCGACCTGCCCAACCCGCCGGGCTGGGTCGACACGCAGTCCGACGGTCGCCTCCTGACCTGGCGCGATGACGGCAGCGACGCCGGCGGCGGCGCGCGTTGCCTGGACGTGTCCAGCGCCCGCGTGTTCGACGACGACCAGTACCTGGGCCAGGTGGCCATCGCCCGTGACGTGACCCAGCTGCAGCAGGCCACCGACGCCGCCCGCCGCGCCGCCACCGTGTACGAGCACTGCGGCGAAGGCATCATGGTCATCGACCACGAGCTGCGCATCGTCGACGTCAATCCGGCGCTGGTCGCGATGGTCGGCCATGACCGGCAGACCTTGCTGGGCAAGCGCCCGCTGCTGCTGCGCGACGCCGAACAGGACCCGGAAAAGCTCCGCGCCCTGTGGGCCGACATCGAGACCCGCGGCAAGTGGAGCGGCGAGGTGACCGAGCGCCACAAGAACGGCGACTCGATCCCGATGTGGGCGACCTTCGTGAAGGTGCCGGCGCCGTCGGGCGATCCGGAGCAGGTGCAGTACCTCAGCGTGCTGACCGACATCTCCCGCATCAAGCAGACCGAGGCGGAGCTGCTGCACCAGTCCCTGCACGACAGCCTGACCGGCCTGCCCAACGCGGCGCTCCTGCGCGACCGCATCGCGCGCCAGGTCGGCAACGCGCAGCGGGAGCACACCTGCGTGGCCGTGCTGTACATCGACCTGGACGGCTTCCGCGACGTCAACGACATCGCCGGCCATGCCGCGGGCGACCAGGTGCTGCTGACGGCGGCGGCGCGCTTCGCCAACGTGACGCGGCTGAGCGACTCGGTGGCCCGCGTCGGCGCCGATGAATTCGTGGTGGTGCTGTCGGGCCTGGTGGACGAGGAAACCGCGATGCGGCTCGGCGACCGTCTGATCCAGGCGATGGACGAGCCCATCCTCATCGACCATCACCGCTTCAACGTCGGCGCCAGCATCGGTCTGGCGCTGTTCCCGGCGGACGGCACGCAGGTCGACGAACTGCTGCGCAACGCCGAGGTCGCGATGGTGCGCGCCAAGCTGCACGCGCGCGGTTCGGTGCAGGCCTACCGGCCGGAGCTGACGCAAGCGGTGCAGCAGCGTTTCGAGCTGACCCATGCGTTGCGGCAGGCCAACGAGGCGGCGCAGTTCCGACTCGAATACCAACCGCAGGTGCGCTTGAGCGACGGCGCCTTGATCGGCGCGGAGGCGCTGCTGCGCTGGCGTCATCCGACACGCGGCCCGATCTCGCCGGCGGACTTCATCCCGCTGGCCGAGGAAACCGGGCTGATCATCCCGATCGGACGCTGGGTGCTGGAGCAGGCCTGCGCGCAGGTGGCGCGCTGGCAAGGCCAGGAGGGCAAGCCGCAGCAGATCGCGGTCAACGTGTCTGCCCGCCAGCTGCGACAGCCGGACTTCATCGAGACGCTGGATTTCATCCTCGGCGAGACCGGCTGCCCGCCGAGCGCGCTGGAGCTCGAGGTGACCGAAAGCCTGCTGCTGGAGGACGCCGAACAGGCCATCAGCCTGCTGACCCGCATCTCCAACCGTGGCGTGCGGATCGCGATCGACGACTTCGGGACCGGCTATTCATCTTTGGCCTACCTGAAGCGCATGCCGGTGAGCACGCTGAAGATCGATCGCAGCTTCGTCAACGAGCTCAGCAGCGACGCCAACGTCGCCGCGATCGCCCGCACGGTGATCGTGCTGGCGCGGAGCCTGAACCTGGACGTGCTCGCGGAAGGCGTCGAGACGATCGAGCAGGCGGAGTGGTTGCGCCGCGAAGGCTGCGACTGGGCGCAGGGCTGGTATTACGGCCGCCCGATGCCGCCGGAGGACTTCGTCGTCACGCCGCCGCCCGAGCCGCTGCGCCGCGCGCCCAAGCGTCTGCAACTGGCCTGATGGCGCCACGGCGCCCCCGGCGTTCGATCACGAATCCGCACTGGGGTCTGCCCACACGCGCCATTCCTTGGCGCTGACTTCGCGCACTTCGAGTCCGCGGCGCAGGATGAAACTGGAGTCGTGCCAGCTTTCCACCGGGCCCGCGAGGGATCGTCGCGGTGCCGGCGCGGCACCGAAGTCGGAGTCGCCGAAGGTGCTGCCGCTGTCGGAGAAGCGGCTGTCGCCATGGCTGAAATGGCTGTCGCCGTAGTGGCTGGGCAGCTCGCTGTCAGGCCCGCTGCCGCCCGGGTACGGCCTGGACGTGGCGCGCGGGAGCTGGGATGGGGTCAGGGAGGACCGGTACTTCATCTCGGAGACCTCAGGATCACGGGAGAGGCACTCCATGGTGATCCTGTCGCGGCCCGTCCGTCAGCCCGCAGATGGAGGGGCTGAAGGGGGAGGGCATCTCCCCCTTGAATCCGCTTGCAACCGGCGGCGGTCTGTGGGAATCAAAGCGGCAGCGCGGTCGTGTTCTTCACTTCTTCCATCACCGCATAGGTGCGCGTCTCGCGCACGCCGGGCAGCGTCCAGATCACCGCGCCGATGAACTCGCGGTAGGCGGCCATGTCGGACACCCGGGTCTTGAGCAGATAGTCGAAGCCGCCCGCCACCAGGTGGCATTCCAGGATCTCCGGCCGGGCCTGGACCGCGGCGCGGAAGTTGTCCATGACGTCGTGCACCGTGCGGTCGAGCAGGATCTCGATGAACACCAGCATCTGGGCCCCCAGCTTGGCCGGGTTCAGACGCGCCTCGTAGCCGAGGATGAAACCGTCCCGGGTGAGGCGGCGCACGCGCTCCAGCACGGCCGTGGCGGACATCTGCACCTCCTCGGCGAGCTTGAGGTTGCTGATGCGGCCGTCCTGCTGCAGCAGGCCCAGGATGCGGCGATCGATCTTGTCCAGGTCTTCGAGGCTGCTCATGCTGGATTCCATCCGGCGAAGGTCAGAAACATTGGTGAGTAATTCGGAGCGTAACTTCCTAAACTCCCGCTATTCGCTAGGGGAGCGCCCCTCGCACGAACATCCGAGGATTTTATGACCGCCTTCCCCCTCCCGCCGGAAACCTCCCGTCTGCCGGACCCGTACCGCGAGGAGCTCCCGCTGGTGCGCGCGCTGGCCGCCGAGATGCAGGCGCTGAACTGGCAGGCGGTGGTCGATCAGGCGCGCCCGTGGGTGCACCAGGTGCGCGGGAATCCGGCGCCGTTCTGGGCGATGGAATCGCTGCTGCGCGAGTACCCGATCACCAGTGCCGAGGGCCTGGCGCTGATGCGCCTGGCGGAAGCGCTGCTGCGCGTGCCCGACGCCGAGACCGCCATCGCGCTGACCGCGGACCAGCTCGGCCGGGCCGACTTCGACGGCGCCTCGGACGGGCCGCACAAGATGCTGGCCGGTCTGGCGGCGAGCGCGATCTCGTTGTCCAAGAAATTCCTGCCCGACGCCGAGGCCGACTCGGGCCTGATGAAGCGCCTGGGCGCGCAGACGGTGGTCGCCGCCACGGTGCGAGCGATCCAGCTGCTGGGTCGACAGTTCGTCCTCGGGCGCAACATCCAGGAAGCGATGAAGGAGGCCGACACCGCCCGCAAGGTGCAGGCTCAATTGCGCTTCTCCTACGACATGCTGGGCGAGGGCGCCCGCACCGAGCGCGATGCCGAGCGCTACCAGGCCTCCTATCTGAACGCGATCGCCGCCATCGCTGCCGGCCGCAAGGCCGAATCGCCGGAAGGCAGCGACGGCATCTCGATCAAGCTGTCGGCGCTGTTCTCCCGCTACGAGGTCCTGCAGCGCGAGCGCGTCTACGCCGAATTGCTGCCGCGCGTGTGGCAGCTCGTCGAGAAGGCCGCGCAGGCCAACATCAACCTGACGATAGACGCCGAGGAAGTCGACCGGCTCGAGCTCTCGCTGGAGCTGCTGGACACGCTGGCGGCGCGTATCGCGATGCACTTCCCGCAGTGGCGCGGTTTCGGGCTCGCGGTGCAGGCCTACCAGACGCGCGCCCGCGACGTCGTCGAGGCGGTCGCCGCGATTGCGCGCAAGCACGGGCTCAAATTCATGGTGCGCCTCGTGAAGGGCGCCTACTGGGACGGCGAGATCAAGCGCGCCCAGGAGCAGGGCCTGCCGTTCTATCCGGTCTACACGCACAAGCCGCACACCGACGTCTCCTACCTGGCCTGCGCGCAGGCGCTGCTGCGGCACCACGACGTCATCTACCCGCAGTTCGCGACCCACAACGCCGGCACGGTCGCCGCCATCCTGCAGATGGCGCGCGCGCTGGGCGCCAAGTTCGAGATGCAGCGTCTGCACGGCATGGGCGAGGGCGTCTATCGCGAAGTGCTGAAGGACGGCAGCATCCCCTGCCGCGTCTACGCCCCGGTCGGCGAGCACCGTGACCTGCTCGCCTACCTGGTCCGGCGTCTGCTGGAGAACGGCGCCAACTCGTCGTTCGTGCACCAGCTGGCGGATCCGACCGTCGCGCCGGAAGAGCTGCTCGCTTCGCCGATGACGGAGATCCGTGAGGAGGCTTCACTGCCGCTGCCGATCGCCCTGTACCGCGATGCGTCGGGCCGCGGCCGCGACAACTCGTCGGGCCTGGACCTCGCCGTGCCGGAGCAGCGCCAGGTCTTGCTGGACGCGCTGGCCGCCGGCACGGTGCCGGCCATGGTCGAAGCAACGCCGGAAGAGGTTGACGCCGTGATGACGCGCCTGCAAGGCGGCTTCGCCGGCTGGAACGCGACGCCGGTCGCCGAGCGCGCCGCCGTCCTGCGCCGCGCCGCCGACGCGCTGCAGGCGCAACTGCCGCAGTACTGCGCGCTGCTGGTCAAGGAGGCCTACAAGAGCCTGGGCGACGCGATCAGCGAAGTGCGCGAAGCCATCGACTTCCTGCGCTATTACGCCGATGAAGCCGAGCGGCTGGCCGCCGACGGTGTCGCGCTGAACGGGCGCGGCGTGTTCGTCTGCATCTCGCCCTGGAACTTCCCGCTGGCGATCTTCGCCGGCCAGGTGGTGGCGGCGCTGGCCGCCGGCAACGCCGTCGCTGCGAAGCCCGCGGAGCAGACCCCCGTCGTCGCGCGCGAGTGCGTCGCGCTGCTGCATGCGGCCGGCGTTCCGGTCGACGCGGTGCAACTGGTGCACGGCCGCGGCGAGACCGTCGGCGCGCGCCTGGTGGCCGCGCCGCAGACCGCGGGCGTGTGCTTCACCGGCTCCACCCAGGTGGCCCAGATCATCAACCGCCAGCTGGCGGGCAAGCCCGGCGCCGCGGCGCTGCCGCTGATCGCCGAGACCGGCGGCCTGAACGCGATGATCGTGGACTCGACGGCGCTGCCGGAGCAGGTCATCGATGCGGTCGTCCAATCGGCCTTCCGCAGCGCGGGTCAGCGTTGCTCGGCGCTGCGTCTGCTGGCGGTGCACGAGGCGGTCGCCGACGGCGTCATCGAGATGCTGCGCGGCGCGGTGAAGGAACTGCGCGTCGGCGACACGGCGGACCTCGCGACCGACGTGGGTCCGCTGATCGACGACGAGGCCTTCGAGGGCGTGTCCAAGGACGTCCAGCGCCTCAAGCGCGAGGCCACGCTGATCGCCGAGGCCGTGCCGGCCGACGGCTGCCCGCGCCTGCTGGCGCCGGTGGCGGTCGAGCTGCCGACCATCGCCTCGCTGAAGAAGGAGATCTTCGGCCCGGTGCTGCACGTGGTGCGCTGGAACGGCGACGTCGACGGCGTCGTACGCGAGATCAATGCGTTGGGCTACGGCTTGACGCTGGGCATCCAGACCCGCATCGACAGCCGCGCGCTGCGGCTGGCCTCGGAGGCGCGCATCGGCAACGTCTACGTGAACCGCAACATCATCGGCGCGGTGGTCGGCGTGCAGCCGTTCGGCGGCGAAGGCATGTCCGGCACCGGCCCGAAGGCGGGCGGCCCGCACTACCTGCTGCGCTTCGTCGCGCAGCCGAAGGTGGAAGCGCCGGCCGAGGCGCCGGCGCTGTCGACGACCGGCGCGGGCGCCGACCTGTCGCCGCTGTTCACCGCGCATGAAGCCTGGGCCGAACGGCCCGTTGACGAGCGCGCGACGGCGCTGGAGCGCTCCGCCGCCGGCCAGGGGCCGATGGTGGCCGGGGCCTGGCGCACGCTGGCCGCCGGCGCGCGGCGCACGCTGGTCGACGTGAAGCTGCCCGGTCCGACCGGCGAAAGCAACGAGCTGCGCCTGCACGGCCGTGGCGTGATCGCGGTGCTGGCGCAGGGGGCGTCGCCCGAGGAGCTGGCGCGGGCGCTGGGTGCGGCGCTGGTGGCGGGCAACGCGGTCGCGATCGTGGGCGGCGGCGACGTGGCGCAGGAACTGCGCACGGCGCTGATGCGCGGCGGCGTGACGGCGGCGGCGATGCAGCTGCTGCCGGCAGACCAGCTCGGCGCGGTGCTCCGCGCGACGCGCCTGGCGGGCGTGATCGCACCGGCGTCGTTGCAGGTGCCGGTGCAGCGCGAACTGGCGGGCCGCGACGGCGCGATCCTGCCGGTCGTGCCCATGGTGGAGCTGGCCGACGCGCGCCAGCTCTACCGCCTGGTCGCGGAGCAGACGCTGACGATCAATACGGCGGCCGCAGGCGGGAACGCCGCGCTGCTGGCGGGCGTGCACTGATCCGGCAGGCCGGGTCGCGCGAGACCCGGCCTTCGAGCCGCCACCAGCCGGTACGCGGCACGACCCAGACGTCGCCGCTCCTGAAGCGGCGCGCCCGGGGCCAGCACTGGTCCGCCCACAGCGCGGGTGCATCCTCGACATCGAGGACGCCGGCCTGCACGTGCATCACGGTGCCTCGTGCGAGCTTCAGCATCAGCGACTGGCCCGCGGCCAGCCGGAGTTCCCGCGGCGCCGGCGAAGGTTGCCGTACGCCGGTGAGCGCGGCCATGGCGGGCGCGACCTGCGTCGGCGCGACGCCCTGCGCTGGGGTCGCGTCCGCTGGCACGGCCTGCCACGGCCAGGGGATGGGCAGCGATCTCAGGACGGCGGCGAGGAACATGACGGCTTCGCCCGGAGGCGCCTCGTTGGAAGGGACCTCCAGTGTTCCTATCGACGACGCGGCCCGACAGGCACAGCGGCGCGTTTTGTTCTGCGTAACAGCGATGGCGGGACGTCTGTTCCGTATCGACTGCGCGCCGGCTGTTCCGGTGTCGCGCGCGCACGGGAGCGCAGAATTGCCGGCATGGACGCTTCGGATCCCTTGTACGCACAGGTCGCCGCGCATTACCGCCAGGCCATCGCGGCCGGCACGATGCCGCCGGGCAGCCGGATGCCATCGGTCCGCACGCTCATGGGCCTGCATCGCGTGAGCCTGAGCACCGCGCTGCAGGCCTGCCGGCTGCTCGAAAGCCAGGGGCTGCTTCAAGCCCGTCAGCGCGCTGGCTACTTCGTGCGACCGCCGCGACCGAATCGTCTCGCACGAGCGGCCGAGCCTCGCGAGACGCAGGCCGATCCGGCGCGTTTCGTCGGCGTGCACGAGCGCATTTCGGAGATCCTCACCCGCGGCATCGCCGCGAAGCCCGAGGTCAACCTGTCCGGAGCCTGCGCGCATGCCTCGCTGTATCCCACGCGCGCGCTGGCGCTGCATGGTCAGCGGCTGTTGCGTCGCCGGCCGGAGATCCTCGGCACCCAACCCGATCCGCAAGGACTGCTCGCGCTGCGCCAAGGTCTGTCGCGCCTGGCGTTGAACGCGCAGATCCAGCTCGAGCCGTCGCAGCTCGTCATCACCCACGGCTGCACCGAAGCACTCGGCATCGCGCTGCGCGCGGTGACGACGCCGGGCGACGCGGTGGCGGTCGAGTCGCCGACGTACTACGGGCTGCTGCAACTGCTCGAGAGCCTGGGCCTGCGCGCGCTGGAGATCCCGACCAGTCCGCACACGGGCCTGTCCGTCGAGGCCTTCGAGGCGGCGGCGGCGCGCGAGCCGCGCCTCAAGGCGGTGGTGGTCGTGCCCAACCTGCAGAACCCGCTCGGCGCGGTGATGCCGGATGAGGCGAAGCAGGCGCTGCTGGCAGTCTGCGAGGCCCGCGACCTGGCGCTCATCGAGGACGACACCTACGCGCTGCTGTGCGAGACGCCGCAGCGCGCCATCAAGTCCTGGGACACGACGGGGCGGGTGATCTTCTGCTCGTCGATGCACAAGACGCTGGCGCCCGGCATGCGCGTGGGCTGGATCTCGGCGGGGCGCTGGCAGTCGCGCGTGGAGATCCTCAAGTATGCGCAGAGCCGGCCCAACGAGATGCTCGGCCAGGCCATCCTGGCGGAGTTCCTGGCCGGCGGACAGATCGATCGCCACCTGCGCGCGCTCCGGGCGAAGCTCGCGACGCAGCGCGAGCAGATGGTGGCGGCGCTCTCCGACGAACTGCCGGCGGGCACGCGGCTCAGCCTGCCGCCGGGCGGGCCGAGCCTGTGGGTCGAGCTGCCCGAGGGGCTGTCCTCGCTCGCGCTGTTCGACGCCGCGCTGGAGAAGGGCATCCGGCTCGGGCCGGGGTTGATGTACTCGAACTCCGAGCGCTTCGACAACTTCATCCGCATCAACGCCGGCAATCCGATGGATGACGCGCAACGGCGCGCGATCGCGACGCTCGGCGAGCTCTGCGCGTCGATGTTGAGAGCGCGCTGAACGCCCGCGCGGGACCGGTCCCGCCCACGGGGCGGGACTAAACTGCCGCCCCATGAATTCCTGCATCGCATTCATCGGCGGGGGCAACATGGCCAGCGCCATCGTCGGCGGCCTGCGCCGGGCCGGTTTCCCGGCCGAGGACCTGCTGGTGGTCGAGCCTTTCGAGGCGCAGCGCGAGCGCCTCGCCGCGGACTTTGGGATCCGGCCGCTCGCCGCGGCGGACGCTTCGCTGTCGCGCGCGCGCGCCGTCGTCTGGGCGGTGAAGCCGCAGCTCTTCCAGGAAGCTGCCGGTCCGGTGGCGCCGCATGTCGCCGGCGCGCTGCAGCTGTCGGTGATGGCGGGCCTGCGCAGCGATGCGATCGCACGCGCCACCGGCGCGCCGCGCGTCGTGCGCGGCATGCCCAACACGCCGGCGCTGATCGGGCAGGGCATCACCGGCCTCCATGCGAGCGCCGCCGTCACGGCCGACGACCGTGTGCTGGTCGAGCAACTCCTTCGGCCGACCGGCCGCTCGGTGTGGGTCGACAGCGAGGGCGACCTCGACACGGTCACCGCGCTGTCGGGCTCTGGGCCGGCCTACTTCTTCTTCCTCGTCGAGCACATGGTCGCCGCCGCGCGCGCGCTGGGCCTGGACGAGGCCAAGGCCCGCGAACTCGCGCTGGCCACCTGCGGGGGCGCCGCGGCGCTGGCGCTGCAGTCCGAGGACTCGCCGACGACCCTGCGTGAGAAGGTGACCTCCAAAGGCGGCACCACGCACGCGGCGATCACCAGCCTGCAGGCCGACGGGGTCGGCGAGGCGGTCGAGCGCGCCGTGAAGGCCGCGCACCGGCGCGCCGGCGAACTGGGCGACGAATTCGGCCGCGCTTGATCCATCCATGGGGATCGCTGATCGCTGGGGGCTGCGCGCATGGCTGCGCGCGCCAGGCTCGTTGAGCAAGCGGCTGGCCGCGACCGGCCGTCGTTATGAGGTTCAGGTGCTGCGTCAGACGACCGCGCCTCTCCGGCCGCAGGAGCGCGCCGCGCTCGGTCTGCCCAAGCGTGGTCTGACGCTCGTGCGCGAAGTGCTGCTGCGCGTCGACGGACGGCCCCTGGTGTGGGCGCGATCGGCGGTGCACGGCCACGCGGTGGCCGGTCCGTGGAAGGCGCTGAAGGGGCTGGGCAGCCGGCCGCTGGGGCATCTGCTCTACGACGACCCCCGCATCCATCGCAGCGAACTGCAGCCGCGTCGTGTCACTCGGCACGGGGCGACGCACCGCCAGATGCAACGCCAATGGCTCGCGGCCACCGGGACCGAGGCGCCGGCACTGATGCAGTGGTCGCGCAACTCGGTCTTCACCCGGCACGGCCGGCAGCTGCGGGTGATGGAGATGTTCGTGCCCGAGGTCGCGCTGCGCGATCCCGGACCGCTGAGACGAAAGTCGAAGGCGCGACGGTGATGGAGATATTCCGCCTCTGGCTCTGGCTGCAGGCGTTCCGCCCGGCACCGAGGCGCGTCGACGCACGCGAGCGCGTGCGCGCGGTGGCCGGCATCCTCACGCAGTCGGATCTGGTGGCGGCGCTGGCGCGGGTGGACCGGCTCTGAGCGTCGGGCAAGCGCAGGCCAAGCATCGACTAAGCATCGACTAAGCATCGGCTAAGCGGACGTACAGGTCCCGCTCAGCTTCGCTGGGTATGCTGCCGCGGCCGATCCTGAACACCGTGCCGCCGATGGACATCGACCCCGACGAACTGATTGAGACCGCCCGCCAGGCCAACGAGCGGGCGGAGGCCTCTCCGCCGCAGTCGCGGCTGAACGTGGCGGTGGCGCTGACGGTGGCCTTGCTGGCCACGTTCATGGGTATCTGCAAGATCAAGGACGACAACATCGGCCAGGGCATGCAGCAGGCGCAGGCGGACAAGATCGACCACTGGTCCTTCTACCAGGCGCGCAACGCGCGGGAGGAGGTCGCCAAGGCCGCGCTGACGCAACTGAAGCTGCAGGCCATCGGCGCGCCGGCGTCGGCCGCCGACGGCTACCGCGAGGCTATCGCGCACTACGAGACGCTCGCCGCGGACCAGGCCGCCAAGAAGGACGAACTCCGCAAGCAGGCGGAAGCCGACCAGCAGCGCTACGACGCGCTCAACTACCGGGACGACCAGTTCGACCTGTCGGACGCCTTGCTGGCGATCTCGATCGCGATGCTGGCGGTGACCGCGTTGACGCAGCTGTGGTGGCTGTACGCGGCGGCGATGGTGCCGACGGTCTTCGGCGTGCTGATGGGCGTGGCGGGACTGGCCGGCTGGCCACTGCACCCGGACGCGATCGTGCAGTGGCTGTCCTGAGCCGGACGGCTCAACGCAAGGCCAGATCCGCCACCGTTCCCGCGAAGATCGCGAAGCCGACCCAGTGGTTCTCGCGGAAGGCCCTGAAGCAGCCGTCCCGGCTGCGGTCCTTGATCAGCGTGTAGTGCCAGACGACCTGTGCCGCCGCGATTCCGAGCCCGGCCAGGAACCAGTGGCCCATGCCCAGCCGCAGTCCCAGCGTGGCCCACAGCGTGAGGAACGCGACGTAGAACGCCATCACGCCGATGACGTCGAAGCGCCCCAGCGTCAGCGCGGAGGTCTTGATGCCGATGCGGATGTCGTCGTCGCGGTCGACCATGGCGTACTCGGTGTCGTAGGCCAGCACCCAGAACAGGTTGGCGAGCAGCAGCCCCCAGGCGGCCAGCGGGACCGAGGCGGAGATCGCCTGCAGGCTCCACTCGCGGCCGCCAAGCGCCGCGGAGAACGCCATCGGGATCCCGAAGGAGAACGCCACGCCCAGCACCGCCTGAGGCATCGAGACCCAGCGCTTGGTGAACGGGTAGAGGATGGTCACCGCCAGGGCGGCGAACGACAGCAGGATGGTCGGCGGATTGGTCGTCAGCACGAGCGCGAAGGCGATCAGCGCCAGCGCGGCGCCGAGCACGAGCGCCTGCTTCACGGAGATCAGTCCCGAGGTCACCGGCCGCTGCGCGGTGCGCTTCACGTGCTTGTCGAAGTCCCGGTCGGCGACGTCGTTGACGGCGCAGCCCGCGCTTCGCATCAGGAAAGTGCCGATCGTGAAGACCAGCAGCAGGTGCCAGCCCGGCCAGCCGTCGGCGGCCATCCACAGCGCGGCCAGTGTCGGCCACAGCAGCAGGTAGGTGCCCGCCGGGCGGTCCCAGCGGATCAGGTTCAAGTAGAGCGACAGACGCGACGGCGCGGCGGGAGCGGGGGCTGCGGAGGTCATGACGCTCATTGTCGCGCCGTGACGATGCCCGGTGCGCTCCTGTTCGTCACCATGCGCGCGGCCATGCGCGTCGCGGACAGTCAAGCGTTCAGGTCTTCCGGATCCGCTCCCACAAGGCCCCCGCTTCGCCCACCAGCCCGCGCCGGAACGCCAGCACGCAGACGATGAAGATCAGCCCGGTGACCAGGCTGACCGATTCGCCCAGGCCGCCGAACCACTGGATGCCGGTCAGGCTGGCCAGCCACTGTCCCAGGTCGCCGATCTTGTTCTCCAGGGCGATGATCACCAGCGCCCCGACGATCGGCCCCACCATCGTCCCCATGCCGCCCACCAGCGTCATCAGGATCACCAGGCCGGACGTCGTCCAGATCGCGTCGGTCAGCGTCGCGAAGCCCAGCACCAGGGTCTTGGTCGCGCCCGCCAGCCCGGCCAGCGCCGCCGACAGCACGAAGGCCATCAGCTTGAACCGCGCCGCGTCGTAGCCCAGCGAGGTGGCCCGCGCCTCGTTCTCGCGGATGGACGTCAGCACCTGTCCGAAGGGCGAGTGCACCGTCCGGTAGATCAGCCAGAAGCCGAAGATGAAGATCGCCAGCACCAGGTAGTACAGCGCGCTGTCGCTCTCCAGGTTGATGCCCAGCAGGCTGCCGCGCGGCACCGACTGCAGGCCGTCCTCGCCGCCGGTGAACGGCGCCTGGAGGAAGTAGAAGAACAGCATCTGCGCCAGCGCCAGCGTGATCATCGAGAAGTAGATCCCCGAACGCCGGATCGCCAGCAGCCCGAACACCAGCCCCGCAACCGCCGCCATCAGCGTGCCGAACGCGATGCCCACCAGCGGCGGGAAGCCCCAGACCTTCATCGCGTGCCCCGCGGCATAGGCCGCGGCGCCGAGGAAGGCCGCATGGCCGAAGCTCAGCAGCCCGGTGAAGCCGATCAGCAGGTTGAAGGCGCACGCGAACAGCGCGTAGCACATCACCTTCATCGCGAAGATCGGATACACGCCCAGGAAGGGCAGCAGCGCGATGGCGATGAACAGGGCGCCGTAGCCCAGCGGTTTCTTGTTCATTTCTCTTTGCCGAACAGGCCGGCGGGACGCACCAGCAGGACCAGGGCCATGACGACGAACACCACCGTGTTGGACGCCTCCGGATAGAAGACCTTGGTCAGGCCCTCGACGACGCCCAGCCCGAGGCCGGTCAGGATGGAGCCCAGGATGGAGCCCATGCCCCCGATCACCACCACCGCAAAGACGACGATGATCAGGTTGGAGCCCATCAGCGCATTCACCTGCAGGATGGGCGCGGCCAGCACGCCGGCGAAGCCCGCCAGCGCCACGCCGCCGGCGTAGGTCAGCGTCACCAGCCGCGGCACGTTGACGCCGAAGGCCTGCACCAGCTTCGGGTTCTCGGTGCCGGCGCGCAGCGTGGCGCCCAGCGAGGTCTTCTCGATCAGCACCCACACGCCCAGGCACACCACCAGCGAGGCCACCACCACCCAGGCCCGGTAGTTCGGCAGGATCATGAAGCCCAGGTTGGTCGCGCCCGACAGCGCCTCAGGCGCCGCGTACGGCTGCCCGCCGACGCCGAAGAAGGAGCGGAACACCCCCTCGATCACCAGCGTCAGCCCGAAGGTCAGCAGCAGGCCGTAGAGGTGGTCCAGCTTGTAGAGCCACTGCAGCAGCAGCCGCTCGATCACCAGGCCGAACACGCCCACGATCAGCGGCGCGATCAGCAGCATCGCCCAGTAGTTGATGCCGAAGTACTCCAACCCCATCCACGCCAGGAATGCGCCCATCATGTAGAGCGCGCCGTGGGCGAAGTTGATGATGTTCAGCATGCCGAAGATCACCGCAAGCCCCAGCGACAGCATCGCGTAGAACGAGCCGTTCACCAGCCCCAGCAGGAGCTGGCCGAGCAGCGCCGGCAACGGGACGCCAAAGAAATCGGTCATGCGGTGTCTCCGGCCTCAGCTCACTTCTTGACCAGCGGGCACTTCGAATCGGCCAGCTTGGTGAACGCGTCCTCGCCCGAGATGCGGGTCACGACCTTGAAGTAGTCCCACGGCTCGGCGGACTCCTTCGGCGTCTTCACCTGCAGCAGGAACATGTCGTGGACGGCGCGGCCGTCCTCCTTGCGGATCGTGGCCTTCGTGTAGAAGTCGTTGACCGGCGTGGCCTTCATCTGCGCCATCAACTTGTCGCCGTCGTCGGACTTGGTCGCCTCGACCGCCTTCAGGTAATGCGACACCGCCGAGTAGTCCGCCGCCTGCAGCGACGACGGCATGCGCTTCATCTTCTCGAAGAAGCGGCGCGACCAGGCGCGCGCCTCAGGGCTCTGGTTCCAGTACCAGCTGTCGGTCAGGTACATGCCCTCGGTGGTCTTCAGGCCCAGCGAGTGCACGTCGTTGATGAACATGAGCAGGCCGGCCAGCTTCATCGTCTTGGTGATGCCGAACTCGTTGGCCGCCTTCACCGCGTTGATGGTGTCGCCGCCCGCGTTGGCCAGGCCCAGGATCTGCGCCTTGGAGCTCTGCGCCTGCAGCAGGAAGGAGGAGAAGTCGCTCGCGTTCAGCGGATGCTTCACCGCGCCCAGCACCTGGCCGCCGGACTTGGCCACCACCGCCGAGGTGTCGGCCTGCAGCGAAGTGCCGAAGGCGTAGTCCGCCGTCAGGAAGTACCAGGTCTTGCCGCCCGACTTGGTCACCGCCGCGCCCGTGCCGTTGGCCAGGGCCACCGTGTCGTAGGCGTAGTGGATGGTGTAGGGCGTGCATTCCTCGTTGGTCAGGCGCGAGGTGCCGGCGCCGATCGAGATGAAGGGCTTCTTCTTCTCCGCCGCGACCTTGGCCATCGCCAGGCTCGTGCCGGAGTTGGTGCCGCCGATCAGCAGGTCCAGGCCTTGCGTGTCGAACCACTCGCGCGCCTTGGAGGCGGCGACGTCGGCCTTGTTCTGGTGGTCGGCGAAGACCAGCTCGATCTTCTTGCCGGCGGCCATGCCCTTCGCGTCGGCGATGGCCATGCGGATCGCCTCGACGCCTCCGGCGCCGTCGATGTCGGCGTAGACGCTCGACATGTCGGTGATGATGCCGATCTTGATGGTGTCGCCGGAAATCTGCGCCTGCGCGCCGATGGCGCCGCAGGCCAGCACCGAGGCCAGGGCAATGCTTTTGAGGGTCGTCTTCATCGCTTGTCTCCTTGTTCTAACGGCCTCAACGGGCCCATGCGGGTTTCAGACTCGAAGCTCGGAAATGGATGTCGTTCGTCGGTATCGAAAGATAGGTTCTCGGAATCGTGTGCGGCGGCGCGTGTCCGTCACACGCTCAGCAGCTCGTCGAGCAGCGCGCGCTTGCTGTCGAGCTGCGCGGCGCTGAAGGATTCGACCACCTGGCCGTGCTCCATCACGACGAAGTGATCCGCCAGCGGCGCGGCGAACCGGAAGTTCTGCTCCACCATCACGATGGTGAAGCCCTGCGCCTTCAGCGCGGTGATCATGCGGGCCAGCGCCTGGACGATGACCGGGGCCAGGCCCTCGGAGATCTCGTCCAGCAGCAGGATGTCCGCGCCGGTGCGCAGGATGCGGGCCACGGCCAGCATCTGCTGCTCGCCGCCGGACAGCCGCGTGCCCGGGCTGTGGCGGCGCTCGGCGAGGTTGGGGAACATCGCGTAGATCTCGTCCTCGGACATGACCTTGCCGCGGCCGCTCTTGAACACCGGCGGCAGGCGCAGGTTCTCTTCCGTGCTGAGCGAGGCGAAGATGCCGCGCTCCTCCGGGCAGTAGCCCAGGCCGAGCCGCGCGATGCGATGCGTCGGCAGCGTGATGCTCTCCTGGCCGTGGACCTTGATCGATCCGCTGCGGCGGTCGGTCAGGCCCATGATGGCGCGCAGCGTCGTCGTGCGGCCGGCGCCGTTGCGGCCCAGCAGCGTCAACACCTGACCCTGCGGGATCGCCAGATCGATGCCGTGCAGGATGTGGCTCTCGCCGTACCAGGCTTGAAGGCCCTTGATCTCCAGGGCGTAAGCCATCAATGGGCTCCCTGGAGTTCGGTGGCTTCGGAGCCCATGTAGGCCTCCAGCACCTTCGGATGGCGGGAGACCGTGGCGTAGTCGCCCTCGGCCAGCACGGCGCCGCGGGCCAGCACGGTGATGCGGTCGGCGATGCTGCTGATCACCTTCATGTTGTGTTCCACCATCAGCACGGTGCGTCCTTCGGCGACGCGCTTGATCAGCGCGGTGACACGGTCCACGTCCTCGTGGCCCATGCCCTGCGTCGGCTCGTCCAGCAGCATCAGTTCGGGTTCCATCGCCATCGTCGTGGCGATCTCCAGCGCGCGCTTGCGGCCGTAGGGCAGGTCGGCGGCGCGCAGCGCGGCCATGTCGCGCAGGTCGACGAGTTCCAGGAGTTCCAGTGCGCGGCCATCAAGCGTCGACAGACCGCCCAGGCCTTTCCAGAAGTGGTAGCTCGTGCCGGTGAAGCGCTGCAGGCCGATGCGGACGTTCTCCAGCACCGTCAGGTGCGGGAACACGGCGCTGATCTGGAACGAGCGGATCACGCCGCGGCGCGCGATCTGCGCGGGCTTCTCGCCGGTGATGTCGACACCGTTGAAGAAGATCTCTCCGCGGGTCGGCGTCAGGAACTTGGTGAGCAGGTTGAAGCAGGTGGTCTTGCCGGCGCCGTTGGGGCCGATCAGCGCGTGGATATGCCCGCGCTGCACTTGCAGGTCGACCGAGTCCACGGCGGTGAAGCCCTTGAACTCCTTGGTCAATTTGCGTGTCTCCAGGATGAGGTTGCTCATCGGCGCAAGGGTGGGCGCCGGTGGTCCGGTGCCTCTGTAGTGGAGCCAGGAATATAGGGTCCCTGGCGGGGACCCTCGACAGCGTAAAACCCTTTACGCAGCATTGCGCAAGGGCTAACCCTCGGGCCTCTGTGGACGCAGCGGCGTGGGGGTTCCACATGACGCCGCACCTGTCTTTCACGAGGCTGACGCAGGCCGCCGACGGGGTGCCTTTTTTGTGGGGGCCAGGACATGCCACAACGCCGTCTTGACGAGCGCGTGTCACCGGAATCTCCTGCGGGAGAACGGTGCCTCTTCCTATCGGGTCGGGTGCTCCGCGTGCGGCGTGGCTATGCTGCGCGCCTGCTCGAACACATGCACGACATGCACAGGAGGTTTCCCATGATCCGTTCCGGAAAATTCGCCGCGCTCGGCCTCGCGATCGCACTGGCCGCGGCCGGCGTGCAGGCCGCCGCGCCGCAGGTGAAGACGCAGGCGCCGGGCTACTACCGGCTGATGCTGGGCGACTTCGAGATCACCGCGCTGAGCGACGGCACGGTCGATCTGCCGGTCGACCAGCTGATGGACAAGGCCAAGCCCGGCACGGTGGTGAAGGCGCTCGGCAAGAACTATCTCAAGCCGCCGGTCGAGACCTCGATCAACGGCTACCTGATCAACACCGGCACCAAGCTGGTGCTGATCGACACGGGCGCCAACGGCGCGTTCGGGCCGACGACGGGCAAGCTGCTCGCGAACCTCAAGGCGGCGGGTTACCAGCCGGAGCAGGTCGACGAGGTCTACATCACCCATCTGCATCCGGACCATGCCGCCGGCCTGACGAAGGACGGACAGACGGTGTTCCCGAACGCCGTGGTCCGCATGGACCAGCAAGAGGCCGCGTTCTGGCTGAACGCCGACAACGCGGCCAAGGATCCGGCGCACAAGGACTTCTTCCCCGCCGCCATCGCCGCATTGAAGCCTTACCAGGACGCGGGCCGCCTGAAGACGTTCAGCGGCGAGACCGAACTCGTGCCGGGCATCCGCACGCACGCGGCCTACGGACACACGCCGGGGCACACGGTCTACATGGTGGAGAGCCAGGGCCAGAAGCTGGCGGTGTGGGGCGACCTGATGCACGTCGCGGCGGTCCAGTTCCCGGATCCGTCGGTGACGATCAACTTCGACAGCGATTCGAAGCGGGCGATGCCGCAGCGCCGGAAGGCCTACGCCGATGCGGCGAAGAACGGCTACTGGGTCGCGATCGCGCATGTGTCCTTCCCGGGCCTCGGGCACATCGCCGCGGACGGCAAGGGCTATCGCTGGGTGCCAGCGAACTACAGCATCAAGCCGTGAGCCGATGATTCAGCGGGAGCGGGCGCTGGCCTCGACGTGACGTTCGAGACCGGCGACCAGCGCATCGAACACCGCCCGGCACCGCGGACTGTCCCGCAGGTCTTCGTGCATCGTGACCCAGGTCTCCAGCGGGATGCTGAGCTCAGTCTCCAGCACGCGACGCAGCGCGGGATCGCGCTGCGCGAGCGCGACCTGGCACAGCCCCAGTCCCGCGCCCGCGCGGATCAACGCGAGATGGGCGAGGTCGCTGTCGGTGCGCAGCGCGAAGTGCTCCGGCACCATCACCGGATAGCGCCGCGCCAGTTCGCGGACGTAGGGCGCCGGCTGGTCGTAGCCGATCAGCGTGTGGCCGTCGGCCACCAGCGCGTTCACCGAATCCGGCGCTCCGCGCGCCGCCAGGTAGCGCTCGTGCGCATGCAGACCGACCTCGATCACGCCGATGCGTCGCGCGATCAGCTGCTCCTGCTTCGGCGGGGTCATGCGGATCGCGATGTCGGCCTCGCGTCGAAGCAGATCCTGCACGCGGTTGCTCAGCACCAGCTCGACGATCAAGGCCGGATGGCGCTCGCGCAATTCAGCGAGCATCGGCGGCAACACTTCCACGCCGACGACCTCGCTGGCCGTCACCCGCACGATGCCGCGTACGCCATCGCCGTGGCTGCGCGCGGTGCGCTCCAGCGCGGCCGCCGTGCTGTCCATGGCCTCCGCATAGGGGCGCAGCGCCAGTGCTGCCTCCGTGGGCAGCAGGCCGGCGGGCGTCCGCACGAACAGCGACTGCCCCACCTGGGCTTCCAGGGCCGCCACGTGCCGGCCGACCGTCGGTTGCGTCAGGTCCAGCGCCCGGGCGGCACCTGACAGCGAGCCTTCCCGCAGCACGCCGAGGAAGGAGCGATACCACTCCCAGGCGATGGCCGCACTCGACGACGGACTGGATGCGGCGTTATCCGCAGATTCGGGAGCACGCTTCGAGGCCATACAGAAATGTATAGCCGCTCGCTCATGCTCGGTAATTTCCAGGAAAGCCGCTTCTTTCCAGAATCCATCCCATGCCTTCAACAGGACCCCGGCGGTCCAGCAGGAGCTGACGATGGATGCGATGACTTCGATGGATGCGATCGGTGTGCTGGCCGCGATGACGGCGGTGGCGCGGCGGACGGCGCTGGTGCTCGGTGCAAGCGGCGGCATCGGCGGCGCGGTGGCGCGCGCCCTGCGCGATGCGGGCTGGACGGTGCGGGCGCTCAAGCGCGGGCTGGCCAGCGAATCCGAACACCGCGACGGCCTGCAATGGCTGCGCGGCGACGCGCTCGTCGCCGAGGACGTGCAGCGCGCCGCCCAGGGCTGCAGCGTGATCGTCCATGCCGTGAATCCACCCGGTTACCGCCGCTGGAGCGAGCTGGTGCTGCCGATGCTCGACAACACGATCGCCGCGGCCAAGGCGCGGGGCGCGACCATCGTGCTGCCTGGGACGGTCTACAACTTCGGGCCTGACGCGATGCCGCACCCGGCGGAGGACTCGCCGCAGCGTCCCGTGACCCGCAAGGGCGCGATCCGGGCAGAGATGGAACGCCGCCTGCAGGCAGGCGCCGAGCGCGGCGACTTCCGCGCCGTCGTGCTGCGCGCCGGGGACTACTTCGGACCGGACGCGGCGAACAGCTGGTTCTCGCAGGGCCTCGTGACGCCTGGCCAGCCGGTGGCGAAGATCCAGCAGATCGGCACGGACGGCGTCGGTCACCAATGGGCCTATCTGCCCGACGTTGCGACGGCGATGGTCGCGCTGATCGAGCGCTGCGGAACGCTGCCTGCCTTCGCGCGTTTCCACTTCGCCGGCCATTGGGATGCCGACGGTCGTCAGATGGTGGAGGCGATCCGCCGCGTCGTGCAGCGACGCACCGGCGTGCAGGCGCGGCTCACGCGCTTCCCCTGGTGGGCCGTGCGCCTGGCGCAGCCGGTGGTGCCGTTGTTCCGTGAACTGGCGGAGATGCGCTACCTCTGGCGCCAGCCGCTGCGCCTGGGGGAAGCGCGCCTGGCCGCCGAACTGGCCGACGTCGGAGGGGTCCCGCACACGCCGCTCGATGTCGCGGTCGAGCGCTCGCTGGTGGCCCTGGGTTGCCTGCCCGGGACGTCGACGCTCAATCGAAGTAGTGCTGCCGCAGCCGCTCGTAGCGCCCATCCCGCCTGATGCGGTCCAGCGCGGCCTGCAGCCGCCGCGCGAGCGCCGGATCGCTGTCCGCCGGCAGGCCGTACCAGTAGGACTTGTCGACGTCCATCGGCAGTACCGGGGTCAAGGTCGCGTAGGGCAGCTTCAGCTCGCGCAGATGCCAGGCCGCGGCCCAGTCCAGCATCACGATCAGGTCCATGCGGCCGGCCAGCAGCTTGCGCAGGTTGGTCGCGTCATCGGTGGCGAGTTCCAACTCCACCTCGGGCCGCAAGCCGTCCGCGATCAACTGCCGCCCTGCGGCGGAATCGCGCGTCACGCCCACGCGCAGGCCTTTCAGCTCCTTCAGGCTCTGGGGGCGCACGTCCGTGCGGTGGTTCAGGCGGTAGACGAGGATGCGCCGCGGACTGATCGGCCCGACCCAGCGGTACTGGGTCTCGCGCTCGGGGGTGCGTGTCAGCGAGAACAGCACGCTGTCCGCGCGCCGCGCCGCTTCCTGCACCGACCGCTGCCACGGCAGCACCTGCACGCGCAGCGGCAGGCCCGCTTCCGCCGCCATCAGATTCAGCAGCTCGGTGCTGAAGCCGCGTGCCTCGCCGTTCTCGGCGTGGTTCAGCGGCGGCAGGTTCTCGGTGAAGGCGACCAGCTCGCCCGCTCCCGCGCGCCCCGGCGGGCGCGGCGCCGTCGAGGCCATCGCCGCGGGCAGGGCGCCCGGCAGCAGGCCCGCCGCCAGCAGGAGGCAGCACAGACGGCGCTCCGGCAGGGGCAGGATCTCGTGGGGCATCGCGGCAGTGTAGGAAGGGGCGGTGACAGGACGACAACGGTGTCGTCGGAAAACGCCAGCAAGAACGCCAACAAGGTCACGGCCCGCCGCCGTCAGGAGGGGCGCCTCAGGCGTCCATCTGCTTCTGGAAGACCAGGCCGGCGTGCTCGCGCAGCGCATGGAACTTGATCTTGGGCCAGTTCTCCTGCATCGCGCGGAGTTCGCCGGCGTACTCGAGCAGCACCGTCGGCGCGTTCACCGCGTCCCACGCGACCCGGTGCGCGTTGTGGTCGATGAAGCGGCGCAGTTCCTTCTCGCCGCCGTCGGCCTCGTCGCAGGTCACCCAGCGCGCCACGTTGTAGCGCGCGGGCATGACGCGGGCCTTGACGCCGTACTCGTGCTCCAGCCGGTGCGCGACGACCTCGAACTGCAGCTGGCCGACCGCGCCCAGCAGCAGCACGCTGCCGGCCTCGGGGCGGAAGACCTGGATCGCGCCCTCCTCACCGAGCTGGCGCAGGCCCTCGCGCAGCTGCTTGGTTTTGAGCGGGTCCGCGACTTCCACCGACCGGAACATTTCCGGCGCGAAGAAGGGCAGGCCGGTGTACTGCAGCGCCTCGCCCTCGGTGATCGTGTCGCCGAGCTGCAGCACGCCGTGGTTGGGGATGCCGATGATGTCACCGGCGAAGGCCTCGTCCAGCAGCTCGCGGCGCTGCGACAGGAAGCTCACCACGGTGTTGGGACGCAGCTC